>CAZJCX010000059.1:7650-16736 GCA_964544425.1 uncultured Verrucomicrobiota bacterium
AACATCATCTGGTACATCGCAAACACATTTTGGGAAACCCACGCCGCGTAGTCGCCGTTGGGCGCGCTGTCCACCCCCTTGAGGAACGCGAACTTCAGTCCGCCGAGGAACGGCGTGCCGGGCGCGAAAACCAGACTGTACCCGACCGCCCACCAGAGAATCGTGACCAGCCCGGCAATCCCCATGCACTGCGCGAGCACGGAGAGGACGTTCTTTTGCCGGACCAGCCCGCCGTAAAACAGCGCCAGACCCGGCAGGGTCATGAACAACACCAGCGCCGCACAGACCATCATGAACCCATTGTGACCGGGACCGGCCCCCGCCACCTTGGATTCGGCGGCCGCGCGCGCGCCATTATTCATGTAGGCTTCGATGTCGGCGACGCGTTCTTCCAGCGTCGGCTCCGCCAACGCGCCCCACGCCACACCCAAAAACGCACACAACACAACCCATCGGATTATTCGGCTCATGCTGGTCTCCTCCGTCGTTGAGCGCGGAACGTATCAAAGCCGGCGGCGCGTGGCACGAAGAAAATAGGGGCAAACAAATTGTGGGAGCGCCCTTCCGGGCGCGACGGGATCGGCAGGCGAGGGTACAGTTTCCGGCCAAAGAAATTGTTGCACTCTCACCGGCGGAGGCGTAGAAGTCCAGCGATGAAGTAAGCGATCTAACCAACAACTTATTTGGCGTAGCTTTCGGCTACGGTCTGCTTTGAAAACCGCGAATTTTCGTCCAGAGACCGTCCGAGCACGCGCCCGCAAGGGCGCGGCTTGGCGTGCTCTCTGGACGGGCGCTTCGCGGTGCCTCAAAGCGGGGTGCGTTGAGTTCGCGCCCCTTTGGTCTGTGGCGGGGCTGCGAGGAGAAGCGCACATGAACTTGTTGCCGGGAAGTCGGCAGAACCGGATGCGAGGGTTGGTCTTGTCGGTGGTCATCGGCGCTACGTTCAGTGTGTCAGTGCGCGCGATGGATGAGTTTAGCGAGCAGCTTACCGCGGGTGATTCGCCAGCGGAACCGGTAATTGTGAGCGTGGAGGATTTGGGAGAGCTATTTCAGCTCGGCTACCAGTATCCGCAGGTGTGGACTTGGCAGCCAGCGCAGTACGAGCCGGTCACCGTCCTTTGGTTCCGCCCGGCCAACAGCGGCGGTCTGCCAAAAGGACTCGAGCCGCTGGCCGACTGTCTCACCGAGCTTGTCGGTGGAGTGCCGGCTTGGCCGCTTTGGCTCACGCTGTTCCCGCAGTCCCATGAGGTGGTACTGCGGTATCCCTACTCCGACGCGGAGATGACGCGTTTTGCGCTGCCGAAGGATTTTGATGCGTGGTCGGTTTATGAGCAGACGCTGTCACAAGAAGCCATTCTCTGCGGTCAATCTCCTGCGCCGTGGGAGAAGTTTCTCGTGGAGCATCCGGATTTTGGTCCTGTGCCGCAGATTGTCATCCACGCGCACCTTGCGAACATCAACGATGCGCCAGCGTATTACGCGAACGTAGCGGCAGAGGCAGAAGAGTTGGCGGCCGGGTTGGAGTTGATGGAGGCCGGTGGCGCTGCGTTTGCCAACAGTTTTTCGGAAGTTGTTTCCAACTCGGAGAGTAGCGGTGGTGCGGCGATGATGACGCTGCTCTCGTCGTTGCCGTGTAGCGCCGCCATTCCGGTGACGCTCATCACGCAGACCATCAACGGAAACGTCCGCATTGAGTGGGAGAGCGAGACGAACGCGGTGTATGCCGTGCGCTACACGGACGCCCTCGCCACTTTCAGCGATGTGCCACCGCTCTTTCAACTCTGGTTGCCAGCGGAGGACAACATCGCAAGTCAAGGCGCAGCCACCGGATGGGAGGACGCCGGCAGTGGCTCACGATTACCGCCATCAGATACGAATGTCGTGAGTCGCTTCTATCGGATTCTCAAGCAAGACGGGAACTTCGGCATGCCGTGCGTGCGCATCCACTCCCCCACGAACGATGCCGTTGTCAGCGGCATCGTGAATGTGGAGGTTGTTGCGGCCGATGACAGCCGTATCAGTTCGATTACGTTGGTCATTGACGGTAACGATTTCGCGACGATCACCGATGGACCGATGGCGTTTCCGGTGCCGACCGCTCTCTTTCCGAACGGAATCCACACCATCTACGCCCGTGTAGCAGATAATGTTGGCCTGCCCGGATTGGGCGGCAACCCAGACTCGGACGTTGTGGCAAATGTTTCCACATCCGAAACCGTGCAAGTGAATTTTCAAAACAACATCGTTATGAATTCTTTCGAGCTTTTCCAGTCGCAATTGCCCGTTCAGGCGAGCTTGGCATACACGAGCGCGACATGGTCGGTTCAGATTGAGTATGAGAATGGGACGGTCGTGAGAAATTTCTCAGGCACAACGAGCAACGGCGTGATCGACGTAACGTGGGATGGAACAGACAATTCCGCCGCTTCTGTGCCGGCAAAGACTAATTACTTCGTGACAGTAACAGCAAGTCCGGTTGGGCAATTTGCGGCCTCATCCACCCCGACCGATTCGGTTACGAAGGCCACCTACCGAGAAGCCGCAACTTCGACCGCGCACACTCTGCTGGCGCGTCAGAAGCTCAAGCCGTGTTGTTTGCCTCCAAGCCGCTTCTTGTGGGAAGGAGTCTCTGCCCAGAAATTGACCAACATCAGGACCACGATCAGCCTCAACGATCCCGATGGGACTGACAATGCGAATGAAGTTTACCTTGGTGAGATATTCGTCATGCAGGCGGATGCCGATTGGGACGCCCTCCTGAATAACCTTGCTGACCCTGACCCCCGTGAGATAACCGCGTTCTACTACAATGGGCACACCATCGGTGACAAGATGGGATACCACGAATTCACGCCTTACAAGGGCCTCGACTATGCCGGGGTTGCGACCAGGCTGGACAACCTATACTACTACAACTCCGAGAAGGGAGTATGGGTCGCGAAGTTCGGCACGCCCTACAAGTTCGTCTTCTTAGACGGCTGCTCGTCTGGCACCGGCCCTTGGCCGCGCGCGTTCGGCATCCTCAAAAACCAGATGAACTACAACGTGGTCGGCGCGAAGAATCGCGCTTTTCTCGGCTGGGGCGAGATTCTTCTGTCCAACGTGTTCGGCAACGCCCACGACACCTTCACCCACCGATTCTGGCAGCGCTGGACGGAAGTGGCTACACGACCGTTGCAGGTGGCGATACAACTGGCATTGAATGCCACACCCGGCGTTGACGGAGGCAAATTAACTCGATTCGGTCATCAGGACCTAACATGGGAGGAGTAAATGACACGAGCGATTCCCATGCTGTTGGTCGGTGCGTCTCTAACCTTGGAGAGCCTATTCCCACTATGTAGTGATTTCCTTCAGCGAATTGGCGTTAAGGCAGACGGTTCGCTTGAGAAGCAAGTCACAAAGTCAATACTTCAGCCGGAGGATCAGCAAGCCACGATTATCGTGCAGGACTTGTATGTGCTCACCTATTCACGCGGCGAGATCATGGCTTTTCACTACAAGAATAGGCCCTTTGCTATCCACAGCATGCTCACACGACTTGACCCAGCGGAAATGAAGGCTTGGTCGGAACAACCAAGCTTGCTCGATGAGAAACAGGCAAGAGATCTTGCGTTGGATTACTTTCGCAAACTCGGTTTCAAGGACGAGGATTACGAACCTCCGCAATGTAATCGCTACCAGTGGCAACCGTCTGAACACGCCATGGAGAGAGTCTTGTTGCTTCCGGCATTCCACGTCAAATGGCTAAAGAAGGGAGTCAAAGAGAACGAATACGAGTTTGGGGATAAAGTTGTGATAGCGGTTTCCGGTACGGATAAAAGGCTACTTTATTACTTCAAAGGGAAGACTTGATCGTCTCGGGCCTTTGGCATCCTCAAAAACCAGATGAATTACAACGTGGTCGGCGCGAAGAACCGCGCCTTTCTCGGCTGGGGCCGATCTCCTTCTGTCCGACCGTCAATGGAAAGAGCACAGGGAAGCTGAGAGTCGAGTTGAAAGCGTGCATCGCAAGCGAACAATCGAGATCGGAATCAGTGAAGCCGTCCTTGCTGGCGTTTCTTTTGGCATAGGCGCACTCGGCAACTTGTGGTGCTGGCGACATCACGTCTGCATGGCCGGCCATATGGAACATCCACCGTATGCTTTCTGGCATTATCTGGTGGATGGCGGATGGGCGTTTTCTTGGGGTGTCACTTCGTGGTTGCTGATGCGCACCGGCAACCCGTTCGCCTATGTTGGTGCTGGGGCACTGGCCCTACTGACCGTGTGGCGACTGCTATCATGATTCTGTCCGTTGGGAAGGGCGTGCTTCGTTGTCGGCGCGCTACGCGGCCCAGGTGCGGAATGTCTCGAGGGCGGAAGTTGGCCAGCGCAGGCCGCTTCAGATGACCCCGGATGTATTCACTGGGGTTGAATTCCGGCGCGTGCGCGGGCTGTTGCGCCAACACGATCTGACCGTCGAATCGTTGCACGTAGATGCGCACCAACTTCGACTGCATCGTTCCGGCTCAGGGTTCCACTCCTCCAGAACAACAAGGCCGACCCCGTTGCCGGGATCGGCCTTGCCGCGACTAACCCGCCGTGGTTACACGGCTGCCTCGGCGCGTTCCGCGGTGCGGATCCGCACGGCTTCTTCGACGGGGAGGACAAAGATTTTTCCGTCGCCGATTTTACCAGTGCGGGCCGCTTTGACGATGGCTTCGACAGCGCCGTCAGCCTTGTCGTCGGCCAAGACGACCTCGATCTTGATCTTGGGAAGGAAGTCCACCACGTATTCGCTACCGCGGTAGATTTCGGTCTGGCCCTTTTGGCGACCGAACCCTTTGACTTCCGTGACCGTCATGCCTTCGATTCCGATTTCACCGAGGGCTTCTTTGACTTCTTCCAACTTGAACGGCTTGATGATGGCTTCGATTTTTTTCATGTGATTACCTTGCAGGGCCGGTGATTCCCGGCCCCGCGTGAGCGGGACCGGGAACCCCGAGTCCGTTTAGTTGGTGGCAGTTTTCGGCACGCCGACCGTCGCCGCTTCGTACGCGGTCGCGCCCTTGGTTGAGGCGTGGATGCCCGCCGGTTGGGTGATGACGAAGTCCGGGTAGGCTTCGTTGCCGTGTTCGCCGATGTCGAGACCTTCGATCTCTTCTTCGGCGCTGACGCGGATGCCGAAGATCGCTTTGATTGCGTACCAGACGATCAACGAGACCGGCAGGGTGAACAAGGCGACCCAGAACACGCCCTTGAGCTGCACCATGAACTGCTGGCTGCGCGTGAGCCCGGTGGCCAACGCGGCGATGTCGGTGGCGATCTGGTTGTCATAGAACAAGCCGACCGCGAGGGTGCCGAAGATGCCGTTGCACAAATGCACGGCTAACGCGCCGACCGGGTCGTCGAGCTTGAGTTTGTCGAACATGATGACCGCGAGCACCACGATCACACCGGCAATCGCGCCGATGATCGCGCCCGAGGTCAGGCTGACAAAGGCGCACGGCGCCGTGACCGCGACAAGGCCGGCCAAGCAACCGTTGAGGATCATGGTGAGGTCCGGTTTCTTCAACAACACCCACGCCGTGATCAACGCGCCAAGCGAGCCGGTCGCGGCGGCAAGGTTGGTGTTGACCAACACGTGCGCAATCGCGGTGCCGTTCATCGCGGCCATCGTCGAGCCGGGGTTGAATCCGAACCAGCCGAGCCAGAGGATCAACACGCCGAGCGAGGCCGAGGTGAGACTGTGGCCAGGGATCGGGATGACCTTGCCGTCCTTCGAGTACTTGCCGAGGCGCGGGCCGAGAACGATCACGCCCGCCAATGCCGCCCAGCCGCCGACCGAGTGCACCACGGTCGAGCCCGCAAAGTCGCGGAAGTTATTCGATCCCAGGAATCCGCCGCCCCAGATCCAGTGACCGGTTACGGGGTACATGAACGCGACGAGGATGAAGCTAAACACCAAGAACGAGCCGAACTTGATCCGCTCCGCCACCGCGCCCGAGACAATCGTGGCCGCCGTGCCGGCAAACACGAGCTGGAAGAAAAACTTCGCCCAGAGCGGCACCGGGGTCCAGTTGATCGAGCCATAGACGCCTTCATACTTGTCCGTCGAGAACGGGTTCATCGCGGCATACGCCTCGCCGAGGGCCGGGGAGTTGTCCGCCCCGGAGACGAACCACAATCCCTGCGTGCCGAAGTACGGATTGCCGTCGCCGAACATCAAGCCCCAGCCGAGCACCCAGAACGAGATGCTCGACGCGGCGAAGACGATAAAGTTCTTCGCGAGGATGTTCGTGCAGTTCTTGGCGCGGCACAGGCCGCTTTCCACCAACGCGAAGCCGGCGTTCATGAAGAACACCAGCATCGCCGTCACCAGCACCCAGACCGTGTCCAAGCCGACGCGCAGGTCGCTGCTGGCTTTCGTCAATGTCGCCAGCGGATCTGCCGGCGCCGCTGCCGCCACCGTCTCGGTTGCGGTTGCCACGGCCTCCGCGACCGCCTCGTCCGCCCAGCCGGTCGTTGTTATTCCCCCGACGATGGCGACCGTGAAGGCCAACATCAGGACACACTTCATGCGTTTGAGGTACTTCATTGGTTTTCTCCTGTTTTGGTTTGGCGCTTAGAACGAGAGCGTCACGCCCGCGTTGCCGATCAGTTCGTTACCCTGACCGTAGCCGTCGCTGAGCGCGCTCAAGGCGACCGAGAGTTGCACCCCGGCATGGATCTGGATCAGCTCGGTGATCTGGAACGGCACTTTGAGGCCGAGCAGTAAGTCGTTCAGGTCAACGTTCGAGTCGGTGACTCGTGAATTGTAACCCAAGTCAAAGCTGAGTTGGGCCGATGGGTCAATGCTCAACGCTTGTCCCTCGCCGAGACCCAGCGCTTCCGTCAGGTCAAAGCTGTGGCTGACGCCGAAGCTCAGGTACCCGCCGTGGAACTCGTCAATGTCCCAATACAACGAGGCGTACGGACTGAGCAGGACGTTGACCGTGGCTTTCCCATACAGTTCCACAGTGTCCCTTCCTGACGAGCCGTCCAGGTACAAGTACCACAGCGCGCCACCCGCGAGGGTCAACTTGCCGTCGAGCACGTCAATCCCGTACTCGATGCCCAAGTCGGTTTCCTCATACCACCTTCCGCCCGCAACGCCACCGGTATCCGCGTCGTTGAACGCGCCCCAGTAGTACGCAGTGAAACCCTTCCAGCCGAATGAGGCGTAGGGATTGAACATCGCGTCGTTCCCGGAGAGATCCACCCCGCGGAAAATATACTCCGACCACACATCAAATCCGACCGAAGCGCTCCACTCTTTCTCTGCTGGCGCCTCCTCAACGGCCGGGGCGGGTTCCGCGGCCGGCGCGGCTTCGTCAGCTCGCGTTCCAACTGGAATCGCCAGAATCGCTGCCAACAACGTGAGTAATCGAATCAACTTCATTTCTTTGTCCTCCTGATTGGGTTGGTTTGTTCTTCTGCCTCGCACTGTCGGTTCTCCAACCGACGCCACTCCCAAATGCACCGGCCATGCCACCGGTCAGAGACTGTGGCGAAGCAGACTGATTATCAACAACTTGCCCCGTTCGTGCCCCACGCGCCGCCCATGCCCTGCCCGACCGGCGTAACCACTCTGGTCAAATCACAACATGGCTGGGTCGTAGATTGACTTCGTTTGGCGCGCATGTTGTAATGCCGGCGGAGAGCCGTAGCTGATAACGCCGGGTCGCGTTCTACAACCACTTCTCTCCCGCAGAGAGGGTTTATCACATGGGCACGGTACAAATTTGGGGGACCTTGGTGTGGTTGGTGGTTGCTGTCGTTTCTGCGGACGCTGCCGTCATCTCGTGGAGCAACTCCGCCGGCGGCAACTGGAATGTCGCGACCAATTGGTCACCCGCGAGTGTCCCCGGCCCGAGTGACGACGCGCGCATCGTCCTCGCCGGCACCTACACTGTCACCCTCAACGCCGACGCCAACGTCAACAGCCTCACCGTCGGCGGGACAACCGGCACGCAGACCTTCACGTTGTCGAGCAGCACACTCACTTCCGCCGTCCCCTGCGTCGTCACCAACAACGGCGCGTTCCTGATGCCGGGCGGCGAGTTGAGGGCGCCGGTCATCGTCGCCAGCAATGCCGTCGCGACAGTGACAAACGGCGACCTCTTGGAGACCATCACGATTTCCCCCGGCGCGACGCTCACCATCAACGGCAACGTCACGTTTGGCTACAACAGCAACGTCCGCAACGGCGGCGGCGCGCTCACCAACCTCGGCACGGTCATCTGGTCGAGCGGCGCGTTGCAGGGTTACGGCAACGCGCGCGTTCACAATGCCGGCCAGTGGAATATCGGCGGCAATTTGACGGCGGGCGTTCCCACCGGCACCAATCTGTTCACGAATACCGGCACGATCACCAAGACCGCCGGCGCCTTCGCCGCCAACCTGAACTGGCCGTTCCAAAGCACGGGCACGCTCAGCACACCCGCCGGCTCGATCTTCGTGGACGAATGGTTTGGCGCGAGCACGTTGAACGGGACCGCGTTGTTGTCGTTCGGCATCCTCGGTTCCAACGCCACCGTCACCGTCGCCAGCGGCGCAAACCTGACGTGGACGAGCGGCGATGTCCTCGGTTTCCTCAACGTCGCCAACGGCGGCACGCTCACCATCAACGGCAGCGTCTCGTTTGGCTACAACAACAACGTCCGCAACAGCGGCGGCACGCTCACCAACCTCGGCACAGTCGTCTGGTCGAGCGGCGCGTTGCAGGGTTACGGCAACGCAAGCGTTCACAATGCCGGCCAGTGGAATATCGGCGGCAATTTGTCGGCGAGCGCTCCCACCGGCACCAACCATTTCACTAATACCGGCACCATCACGAAGGCAGCCGGCGCCGGGGCCGCCAACCTGAACTGGCCGTTCCAAAGCACGGGCACGCTTAGCACCCCCACCGGCTCGCTCTTCGTGGACGAATGGTTTGGCGCGAGCACGTTGAACGGAACTGCGTTGTTGTCGTTCGGCATCCTCGGTTCCAACGCCACCGTCACCGTCGCGCACTCCCGCACCGCCGATCTCTCCACCGAGGATCTGCGCGCCATGGATATCAA
>CAZJCX010000060.1:0-1368 GCA_964544425.1 uncultured Verrucomicrobiota bacterium
AGTGGACGGCCCCGACGGCATCGTCAGCGGCAGCAAGATCACCTTCTGGCGCGATCAAAAGAAAATGGACGTCGAAAGCGCCACCCGCCTCATTCTCTACCCCGACGAACCGAAACCGGCGCCGTAACCCGCGCTAGGCGATGACCGGCAGCGAATAATGGTCGGGGCCAGCCGCAAGCAGGCGGCGGGTCACGTCGTGGCGTTCCAGGCGGGCGAAGATGCCCCACGCGCGACCGGCGTTGGTGCGGAGGGCGACGACGATTTCGTGGCGACCGCGCGCGGTGAAGCGAATGCGTTTGGCGTCGGCCACGGCGGGATTCGTGCCGCGTGGATCGGCGAGGACTTCGCGCCGGTCGAGCCAGACTTTGACGGGGCCGTCGTAGCCGATGAGGAGTGATAGTTTCATGGGTTCTGGCACCGACACGCGGAACCGGTAATAGGCGAGTTGGTCGGCGGTGGTGGCGGCGAATTCCGGACGCCGGCTCGCGAAGTCGCCGGGAAACTCGCGCGTCTGCCAGCGGATGTCATCGGGATACCGGAGTTCGGCTCCCACCGGCAACAAATCGCTGATCTCGAAGCGGCGCACAAATGGCGTCACCGCGCGCCGCGCGCCGATCATCACGGGGCCGAACACCGGCACTGCCCGGTCCGCTTCATCAGTAAGGTTACAGTACGGGTCGGTGCCGCCGCCGTACTGGAATTGCGCGCTGGCCGCCAAGTCGGCCGTTGCGGACAAGGTGATTTGAGCGGTCGCGCCCGCCGAGCGGACGTCCACAATGGTGACACCTTGGTTTCCGCTGACGCGAAACCCGGTCGGGCGACTGCCGCTCACGAACCGGCCGGTGACGTTGGCGAAGCGAACTTCCAAGATGGCTTGGCCGGTGATGGGATCCGATTTCAACGAGTGACCGGCGGGCATGATGGGCAATCGTCCGTGACCGGTGCGTAGCGCATGCATCGCGTGGGCGAGCCGGCGACCGAGCCGGTTGTTGCTGGGACCGCCGATGTGGATGGCGTCGTCGAGGGTGAGATCAATCGCCGGCACAACGGCGACGCGCGGCACGATTCGCTGGAGTTTTTGCTGTTGGTCTTGGATGGAGTTCCAATGTTTGCCGACTTCGGCACTCCAGTTGGTGACGCGGGAAAGTTGGACGAGAACGAACGGCAAGCGTTGGTCACCGGCATCGCGACGGAAAGCGGCGATGAGCCTTTTCATCCGGGCGGTATAGAGCGGGGCGGCGTCTTGATTGGCATCGCTCTCGCCTTGGTACCAGATAACGCCGGCGATTCGGCCGCCGTTTTTTTGCAAACGGCGGCAGGTCGCGCCGTAGAGACTGCGGCCGAGTTCGTCGCGTCGCTCGGCGCGGC
>CAZJCX010000060.1:1378-4355 GCA_964544425.1 uncultured Verrucomicrobiota bacterium
GGGATTCCATTGGGCCATGCTGGTGCCGCCGTGGGCGCAGGCCAGGATGCCTTGCGGAACTCCGGTGAGTCGCTGCATCTCTTGGACAAACGCCACGGCGGGACCGACGCCGTGGGTGCGGTTGCGGGCCGGGCGGACGCCGCCATTCAGTTCCACATGCACCTGATCCACGCACTGGTCCATGTTGTGAATCGGGTCGCGCGCGACGCGCCAGCGATCGTCCATGTAAAACACGTGGACTTGCGGTTGCGGTTTGGCGGCGAATTCGCGGCGGCCGCAGCCTTGCATGTTGGATTGGCCAGCCGCGATCCAGACATCGCCCACGAGTACGTCGCGGACGGTGAGCCGTTCCACCCGGTCAGCCTGCCGCAGTTCGAGCGCGATCGTGTACGGGCCGCCCGGCTTGAGAGGCGCGAGGGTGAAGCGGGGGGCGCGGCCAATCTTTTTCCACCTGCGGCCGACTCGCTGAAAGACGTCGCCGTTCGCGGGAGCGGCGAGGGTGACGTGATGCGAGACGCCGCGTTGCAACACCATGTGATCAAGAAGGCCAGTGGCAATCTGCATGATGGCGCGGAGAGAACAGGATTTCCTGACGCCGGTCAACTTCGGCTTGCTCCCCTCCCGGAGTGGCGTTATCAATCCGGCATGAGGTGGTTGGGGATCATTTTGGCGGTAGCCGGGCTGTGGCCGGTCGCGGGGCGCGCGGCGACGAACGGGCCGGTGTGCATTATCGAAGTGCGGGAGGACATCACGCACAACACGTTGTTTCTGATTCGCCGCGGGTTGGCGGAGGCGGCGGAACGCGGCGCGGTGGGGATCGTGTTGGACTTGGAGACCAACGGCGGCCGGGTGGATCAGACGGAAAAAATCATCCGCGCTTTGGAGCAGGCGCGCATTCCGACGGTGACGTTTGTGAATGTGAAGGCGTTTTCGGCGGGGGCGTTCATCGCGGCGGCGACCGATAAGATTTACATGGCGCCCGGCAGCGTGATCGGGGCGGCCACGCCGATTATGTTGGTACCGGGACAGGGGCCGACGGAATTATCGAAGGCTCATGAGGAAAAACTCAGCTCGGCGATGCGCGGGCTGGTGCGCTCCACGGCGCAGTTGAAGGGGCACAACCCGGATGTGTTCGAGGCGATGGTGGATGCCGACCGGGGCTTGACCATCGAAGACAAACTGATCGTGGAGAAAGGCAAATTGCTGACGCTGACGAACGAAGAGGCAGCCCAATCCTACGGCGAGCCGCCCGTGCCGCTGGTTTCCTTGGGGACAGTGGCGGACTTGCCGGCGTTGCTGGCTACGAACGGATGGGCGGCAGCGAAGACATTCACGGTGGTGCCGACCGGGTTTGAGGTGGTGGGCCGGTGGTTGACGACGATTTCGCCGTTGCTGATGTTGATCGGGTTCGTGGCAATCTATCTGGAACTGAAAACCCCCGGCCTGGGCGTGCCGACGGTCGTGGCGGTGATCGCATTCACGCTGTACTTCATCGGCAACTTCATCGCGGGTCTGGCAGGTATGGAGGAAGTGGTGATTTTCGCCATCGGCGTCGGGTTGTTGCTCGTGGAGATTTTTGTGTTGCCGGGCTTCGGGATTGCCGGGTTCGTCGGGATCGCGGCCATCTTGATCGCGCTGGTGTTGGGGATGACGGAGCGGTTCCCCGATGGGGCGACCATGCCGACGCTCCCGCAACTGAAGATTCCGGTGCTGACGGTAATTTGGTCGTTCATCGCTTCGATCGGCCTGATGGCGTTGATCGGCCGGTATTTTCCGCGGACCAGTCTGTTCCGGAAAATGGAACTGGCCACGGCGGTCGCCGCGGCGGCTTCAACGGGAGAGGCGGCGACCCTGCTCGGCTGTACCGGCGTCGCGGAGACAATATTGCGCCCCGCCGGTAAAGGCCGGTTCGGCGAGCGGCTGGTGGATGTGGTGACAGCCGGTGATCTCGTCGAGAAAGGTGCGGCCATCAAGATCGTCGCGGTCAACGGCAGCCGCGTGGAAGTGGAGCGGACGACATGAGCGAGTGGATGTTGCTGACGTTGCTGGTGACGACCGGCTTGGCGTTGATCGCGGTGGATTTTTACCTACCGGGCTTCATCCTCGGCAGCATCGGGGTGGTGTTGCTGATCGTGGCGCTGTTTGTCTGCAAGAGCAATCACGGGTGGACGGCCACGGTCGGGTTGTTCGCGTTTGAGTTGGCGGCCGGTGTTGCGGCCGGCTATTTCTCCATTCACTACTTTCCGCGAACTTCCGTCGGGAAGAAAATGATCCTCGCCACGGAGCAAACGGACGTTCACACCGCCGGCCCGCGCCGCGAATGGGTCGGGCAAACCGGCGTCGCCCATACGATGCTGCGCCCCGCCGGCGTCGCGGTCGTGGGCGGGAAACGGCTGGACGTGTTGGCCGAATCAGGCATGATTGACGCCGGCAGTCCGATTCAAGTCGTGGCCATCAAAGACAACAACCTCATCGTCAAAAAAATCTAACTACAGGAGATACCCCATGCCTCTCGGTCAACTCATCATCATGCTGCTCGGCATTGTGTTGCTAATCGGCGCGCTGATTCTGTTTTTCGTCATCATCTCATTCATCAACATCTGGATTCAGGCGCGGATGTCCGGCGCGCCGGTCTCGTTCCTGACGCTGCTTAGCATGAAGCTGCGCCGCGTCCCGATCGGCTTGGTTGTCCAAAGCCGCATCACCGCCATCAAAGCCGGGATTCCCCTCACGACCGACCAACTCGAAGCCCACTACCTCGCCGGGGGCGACGTGAATCAAGTCGTCCGCGCCCTGATCGCCGCCGACAAGGCGAATTTGAATCTCGATTTCAACCGCGCCGCCGCGATTGACCTCGCCACACATCAGTCCGGCAAGAGTGTCTTCGAAGCCGTTATGACCAGCGTCAACCCCAAGGTCATTGATTGCCCCGCCGCGGCCTCCGGCAAACAGAGCATTGACGCCGTCGCCAAAGACG
>CAZJCX010000060.1:4392-7005 GCA_964544425.1 uncultured Verrucomicrobiota bacterium
CCGCACCAACCTTGACCGCTTTGTTGGCGGCGCGACCGAAGAAACCATCATCGCCCGCGTCGGCGAAGGCATCGTCACCACCATCGGCTCCTCCGACACCTACAAAGCCGTTCTCGAAAATCCCGACAGCATCTCCAAGCGTGTCCTCGAACGCGGTCTCGATGCCGGCACCGCCTTTGAAATCCTCTCGATTGACATCGCGGATGTGGACGTCGGCGACAACGTCGGCGCCCGCCTCCAAGCGGAACAGGCCGAAGCGAACAAGCAAATCGCCCAAGCCGCCGCCGAAACCCGCCGCGCCCTCGCCGTCGCACAGGAACAGGAAATGAAAGCCCGCGTCGAGGAAATGCGCGCCAAAGTCGTCGAAGCCGAGGCGCAGGTCCCGCTCGCCATGGCCGAAGCGTTTCGCAGCGGCCACCTCGGCGTGATGGACTATTACCGGATGCAAAACGTCCAAGCGGATACCGGCATGCGCCAATCCATCGCCGGTTACGAACCGACCAAGGGCAAGTAACTCACCAGACACACCCCATGGACTTCTGGATTTGGCTCATCATCATGGTGATCATCGCGATCGCCAAGGGATGGGGCAAACTCACCGAGCAGATTGACGAGGACGAGGCGCCCCCCGTGCCTCGTCCGCGCCCCCAACGTCCCAAACGCCCGGTGCCGCAGCAACCGCCCCCCATCCGCACGGCCCAGCCGCGCCCCGTCTATTCGCCCCCGCCGCCGATCGTGCAAACGGTCGAAGAGCCGGTCGAACCGCCACCTCGTCCCGTCGCGGCAGCCGTCAAACCCCCCGTCCGCCCGCCATCTCGCGGCGCGTTGTGGGCGGAAGTGTTGCGCGACAAACAAAACGTCCGCAACCTCATAGTCGCCCGCGAAATCCTCGGCCCGCCCAAAGGCGCGTAACGGGTACCGGCCGCGCCTCACGCATATTCTGTGCAGAGCAGATGCGTCGGCGCAACGTCCTCTTCAATCTGGGGAAAACGACCAGGCGCCGTGAGAAAGAAGTTGTCGGTGGCGTCATCGTTGGTCTTGGAAACCTCGCCCACCACCGAAGTGCCGGTCCCTTCTTCGGCCCAAAATTCGTGACACATGAACGGAGTGAGCGTGACGGACTGACCGGGTTTGAGAACGAGCTTCGTGCCGGCTTTGACCCGATGCCGCACGCCGTCGAGCGAGACGTCCACATCCGTGTCGGCGAGCTTGCCGGCGGGCGTCCGATTGTACACCTGGCAGATGAGATTGCCGCCGCATCGGCAAATGATGTCTTCCATCTTGTAAGCGTGATAGTGCATCGGGGTGCGTTGGTTTTCCTGCACGATGAGGATTTTCTCGCAGTACGTTTTATCGTGGTAAGCCAGCAGGTCGCGGTGGCCGTTGCGCAGCGTGAAAACTGTCAGCCCAATCTCGTCAAACTTGCCGGATCCGAAATCTGTGATGTCCCACCCCAGCCGGCATTGCCGGATCTCGTCGCAGCCCGCTCCCTTCTCTCGCCACTCGGCCGGTGTCCAGTACGCGAACGGCGGCAGCGTAATGTGGTGTTGATGCAACAACGCTTTGGCGGCCTCAATCAGTTGATTGATTTCCGAACGTTTCACAAATCCCTCCGGGTTAGCAGCGGATGATATGCCGCGTCAGCCCCTTGCTTGGCAAGCCCCAACATTTTTTTTCGTGTCATTCGACAATTTCGTGGTAATAAGTCTGCCTCGTGGTGCCGCCGTCGTGGCGGAACTGGCAGACGCGCTGGACTCAAAATCCTGTGCCCGCAAGGGCGTGTGGGTTCGACTCCCTCCGACGGCACCATTTTCTGCCAAACAAAAACCCCGGCAGGTTGCTCTGCCGGGGTTTTTCGTGTTCGAATCTGATTACTGCTTGGCGCTGACCTGCATCGGACAGCCCGCTTTGTTATCTTTGGCGCAAAGTTCCTTGCATTGCGCGATCTGCTCAGCGGTCAAGATGCCCTCCAAGCCTTTCATGTATTTGGCGCGGGAGGTGTCGCTGCATTTCTCCTTGTCGCACTCCGCCTTGAGAGCCATCACTTTGGCTTGCTGGTCGGCCGTCAGGTTCAGTTTGGCAAACACGTCGCCACAGCCATCGCTCGCTTTGGCAGCAGACTTAGCTTTACTCGCCGGGCAGCAGGCTCCCCCGGCAAACGCGGAGACGCTCAGGGCAACAACGGCACAAACAGCAACAATCATCTTGTACATAAATAGCTCCTATGGGTTGAGGTTTATCGGCACTGCGACCTTTGACCGCACGGTAGCAGCGGATGTTCAATCTGGCTAGGAAATTGTTGAGGATAAGGCAGTTGACAGTGGTTACCGACTATGTTAGATACATTCAGTTGTCACTGAACGCAGATGAGCAACCGACTTACGCCACAGTTTGCCGCCGCCCGGCGTAGTTTCATTGAGGCTGGCGGTCAAACGACTCAGTCGTTCGGTCTCGGCCGGATCATCGGCCAAACTTTTGCCCTGCTCTACCTCAGCCCCAAGCCGGTCTGCTTGGATGAAATCGTGGCGGAACTCAGTGTCAGCAAAGCCAGTGTGAGCACCGCAGTCCGGCAGCTCTCGGATTGGGCAGCTGTCAAACGGGTCTGGATCAAGG
>CAZJCX010000060.1:7080-13770 GCA_964544425.1 uncultured Verrucomicrobiota bacterium
AGATCATCCGCAAGAAGATCAACACCGCGGGCATACAACTGGCTAAAGTCGAAACGTCGCTCCAAGACGCCCGCAACGGTTCCAGCGCGGGGTCAGGCGACGAAGTAGAGATGCTCACGGCGCGGTTGGCGCGCGCCAAAAAGTTTCACCAGAAGCTCAACGGTCTGCTCGGCAATCCGTTGCTCGAACATTTGTTGTGAGGGTCGTGGTGTGTCACGCGCAAGCGTGACGAAACAAAATGCTGCTCCTTCGCGAAGTCGAAGGTCGTCGAGCTGGTGCCCGGCACCGGCCGGGCGGCAGCTTGCCGTGATTTATGAATTGGTTCGCTGTCCACACTAAACCCCGGCAAGAAAGCGTCGCCCAGACCAGTCTCGACCGGGAGGGATTGCCGACGTTTTTCCCCAAACTGAAACGCAAGCGCACCATCCGCCGCGTCCGCAAATGGGTCACCAGCCCATTGTTCCCCTGCTACATCTTTGCCCAGTTCGACGCCGACCGGCAGGCGCGGCTGGTCAAGTATGCCAACGGCGTCACAAATATCGTCAGCTTTGGCGGCAAACCGGCCATCGTGGATGACGCACTGCTTGCCAGCATCAAGGAACACGCCGAGGAAGATGTCGTCACGATTCAACCTTCCCGTTTCAAGTCCGGTGAAGTCGTGGAAATCCAAACCGGTCCGCTACGCGGCTTGCAAGGCATCTTCGAACGGGAGATGAGCGACTCCGAACGCGTGATCGTCCTGCTCGACACCCTCGCAAAAGGCGCACGTATCGAGGTGCCGCGCGAGTTGCTGGAGAAAGTCGGATGATCATCACCCAAACTCCCCTGCGCATCTCATTCGCGGGCGGCGGGACTGACTTCCCGGACTTCTACGAACCGCACGGCGGCTGCGTGGTCAGCTCCGCGATTGATAAATACGTCTATTGCATCGTCAAGGAGCGTTTCGACGACAAGATTTACGTCAACTGGTCGAAGAAGGAGATCGTGGATTCGATTGACCAGATCGAACACGAACTCGTCCGCGAAGCGATGCGCAAAGTCGGTGTGACGAAAGCGGTGGAAATTTCCTTTCTTTCCGACATCCCGGCGGAAGGTTCCGGTCTCGGCTCATCGAGCAGCGTCACCGTCGGCGTTCTGAACGCCCTCTACCATTTCGTCGGCGGCACACCCACCGCCGAACAACTCGCCCGCGAAGCCTGCGAAATCGAAATCAACATTCTCGGCAAACCCATCGGTGTCCAAGACCAGTACATCGCGGCTTACGGCGGACTACGCTGCCTCAAATTCGGTCCCGGTAGGGACGTGAAAGTCGAAACGCTCTCTGTCTCCCGGCACGCTTTGGAAGACCTCGACATCATGCTGATGTCGTTCTTTACCGGCCAAACCCGCAAAGCCACCGGCATCCTTTCCGAGCAAAAAGCAAACATCGCCGCCAAGATCCCGGTCCTACAGCGAATGACTGCCCAAGCACATCAAGTCCGGTCGCTCCTCGAAGCCGGCGATGTCACCGCCTTTGGCCGGCTCCTCCACGAAGCCTGGACCGCCAAACGCAAACTCGCCAGCGGCATCAGCAACACCGCCACCGACGAACTGTACAACCGCGCCATCCAAGCCGGTGCCCTTGGCGGAAAAATTTCCGGCGCTGGTGGCGGCGGCTTTTTCCTCCTGTGCGTCCCGAGCGACAAACGTCAAGCCGTCCGCCACGCCCTGCGCGACCTCCGCGAAATGCCCTTCCGCCTCGAACGCGGCGGCAGCAAAGTCGTCCTCAACATGCAGCGGTACTCATGAACGCCCAAACCCACGCCCGCAACTACCTCACCGGCCTCAAAGCCGTCCTCGACAAACTCCCGCTCGACATCATCGAGCAGATCGCCACCGCGCTCGAGAAAGCCCATGCCGAACGCCGGCAGATCTTCGTCATCGGCAACGGCGGCAGCGCCGCGACTGCGTCGCACATGATGAACGACCTCAACAAAGGCACACTCGGCCACAAAGGCAACGCCCCGTGGGGCCGCTTCCGCGGCATCGCGCTCACCGACAACGTCTCGCTGATGACCGCCTGGGGCAACGACACCGACTACAACCACATCTTCAGCGAACCCCTCAAAAACCTCGCCAACCCCGGCGACCTCCTCATCTGCATCTCCGCCTCCGGTAATTCCCCAAACATCCTCACCGCCTGCGCCGCCGCGAAACAAATCGGCCTGCAAATCATCGGCCTCACAGGCTTCACGGGCGGCAAACTCGCCAATCTCGCCGACATCGCCCTCACCGTCCCCTCCAGTGAGTACGGCCCCGTCGAAGACGTCCACATGATCCTCGACCACATCCTCACCAGCTACCTATTTGAAAAGTTTAAGGAGGACGCCGGTGAACAAAGAGAGGACTGCATCCAAATTAAAGCCAGGCAAAACTAATTGACTGCCGACCTCAGACAGCGCGCCATCGTTGGAACCCTCTGGTACGGGGGGTCCCGGTTGATCATTCAAGCCCTTACCTGGGTCATCACGATTGTCGTGGCGCGGATATTGGATCCCGCCGACTATGGTCTGTTTGGCTTTGCACTGCTTGTAATGGGCTTGGTGGATTTGATCAACGAGCTTGGTTTGGGAGCGGGTATCATCCAGCGCAAAACCACCTCGGGTGAAATGCTGGAAACTGTTTTCTGGTTGGCACTTTCCACGAGCCTCGCCGTGTACGGAATTGGCTGGGTAGCCTCGCCGTGGATTGCTGAGTTCTTTAAGCAACCACAGCTCGTGGCGGTCCTTCGCGTTTCGATGCTCGGCTTTGTGATTAGCACGCTGCGGGTTATCTCGTGGAATCTGATTACCAAAGATGTCGACTTCAAAAATCGCTCATTGGCGGAGGTCGCCGCAAATGTACTTTCGTCTGCGAGTACACTTGGGATGGCACTGGCCGGATTTGGGGTTTGGGCATTGGTGGCGGGCGCAATCGGGCGACAGGTGGTCCTAACGGTCTCATGTTTGATTTTGCGACCATGGTGGCCGCGCGGTCGATTCAATCTTACGTCCGTAACAGAAGTATTCCGGTTTGGGTTAAGTGTCTCTGCCGCGCGCGTTGCGTGGTACGCCTACAGCAACGCCGATTTTTTCATCATCGGGAAGCTGCTCGGACAACAACTACTGGGACTGTATACAATGGTTTATCAACTGGCCACTTTGCCGGCAGACCGCATTACGACCGTCGTTAACCAAGTCGCCTACCCCGTTTATGCGGAACTACAGGATTCACCAGAGCGGTTGAGACGCTATTTCTTAAAACTCGTCACGCTTGTCTCGCTCGTAACCTTTCCAGTCCTGATTGGCCTCTTCATGATTGCCAACACGGCCATCCCTCTCGTGCTGACAGATAAATGGACGCCCATAATTGTGCCGCTCAAGATCATGTGCTGGGTGGGATCCCTGATTTCAATCGAAACGTTGATCGCGCCGGTTGTACTTGCGCGCGGCCGCCCTGATTTGCCATTGAAATACAATCTTTTGAGTTTGGTGGTCATGCCGGCTGGTTTTCTGGTCGGTGTTCGATTTGGATTGGAGGGTGTTGCTTGGGCGTGGCTCCTCATTCACCCTCCCCTCATTGCGTTTTGGTTTTGGCTTACCCGCGGTGTGATTACCTATGAGTGGCGGGAATTGGCATCCGCACTCCGACCGGCTTTTCAATGTACGTCGATCATGTTGGTCGGCCTCTATCTCGCAGAACTGGCCTTAATTCATGTCTCGACAGCGCCGCTCCGATTGCTTCTCTTCATCCTGATTGGAATTCTGATCTATGGTGGAGTGTTTATCGGAAGATTCAGGACCGAACTTGTCGAGATCCGGCAGTTGTTTGCTCGAAGGTTGGGGGCCGCAACATGAGCGACAAGTCGCGCGTAATTGTTCCCCACTACGAACTTCCTGAAATCTGGGACTCTTTCACCGACCGGGAACGACAGCGCGTGGAGGCCACACTGGCCTGTGTGCCATCGGATGCAAAGACGGCACTTGATGTCGGCTGTGGAGATGGACGATTTCTTCATTTACTGGTTCCCCGGACACATCGATTGGTGGGAATGGATTACTGTTTTGAACCCTTGCGGCGGGTGCGCACGAACCGGCTGCAAGGTTCCGCCACTGCTTTGCCGTTTGCGAGCGCGAGTTTCGATCTCGTGATTGCCACGGAGGTTCTGGAGCATCTGGGCGAGGCGGAGTTTACTGCGACGGTGCATGAGATGACCCGTGTGAGTCGCCGGTATGTCTTGATCACGGTTCCATTTCGCGAAAATCGCCTCGAGGAGTTGTGCCGGTGCGCCCAGTGCGCCCGAGTGTTCCACAAGTACGGACATACCCGCTCATTCGAGTTGGCAGACTTTCAAAACCTCACCCCTGATCTGCGGGCGAGTAAATTAACCACTATTATTCCCATTCCCAAAGCCAGGTCGCTGCCGACTCTCTACAGGATCCAACACCAGTGGGGCGGGCGATACGACTGGGCGGAGACCACCCGATGCCCCCACTGTGGCGGTAACGCCCAGCGGGAGACTGGCAATCTCATTGGCTACCTCGTTCAACGCATCATCTGGCGCATCGACAAGCATCTACCAAAGGTAGAGGATGGGTGGATCGTCGCCCTCTGTCAAAAGACTGGTCAAGGGTAATTCATGATACCGAATATTGCAGTCATTGGCGGCGGATATTGGGGACGGAATCTCGTCCGCAATTTCCATGAACTGGGAGCCTTGCGCGCGGTTTGTGATCGAGATCCCGATGTATTGACGCGATGCAAAGCCCAGTATTCGGGAGTGGATGTGTCCGATTCTTTCGATACTGTGGTGCGACGTACCGACATCGCGGGTGTCGTAATCGCAACGCCGGCGGCCACGCATTTTACGCTGGCGCGTCAAGCGTTGGAGGCTGGGAAGGACGTCTTCGTCGAAAAACCGCTGGCGCTAGCCGTGCCTGAGGGCAAACAACTCGTCGCGCTGGCCACCACCGCCGGCCGCATCCTCATGGTCGGCCACATCTTACAATATCACCCAGCGGTGCGGAAACTGAAAGAGCTCATCGAGCGCGGCGATCTCGGCCGCCTCCGGTATGTCTATTCCAACCGGCTCAACATCGGCAAAATCCGCACCGAGGAGAACACGCTCTGGAGCTTCGCGCCGCACGACATCTCGGTGATGCTGATGTTGCTCGGTGAGCAACCCACCCATGTTGCCGCCCACGGCGGCAATTACCTTCAACATTCGCTGGCCGATGTGACGATGACGACGCTTTCGTTTTCCAACGGCGTGCGGGGCCATGTCTTCGTGAGCTGGCTGCATCCCTACAAGGAGCAGCGCCTCGTCGTGGTCGGCGAGAAAAAAATGGTTGTATTCAACGACGCCGACCCGAAGGACAAGCTGCTCGCCTATGCTCACGCGGTCGAGTGGATTGACCGCAAGCCGGTCGCTAAGAAGGCGGATGCCGAAGTTGCCGGCGACGAACCACTCAAGCAAGAGTGCGCGCATTTCCTCGACTGCGTCGCCGCGCGGCGGCCGCCGCGCACTGATGGTCGGGAAGGCCTCGCCGTGTTGACCGTGCTCGATGCCTGCCAGCGTTCGCTCGACCAGCAAGGCGCGACAGTTTCCCTTTCACAGTCGGCCCACAACTACTTCGTCCATGAATCTTCGTATGTGGATGAGGGCTGCACAATCGGTGACGGCACAAAGATCTGGCATTTCTCACACGTCCTCAAAGGCAGCACCATCGGGAAGAACTGCAACATCGGCCAGAACGTCGTCATCGGCCCGAAAGTCACCGTTGGCAGCAACGTGAAAATCCAAAATAATGTTTCCGTGTATCAAGGCGTCACACTCGAGGACGAGGTGTTTTGCGGTCCCTCGATGGTATTCACCAACGTCATCAACCCACGCAGCGGCATCGTGCGGATGCACGAGCTGAAAGACACGCTCGTGAAGCGTGGTGCCTCAATTGGCGCCAACGCCACCATCGTCTGCGGCATCACGCTTGGCCGGTATTGCTTCATCGGGGCAGGCGCGGTGGTGACGAAGAACGTGCCGGATTACGCGCTCGTGGTCGGCAATCCCGGCCGCGTCGTCGGCTGGATGTGTCAGTGCGGAATTCGGCTCACGTTCCCTGCTGACCGGGCTGACTGCGCGGCGTGCCGACGAACCTACACGCTGAGGCAGGGCATTGTCGCTGCCGATGCTGAATAGCCCCCACCACCCTGCAGAGCGCCGACATTCAGACCGAGAGAAGTCCTTTGCAACAGACTCTGATTGATATATGTGCGGCATCACTGGCATCCTCCAACTAAGGCAACCTGTTGATCCTCGGTTGATCGTCCAGATGACAAATCGGCTGCGCCATCGCGGTCCCGATGATGAAGGTTACTGTTTGATCGAGACGAAAACCGGTGCAATGACGCAGTATGGTGGCAGCGACACGGATCGACGGCTACCCCTTCCCCCGATTCTACAGGCCGCTTCGGGTCGATTCAACGTTGCACTAGGTCACCGACGCCTGTCAATCTTGGACCTTTCGCCTGCCGGCCATCAGCCAATGGCCTCACCGGACAACATGTATCAGATTATTTTTAATGGCGAAATTTACAACTATGTCGAATTACGGGAGGAACTGCGACTGCTGGGGCATCCGTTCCACAGCGGAACGGACACGGAGGTCATCCTCG
>CAZJCX010000060.1:13901-16042 GCA_964544425.1 uncultured Verrucomicrobiota bacterium
CAAACCTTTCTTCTATCGCTGCGACGGAGAGCGGTTCCTATTCGCTTCTGAAATCAAAGCCATCTTCGCAGACTCCACCGTGAAGCCGGTCGCGCACGATCAACTCATCTTCGACTATCTCGCGCATGGGCGAGTGGACCATGTGTCCAAGACATTTTTCTCGGGAATCTTTCGGCTACCCCCCGCGCATTACCTCGATCTGTCTGTCAACGTTGACACCTTGACCCCCACTCCCCGGTGTTACTGGGATCTTGAGCCGACGGATTGCATCACAGACAAATCCGACGAGGAACACGCCCGGCGCCTGCGGGAACTCATCGAAGACTCCATCCGCCTTCAGTTGCGGAGCGATGTCCCGATTGGTACTTGTCTCAGCGGCGGGCTGGAATCCAGTACGATAGTCTGCCTCGTCCATCGGATGTTGCGGGAACATGCCATTGAGGTGGGACACATCGGAAACCGCCAGAGGACTTTTTCTTGTTACTTCGACGACCCCCGGTTCGATGAACGAAACTACATTCAGCTCGTGTTGGCGCAAACAGGGGCCGACGCAGATTTCATCAGCACCTCCGTGGAACAACTCATCGCCGAGATGCCAGAGGTGACATGGCATCAGGACGAACCTTTCGGCGGTACCAGTGTGTATGCGCAGTGGACGGTATTTCGGCGCGTGGCGGAGTGCGGTGTTCGAGTCACCTTGGATGGCCAGGGTGGCGACGAACTCTTTGCAGGATATATCGATTACTCCGCCCCCTTTATGATTGATCTTCTGACGCACGGTCGACTCCTGCAGTTCATCGAGGAATGGCGAAACCATTCCATCGGTCCCCGCCCCAGCGCCTATCACTTGCTCTCGCTGGCAACAGCAGCATGGATGAGCGCCCCACGCACGGCACTCCGCCATGCCACTTCGAGCATCGCACCCGACCGCTACCCATGGATCGCGCGCGACTTCACGCGAGCCTACGCGCAACCCGACAACTGGGCCGTCCGCAAGTACCCCGACCTGCTGCGGGAGCAACTTTACCGGGAGCTCAAAGGGGGGCTGCCACTGTTGCTGCGCCACGAGGACCGCAACTCGATGGCCTTCTCGGTCGAGGCCCGCGTCCCATTCCTTGATCACCGGATCGTCGAGCATGCGTTCATGCTGCCCGCCCACCAGAGGATCCGGCACGGAGTCACCAAGTATGCGATGCGACAGGCGGTAGAGGGCATTGTTCCCGGCCCCATTCTCAAGCGGCGCGACAAGATGGGCTTTGTCACACCGCAGCAGGCGTGGATGCAAGGCAAACTCGGTCAGCACTTGGCCGAACGCCTCGCCGACGCCCCCGATCCGATCATGACCTATCTGGAGCGAAGCGAGGTTGACCGCCTGTTGCGGAACCTCCAACAAGGCCAAGCGACGCCGGGCGTGGCTAATCTTCTTTGGCGCGTCTTGAGCGCCTGCGTCTGGTTTGACCGGTTCAAAGTGCGCCGCGCCACCCTGGAGCGCACCCCCACACGATTCATGCGCTAATCGGTCACCACTTGACAGTTACAAACACGCGTCCGCACCGCTGGTTAGCTACAGACGGCTTCCATTCATCGATCGAATCAAAGCATCGCTCGACCCCATGAAGATAGTTACCGTTATTGGCGCCCGCCCCCAGTTCATCAAAGTGGCACCGGTGGTGGCCGCCCTGCAGGGCAGACCGGCGATTGAACACGTGTTAGTCCATACCGGCCAACACTATGACTACGCCATGTCGAAGGTGTTCTTTGACGAGTTCGGTTTGCCGGTGCCTCAACATCACCTGGAAGTTGGTTCTGCGTCCCACGGGACCCAGACGGCGCGCGTCATGGAGCGACTGGAGCCGATCCTCGCCGCTGAACAACCCCGCTGGGTGGTGGTGTATGGTGACACCAATTCCACGCTGGCGGGCGCACTAACGGCCGCCAAGCTGCACATTCCGGTGGCCCATGTCGAAGCCGGCCTGCGTAGTTTCAACAGGGCCATGCCGGAGGAGATTAACCGGATCGTTGCCGACCATGTCGCAGATTTGTTGCTCTGTCCGACAGTGACCGCCGTCGAGAACTTGGGCCGAGAAGGCTTCCAAGACGACGTAATCGTCCTCAATGTGGGAGACGTGATGTATGACGCG
>CAZJCX010000060.1:16089-16484 GCA_964544425.1 uncultured Verrucomicrobiota bacterium
AGGTCGGATATCCTCGCCAAACTCGGTTTGACAGCGAAAGACTATCGGCTGGCAACCATTCACCGGGCTGAAAACACGGACGATCCACAACCACTGCGCAACTTGTTGGCAGCCCTCGGCCAACTGCCCGGTCCGATCATCTTCCCCGCGCATCCCCGCACAACTGACCGGCTTCGCACCTATGGCCTGCAGACGCCTCGCAGCGTCCGTGTGATATCTCCGGTGGGCTATTTCGACATGCTCATGCTCGAGAAATCGGCCTCGCTGATTCTCACCGACTCCGGCGGCGTGCAAAAAGAGGCTTTTTTCTTTCGCGTACCCTGTGTGACGTTACGCGCGGAGACTGAGTGGGTCGAAACCGTTGCGACCGGTTGGAACACGATTGCTGGCACCGA
>CAZJCX010000061.1:0-14966 GCA_964544425.1 uncultured Verrucomicrobiota bacterium
CGTACCGGCTGATGAGATTGGTGACGCCTCCGGCTGACCGCTGATGGCTGATGGCCGATAGCTGATCTGCCGCGTCGTAGTCGTAGATCGTGAAGGTATTGTTCTCCAGCGTGCGTTTGGTGCGGCGACCGGCATCGTCATAGTCATACGTCACGATGCTATTCGTCCCGCCGTCCTTGATCGCGGTCAGCCAGCCGTTGGAGTTGTATTCGTACGTGATAAAAGTGGCGTCCGGGTAGGTGAGGCGTTTGCGCCGGCCGTCGGCGAAGTACTGGTAGCCGATGGCGCGAGCAGGGCTCGCACCTACAATTTGGACTTCATTCGTGAGCCGACCGGCAGCGTCGTAAGCGAAGGCGAGCGTCGAATTTCCGCTGGAGACAGCGGACACTACACCAGTTAATTGGTTGGCATTATCGTACGCAAAGGTGATGGCGTCACCAGTGCCGACGTAGCTCTTTTGGCTCAGGCGATTGGCATCGTCATAAGTCAGCGCGATGGTCTGGCCGGCCCGGGTGATGGTGCCGGTCACATTGCCCACGGCATCATAACGAAACTTCTCGGTGCTCCCGCCCGCGTAGGTGATGTTCGTCAGCCGGCTCACCGCGTCGTAGCCAAAATTCAATGGGTTGTTGCGGGGATCCGTGACCGTCTTCAGATTCCCCAGCTTGTCGTAATCGAAAGTCGTCACTTTGGTGAGGGCATTCGTCCACGCCGTCAGTTGGCCGATGGCGTCATAGACAAATCCTTGCGTGCGACCATTCGGATCGGCGGCGCGCGTCCGCCGACCTTCCGCATCCACCGTGAACGACCAGACCTTCGTGAGCGCATTCGTCACGGCGGTCAAGCGACCGAGCGCATCGTAGCCGAATTTCGTCGTGTGCCCCAAGGCATCGGTGACGTTCGTGCGATTGTTGGCATCGTCGTAGCCGAACGTCAGGAACGCCGAGCCGCTGCCCGGCAAGGTGATGCTCGTCAGCCGGTCGAGCGCGTCGTAACCGTAGCTGCGGACGTAGCCGAGTTCGTTTGTCCACGTCGTGCGATTGCCGTTGCCGTCGTAACCCCAGCGGTTTGTTTCGCTTGCGCCGTTGATGTAGCGACTGAGCCGGTCGCGGTCGTCCCACGTGAACGATTCGCTGCGACTCAGAGCATCGGTGCGACCGATCAAGCGCCCGACAAGGTCATAGCTGAAACTGGTGGAATGAGTGAGCGCATCCGTTACGTTTGTGCGGTTGCCATATTGGTCGTAGCCGAAGGTTGTCGTGTAACTATTCGCGTCAATCAAGCTGGTGCGGTTGCCCGCTCCGTCATAACCATACCGCGTGACTTGCAGTGCCGCATCGGTGTTGGTGGTGACGTTGCCCTTGCTGTCGTAGCTCCACAGCGTCACCCCGCCGGCCGCATTCGTGAAGGTGAGCGGGAAGTTGAAGGTCGGCTCATACGTCCATGAATTGGTTCGCCCCAGTGCATCCACTTGCTTAAGGAGATTGCCGCTGGTCGCACACGCACAACCATTGGTGTCATACTTGTAGGATGTGGAAAATCCGAGCCGATCCACCTCGTTGGTGAGGCGCTGCTTCTCATCTCGCGAATACCTTGTCGTCCCAGCCGCATCCACTCGCGCCGTCAGCGCCCCGCTGCTGTGGTTGTAATTGGTGTAGGCGAAACCGCTGAACTGCGTGACCACGACGTTGTTGGTGCCCCACGCATAGGTCTGCACTTTGCCGAGCGCGTTCGTTTCCGTCACCGCCCGACCTGCGGCGTCATAGACGAAACTGTTGGTGAAACCTCGCGCATTGACCAGCCGGGTAATCGCGTTCAGCAGATTCGTGTTGCCGTAAATGTACTGGGCTTTGGTTCCCAGCGCGTCGCTGGCGCTTGCCAATCGTCCGGCCTCGTCATACGCAAAGGTGTTGGTTCGTAAGATGGAGTCAACGACGTGCTGCATCTGCGTGCTGGCGTTATACAGGAAGGCCAAGTGCCGGCCGGTATTGTCCAAAACACCTGTGAGTAGGTTGGAAGGAGTGTACCGAAGTTCCACGGAATTGCCCACCCGGTCAGTGATGTTCGTTAGGCGAAAGGCATTCGTGCCGTCAAATGAGTACCGAGTGCCGTGAGTCAATTGCCAGATGAAGTTCCCGTTCGTCTTGACCAATGAACTTGAGCCATCCCCTTCATACACGCTGTTGGTGAGTGTGAAGTTTCGCCAACTGCCTTGCCAGTCCGTGATGCTGACAGTATTGCTCATATCAGCCAACCAGACATTGTAGTTATGCGTCCATCCACCACGAAACGGGGCGAGCTTTGGATTGCGGCTCGATTGATACCGGCCAAACGAAAGGGCCACCGACATCGTTTCTCCGGGTAACCGCACCGGCAAAATGTCAGGACTTTCAAAGAAGGATCCTCCAGTTCCCAAGTCCACTGGATCCTGCTTTACATCATTGTGAACCTTATCTTCGCCTGCGCGCGGCGACTTCGGCAGGTCACGGTTCGACGCATCTCGTCCGCTGCGGCAGGGATCGTTGTCGTTACCAGAATCGGACAGCGGATCATTGCAATTATAGACGACGGGGTCGCCGACAATATTTCCGCCTCCGTCCAAATAAACCTTCCCCGTCAGAAAACCACCTTGATTGACCGTCACAGAGAGGCTGTTAACTTGTACCCCTGTCCCGCCGGGTTCTGGGCACTTCAGCCAAATCTCCCATTGCCATACCTCAGACGGTGTTGGGACATTCACGCAATCCTGAATGTGTGCGGGCCCACCGACAAGCCCGTTGGTTGACACCAAATACGCGCCCGCACTACAACCCGGCGGAGCGACAACCTCCAGGTCGTACTTTACCTGCCATGGGTAAAAGCAGCCGTTGAGACTGTTCGTACACCACTCATTGCGTGCACTTGCTGTCGCCATTACGGCGGCATTCAATACAAGAACGAGACCCCACACCCACGCCCCGTTCGACTTTGCCCGCCAAGGAGACGGCTTTGGGGCGTTGCTCATGGGTAGATCGTTCCCCCATTGCTCGGATACGTGATAGTGAAAGATGGCGTCGCGTTATCGAAACTTGTCGGCAACGCATCCACCCCATCTGGCAAACCGTCGCCATCGGTGTCCGAGTCACTGGGATCCGTGCCGACGACGATTTCGGCACCATCGGGCAACCCATCTCCATCGGAATCGGCACTCATCGGATTGGTGCCAAGGCGGGTTTCTTGGCTGTTGGGAAGGCCGTCCAAGTCTGAATCCAGATTGGCCAAGACCGCAACCTGTCTCGTGGTCAACACTCGTTGGTAAAACCGAACATCATCAACATTGCCCTGACCGCCAAGGAACGTGATGTTCGTCAGTGACCGGCCGATGTCGTACAAGACTGGCATGTCATTGCTGTAGGTCCCCGACGCAACTGTCACACCGCCGAAATAAACGGCATAGTTGGTTGGTGAAACTGTATAAACCACGTGAAACCAGTCGTTGCTCAGATTATTCCGATACATTCTCCAATCAAGGGGCGCATATGCATCATCCTCGATCCAAGAATCGCCTCTGCCAATCTTGCCGACAATCGCACCCCAATTGTTGTCCTCATTTGCTGCCATTTCCATGCTAAAGGCATGACCCACCGGGTCGGCGGTTCTCACGACATATGCTCCATAGCCATTATCGAGCAACTCAATCCACGCCGAAACCGTAAATTGACCTGTCACGATGCCTGTTGCCGCGCTTTGGAGCTTCTGGCCCACATCCTCCCACCTTCCAGCGCCGGGACCGAGGACGCCGGCGACCCACGTCGTGTCGCCGATCAAGGTCGCTGTTTGCCCGTTCCCACTGGAGTCCGTCGCCGTGCTGCCCGTCCCTTCGTCACACTTCCACCAGCCCGTGATTGCGGACGTCGTATCGGGTTTCTCAGCCCAGTTCAGGGGATCAGTGCCGCCGATGATTTCTTCGAAGTCAGTGGCGCCATCATTGTCCGTGTCTTGGTTGGTTGGATTTGTGCCTGCGATGATTTCGTTACTGTCAATGACTCGGTCATGATCTTGATCCTGTTGCAAAAACAATCCCATCACTTCGCGTTCGCTCAACGCCTGATCATAAATACGAACATCATCAAGAGTCCCATTCACCTTGCCGATGGCAATATCGGAAGAATTTGTGAAATGGTAACTGATGTACCATTTTGTGCTGTCGAGTTGCCCGTCAATGTAGAGTAGCAACTTGCTTTTGGCGTGATCATGCACTGCCACAACATGTGACCAGAGGTTTGTAGGCAGCACCCGCAGGCTGGTGAGGGAGTATCCCCACATGGAACGCGTCTGGAATAGTACCTTCCCTGTGTCTGTATACTTCACTGTCCACCCGTTCGTGATTCCTGTGCCTTTTGACATCAGTTGGCTGAATTCTGGGCCGACACCTCCCAAGCCATCCGGTTTGAACCAAACAGAAAGCGTGTAGTTTGTAGCGTTAAAGGCCGAGGAATGCGGCACAGACATATAAGCGTTCGTAACGCAGGCCAAACCGTTACTCGATACCGCGTGATTCACCCAAGTGGGGTTGTTGATCAGCGTGCCGTCTCGCCCGTAGCCACTGGAATCCGCTGCGACCGTTCCGCTGTCGTCAAGCTTCCAATGGCCAATCAGGCTGGCCGTTGCTTTGTCGCCTAACAGGCAGATGCCGACTGCAGCCAGAAACAGCAGTTTCATTTGTTATTCGCCTCTCGGAACCACTGACTGTGCATACCTGTCTTTTGGGTAGATCCGCGTAAGGCCGACATCCAACCCACGTAGGCGCTTTCCAGCAACACCCGCTGTCTCCATGGGGCGCAGTACGGGCTCAGGTCTTTGCTGTATCCCTCGCTGCCAAGCAGTCACCTGATAGATCGCCGCGATCCGGCGGTCATTCAAACCTCGGTCATACAAGCGGACATCCGCCAGTCGGCCTTTGTGGAGTCCAAGCAACAGTGGCACGGGTGCCTCGTCGAGCGGTCCACCCGGGTGGGTTGCGGCCACTTTGCGACCGTTCAAGTACAGTCGCATCTCAAATTCGTCGTACACCGCTGCCAACTGATGCCAACCGTCATCCGGCAACACGTCCTCGCTGATCAACGGACAGTAGTGGCCATTGACGGATAATTCCATGACAACGTGGCCGTCCACTAAACCGAGGCTGTAACTGCCGGCGAGACCTTGTGACGGCCACTTGCCAACCACCACGCCGTCGGCGTGCGGGTCCGCCTTCACCCAAACCGTGACGGCGAACCCCCGGGAGCGCCTTAGCGGTGGCGCATCTGGAATCTCCACATAATTTTGAACCCCATCGAACACCAGCGAGCCTTCTTTTTCGTCCCACACGGGCAGCACTTGGCCGCTCAGCTTCCCCGTGAGCGCATTTGTAGTGGCGTCAGCAACGGCCAGCCCTTGTCCATCGTCAAGCCCCCAGTGGCCCACCAGATGGTTGTTCACACGCGGGACACTTTGCGCGAGCCTCGGATCGCTTCCAGATGCTTCCTCCAAAGCGTCGGGAAAACCGTCGCCATCGGAATCGCCCAGCCCATCCTCGGCGCGGCTGGCTGTTCGTACGAATAACAACAACATCAGCAGCACAGTCTGGATGCCGATCCATCTCAGGTGCATCGAAGACCTCCTCGCAGACAGACAGCGTAATTGCTGATCTTCAAACCGCTCCCAGCGTCTGATGGCTGTGTGACACCTCCGTACCGGGAATGTTAAAGCACTACTACAAATCGCGCCCCGTTCAGCACCTCGCAAGATTTTCGCTACCTCCTCGTCGTGCTCCTGCCGGTGGCCCTTTTCTGCAACGTGGCTCGCAACCGGGGGTCTTGCCATTCTTTCGGCAGCGCGTCGAAACAGCGGGTGGCGCGCGGGACATCGCCGACTGTCAGGAAGGCTTGAACGAGATTGTTGAGGATGTCGGGACAGGGAATCGTCGCCCGCTCCAGACCTTGCAAGCCGAAACCGATGGCCGCCGGGGAATTGCCGCGCAGGTGGTGAAAGACCGTCCAGCGCAGTTCGCGCAGCGGGTAGTAGTGCCGGTCGGTGAATGCGGACCAGATGCTAACGCGGCGCAGGCGGATGGCTTTGGTGAGGATGGCGTCGGTGCGCGCGGGGTCGTACCGGGGATAATCGGTGGCGGGAGTGAGGGCCGGTATCTCCGGCGCAAAACCGGCGCGCAGATAGATGGCGTCCATTTCATCGGCGTAAACGCACCGCCAGTCGGGGTGTTTGTTGAAGTAGAAAAACCAGTCGGGGATGCTGTTGAACGGCACGACGGCGATGTCGGGCGCCCACTTCGCAATCAGCGGCGCCATCTGACGGTGCATTTTGAGCGCGGTGTATTCCCGGTAAAACTCTTCGCCGACGACTTCCGACCGGCCATCAATGAATACCGGCCGCCGCGTCGCGAAGTGCAGAAAGCCGCCGGCATCCCAGTTGTTGAGGAGGCGGCCGGGCGGGGCGTACGCGTTGAGGAACTCCGCGGCGCGGACCGGCAGGAAATCAGGACTGAAACGGTAACCGGGTCGGAGCGGGTTGCGGTCTTGCGCGTAAAGATAGCCGGTGGCCCAGATCCACAATCCAAGCACCGCCGCCGCCGTTGTCGCCCACGCGGCGTTGCTGGCCCAGCGGCGGGTGACGCGGGCGTTCTCAAAGCCGGCCACCGCGATCGGAAGCGTGGCAATGACGAAGTAACCGAAATTTTTTTGCGCTTTCCAGAGGATGTAGCCGAACAACACTGTCGCCAGCCCGTCCACCAACCGCAGGCGATGACCGTTCAACGCCACGCCGACGAGCGCGAGCGCGGTGTAGATGTGAATGAAGAGCAGCGATTGCAGGATCACCAGTTGGCCGGTACCCCGGTACCCTTCCAAGCGGAACGGCGAGAGGAATTCCAGCGTGCCGGCCAGCTCCGATTTGAAGAGGCTGGTGGATTGGAGCTTAGCGAAGTGCGTGAACGGAAACAACACGCCGGTCAGGCCGTAGGGATTGGCGAAGCACGCGAGCAGCGCCGCGCCCGCCGCGATAAAGAACCAGCGATCCGCTTGCCGTCCCCGGCGCAGTTCATCGAGTCCGTACACGCCGATGGCGACGAGGCCGAGGATGAAGAGCGCATGACAATTCACCCAGACGAGCATCAGGCCGGGCAGCAGCCACAGCCAGCGCCGGTCACCGCGCCGGTATTCTTCGAGGCTGAGCCAGACGAGGTTGAGAAACAACCACGAGGCAACGTGAGTGCGGATTTCCCAGAGCTGACCGGCAGCGAAACAGAGCAACAATGGTGTCGTCCAGGCCGAGAGGCCACCGTTACGGCGCGCACTGCGGATGACGAGCAGCGCGAACGACGCGAGGGTGAGCAACGTATTGCCGATGACGAGCGGCGCGGTGCCACCGGCTTGATAGACGAGCCACGCGGCCGCCTGGTAGAGCCATTGCAGGTTGATGTACGGCCGGTCGGCCAGCGTCCACGTGAACGGGTCGGTGCGCGGCGCGCCGCCGTGTTCGAGGACGTAGCGGCCACTGGAGAGATAGAAGCCGATGTCGGGCGAAAAGATTTCCCGGTAGCCCAGCGCCAACCCCAGACACGTCACGAAGCCAAGGGCGATGACGACGGCGCGACGGGGGCTTACCATGTGCAGGTGGCGCTCAGTGAGTAATCAATACCGCGCTTGTACGAGCTTTGGGTGATGTCGGGCCGCCACGTGACTCGATAGGCGCGCTCGATGAGCGGGTCAGTGAGATTTTTCGCGCGGAACGTGACGCGCCAGTGGCGGCCGATTTTCTGTTCCAAGCTGAAGTCAAGACTGTCCACCGGCAACTCGTAGACATTTGGGTTGTAGTTGTCGGACACGGCTTCGCCAACGACGAGTTTTTCGCCCGTCAGAGTATAAAAGAGACCGAGCGCAGTTCCGGTGCGGGTGTTGTCATAGACGATGTTGGCATTGAGCAGATACTCCGGCTGGCCGAGCAATGGTCGCGTACGGGTGTTCACGCCGACACCGGCCAGCCCGGCTTGTTCCTCAGCGGGCAACGTGACCTCGGAGGTTATCAGGGAGGCGTTGCCACCCACGGTGAAATCGGCCAGCCAGTCGGCGAGGATGTCGAGCCGTTGCCGGGCTTCGAATTCGATACCGAAGACCTTGCCCTCCGGGTAATTGAGCGGGCGGGCGAACCGGGCGCCGCCGGTGATGACGAACGAGATCAGTTCGATGGGATTCTGAATCTCTTTGTAGAAGAAACTCAGCGCGAGCACGTCGCCGGGGCGGCGGAACCATTCCAAGCGCAGGTCGTAGTTGTCAATTTCGGAGATCGTCAGATCGGGGTTGCCGACGAACTGGTCGGCACCCAGAAATTCGAAGGTGCGCACGGGTGCCAATTCGCGGAACGTGGGGCGGGCGATGGTGCGGCTCCAGTTGCCGCGCAGGAAGAGCTTGGGAATGACCTCCCAAACGAGACCGGCGGCGGGGAGCAGGTCCCACTGTTTGAGCTGCGAGCCGGCCTGATCGTCTGGCACGTCTTGGAGGAAGAAATTTCCGTCCACGGTGCGTTGGACGATCTGCACTTGGTTGTTGGGACTGGTGATGGCGATACTGAGGTCGGTGTATTCGTAGCGCGCGCCACCGATGATCTTGAACCACGAGGTCAGCGGCAGTTCGGCCATGCCGTAGCCGGCCATGATGATCTGTTCGCCCCGGTAATCCACGTCGGTATTGCTGGGCTGGATGTGCCAGAGCAGTTGATTGATGGCCGGGGGATTGTTGGTCGGGAACCCAATCCGGTGCGGTTCGAGAAACACATCGCTCCACCGGCCCGGCCCGCTGTAGGTGAGGTAACCGAGGTTCTCGATCCGCGCGGGATCACCACCCGGCCCCGCTTGGCCGGGGAATGCGTAGGAGAAGGAGTCTTGTTTGAACTCACGCACCACTTCGTCGTAGAACGGCCCGGCTTTGACGAACCCTTCCGTGTCCGTCCATTGCCGAAAGGGGACCGTGAGATTCATCGCGCCCTGTTTGCTTTCCTCGTCCACATCGCGCCAGATGCGCAGGATGTGATTGAGCAACTCGCCCTGCGGCGCGGAGTTTTGGTTGACCGGGTCGAACGCGTTCTTGAAGAAGCGCTGGTCCGGCTCGTATTGCCCGGTCGTGTTGTAGGAGCCGACCCAATCCAGTTTGACACCCCCGATGTCGTCGAAACGATGATCCCCGCTGAGTTGGATGGATTGCAGCGTGCGTTCCCGGTAGCGCAGGCTTTGCGATTGGGTGTACTCGGTCGGCTCGGTGCGGTCCTCCAAGAACCGCGCCTCGTCGGTGCCCGTCTGATTGTGGATGAAATTCAGCGCGAACTGGTGTTGATCATCCAACTGATACCCCAACCCCAGCGTCCCACTCCACTGCACCTCGTCCGTTCCGCGGGCATCCTCAAACGAGTTCTCAAACGTCGGGTCAACCCCGCCGGCGGCGAACGTCACAACCTGGCGCGTCCCGCCGTCGTAAAACTTGTAATCCTGCTTGTACGAGAAGCCGGCAATTACCCCGAACTGCCCCTCACCGCCGAGACTGAACTTGTCCCCGCCCGCCAACCCAAAACTATAACTCGGTCCCACCTCCTTCGTGCTCACTCCCAACACCGGTGAGAACGCCCGCGTCTGCGCGTCCAACTGCTGCGCGTTCGGCAACCGCGACGCCGCCAAGCCGGGATTCACCGTCGCACCCAAGTACCCCGGCACGGCGCTGGAGCGGAACGGCAAATCCCGCTTCCCGTCATCCATCGCAAAGGTCGGCGTCCCGCCACCCCGGTAACTGAGAAACTTGTCGTTGCCGGTCGTCTGCGTGTTGTACTCCACACCGCCCGACACGGACAGGAACGCCTTGTCCGGCACACTCTTGGTGATGATGTCCACGGTCCCGCCCGTCGAATCGCCCTGCTGGTCCGGCGTGAAACTCTTATAGACCGTGATGTTCTGAATCTGCGCCGCCGGAAACTGATCCAACTGCACCGCCCGCTTGTCGGCATCCGACGTCGGCAAGCGCACATCGTTCAGCAACGTCGTCGTGTACCGGTCGGCCAATCCGCGGATCACGACGTATTTGCCTTCCTGCACCGACGTGCCCACCACCAACCGCAACGCCCCCGCGGCCGTGCTCGCCCCCGCGCGCCGCATCAACTCCGAGCTGATCGCATCGCTCAACGCCGTGGACTCCTGCCGGATCTCCAGCATCCCCATGTCCGTCTCGCCACCCAGATCAAACCCGCGCACCACGAACTCTTCCAACTCGCTGACTTCCTGCTCCAACTCCACCCGCAACTCCGTGAACTGCCCGCTGCTTACCACCACGTCCGGCAGAATCTTCCGCGTGTACCCATCCTTGACCACTGCCACCGTGTACGTGCCCGGTGCCAACGCCTCGAAGGTGAACATCCCCTCCTCCGAAGTCGTGACGTTGACCAGCGCCTCCACGACCGTCACCCGCGCATTCCCCACCGGCGCCGTCGCGTCCGCATCCAAGACTGAACCGCGCAGCCCGCCCACTCCCTGCGCCGCGGCGTCCGTCGCGAGGGTGAACCAGCCAAGTATCGCGGCGAGAATCGCCCCCGCCCGCCTCACCACGGCGCACCCAATCCGTCATACAACTCCTGCAACCGGGCCTGCTCCGCCGCCGTGACGCGCAGGCCGTGCAACCCCATCGAACGGCACAACTCCACCACCGCCAACGCGCGCGGCCGCGAGTTGATCAACTGGCCGGCCAGTTCAAACCCGGTCGCGTACAACTGCCGGGCTTGCCGCTCCTCACGAATCGCCGCATACCCCCCCGCCACCGCCGCGTACACAAACGGCTGATCAATGTCCTGCGCCTCCGTCACCCCGCGCAGCGCCTCAACCAACAAACCCCGGCAGCGCCCCCGCTCTTCCAGCCGGTCCCACGCCAACGCCACCTGCACCAGCACGGGCGCCAGGTAAAAGGCATTCCCGCCTTCCGCCACCAGCGCGGTCTCCACTTCGGCCAGTGTCCGCCGCGCGTCCCCGCGAAAACCCATGCCGCGAAACTGGTCCGCCACCGCCACCGCCGTCTCCGCGCGTACCGTCACCGGCAACTCCGCCGCCACCGCCAGCGCCGCCGTCAACGCCCGCTTCCGCTTGCCCCACTGCGCGCGCAAACTTGGGTGCTCCGCCAATTTCAGATAGGCCCGCACCTGCGCGATCCGCAGATCAAACGCATGCACTCCGGTAATCTTGCCCAGCACCTCCATCGCCGCTTCAAACTGCCCGGCTTCCACCAGCGGCGCGATCGCGACCGGCAAGGCTTTGAGCCGTTCTTCGCCCTCCAATTTTCCACTGATCTGCGCGCTGCGCTCCCGCTCACCAAGCTGGGCCAATGCCGCCGCCACATGCGCCGCCACGCGCGGCCCGCTCCAATCTTCGATCCGCTGGCTCATCTCCTCGGCCTGCGCCAACAATGCCCGCGCCTCCGCCGTGCGGCCCCGCTTGGCCAGCGGCACCGCCAATTCCGCATACACCATCCCCCGCCGCCAGCCGGTCACTTCGTCCGCCCAGGCCCGCGCCTGCTCCAATTGCCCCACCTGCGCCGCCGCCAAGGCGACGTCCGCCTGCGCCCGCCCACGGTCATTGAGATCGGTGCGAATCGCACTCGCAAATCGAAAGGCGTGTTCCAACGCGGTCGGCATCGCCCCCGCGTGGCTGACCGCGATGAGACTCAACGTACCGGCCAAAATCCATGCCATCATTTTCATCGCCGCAATCCTTTCCCGACTTGCGTGTCGGTTGTGTGACAGCTTCGTGACAAAGTCTGAAAACAGCCGCTCGATCATGGCCGTGCTTGACCGCACAAAAACAACCGCCCGGAAGGGGAGCAATTGCCGGCTCCGCCTTCCGGGCTGATTGTGCTGCGACCGCGCTTACTGCGAGGTCACGTTGTAGAACTGCCGGGTCGCGAGACCGCGTTCATCCACGAACGTCTTCTCGGTGCCGTCGCCCACGACGACGCCGATCGGGATGAAGTTGATGTTGTCCGAGCTGGCGTTGACGATGTACACGCCACCGTCCGTCGTCGGGAACGTCACCGAGCTGAGCAAGGTGATGTCGGTGATCGAGCCGGCCGCCGGGCAGGCTTCGCTGGGCAACAGACCCAACGCCGCTTGCAGCGTCCAACCCGTCGTCCACAAGCAACCATCCGGCGCGAATGCGCCCTTGTAGCTGACCGGGGTGAAAAAACCGTCCGCCGGCGCCGTCCGCGTGGCCGTGCGGGCGTCGCTGAGCGTCGCCGGGCGCGGGTCAATGAACGTGGGGTTGAAGATCCGGTTCGCCGCCGCCGAAACCGAGCGGGTGAGCTCGGTGATCGGATTCACCGTCGCGATCACGTTGTTGTAGCTGCTGCCGATGAGGCCGGCGCGCCAGTTTTCGTTGAAGGGATTCGGTGGTTCGCTGCCGCTGTGCGCCGCCGCGTCACCTTGAATGGCGCTCCAGTTGGCCGCCGTGCCCACAACACCCACACCGCTGTCGGCGCCGCATTGCCAGACCACGTTGTCACGGAAATCGGCTTGGAAGCCTTCCGTTTGCGTGGTGTAGAAGCCCGCCGCGGGCAAACCGCTGGCCGTGTCGATATGGAACGCGAGGTTGTTAAACGCCGTATCCCAACGTTGGCGGGAGTTGATCGCCGCATCGCCGCTTTCGTTGGAGATCGCGACCGCCGGTCCGCCGAAGTCCAGGAACAGCGAGTTGAAGATCTGCATCCCCGCGTTGTCGCGGATCATCGCGCCCACGTTGGCCGAGCGGGAGGTGTAATTGCCGCCGCCGCCGGTCTGGCCTTTGCCGACCATCGTGAAGTTGTAGATCGTGCTCAACGAATATGGTTGCGCGGCGTCAGGGTTGAGACCGCCATCGGACTCAAACCCGCGATCCGGGATGCCCGAACCGACTGCCGCGCCGCCCGCGTCCGCCTGCACAATCATGACGAACTGCGCTTTGCCACGATAGCCCTCGTCGGTATCCCAACCGTCATCACCCGCGCCCCACGAAGTCATGTACTTCGCGTTGACCGTGCCGCCGAAGAACTCGAAGGCATCGTCGAGATTGTTGACGACTTCAACGTGACTGACTTTGGTCGCGCGACCGACGCCGCCCATGGTCAAGCCGTTGATTTCGCTGTTCGGAGCCAACGCGCCGCCGCCGAAGCGGAGCGAGACGTAGCTGAGCGAACCGCTGTCATCATCGTCCAGGTTGCCGCCGTACAAGCCGAGCGAACCTTCCGCCGTGATACCTTCGACCTGATTCTGCTTGGTCGGGTTCGGACCCGTGGTGGTGTTGAAGCCGATGTAGGTCCGGCCCAACACGATCAGCCCACCCCATTGGCCGGTGAGCTGTTGGTAGTCGTCGTATGGTGTCGTGGCGGTGCAGCCGGGCACGTTGTTATCCCCCGCGTCCGTAAACACGATCGGATTGGTTTTGGTGCCGTTGGCCACGATCTTGGAGCCGGTCGTGACGACCAACGCGCCGGCGTTGTTTGCGCCCGGCGTCGCAGCGTCGCTAAGACCGCGGATGACGGTGCCGGGTTCGATCGTCAACGTCGCGCCGCTCGTCACGTACGTGATGTTCGTCAGGACGTACTCGTTACCGGCGGTCCACGTGGTGCTCGCGGCAACCCGCGAATTGACCACCACCGTCGGCTTGCCACCACAGGAAGGCGGGATCGTTTGCGCCTGAGCGGAGCCCAAGCCCGCGCTCACCGCAACCGTCGCGGCCAGCGCCATGTATTTGACACTATGCTTCATTTCCTTGTTTCCCCTTTACAGTTGTTGTTTACGGTTGCGATGTTATTTGCGGCGACGCAGCCCACTGGCAATCGCCAGCGCGCTCAGCCCAACCAGCACCACCGTGCTCGGCTCAGGAACCACGTCCGTCACCAAGTTCGCTTGCACGCTCAGACCTTCACGGAACAAGTCGTAGGTGCCGCCATCTTGCGGTGAGTTGAATCCGATGTACGTGCCACCGAAGCCTTGATCGCCTTCATCGTCACGATAGATGCCAAACGCCTGACCCTGACCGGGGCCGACGGGATTGGAGGCAAACGACAGCCCCGGGAAATACACCAAGAAGATCTTGGTATTCAACGCGATGTCCAAGCCGCCGACGCTAGCCGGATTATAGTTCACCTCCGCGGTCAACTGACCGGACGCGGTGAAGGGATTCACGCTGAGCACGATGTCGTCCGGATCCAAGCTCCACTGCGTGTCCGCCAACGCGGCCACGCCGGTGAAAGTCAAGTCCGCCGGATTCAAGTCCCCATCTTTGGCGGCGATGAAGATCGCCGTGTCACCGATTTGGGCGCCGACCAAGTTGCTGATGTCCGTGTTGATCGTAATGCCCGCTTGCGACTGGGTGCCAGCCAACAAACACGCCACGGCGAGCGCCCCCACTGCTGTTTTGATGTTCTGTTTCATTATTCTTTTTTCTCCCTTTCTCCGTTACGACGTTAGTAGGTCGCGTTGTGCGACCAGGTTGTGGTTGTGGTGCTGTTGGTGGCCGAGCGAATCCAGAACGCCTGGCCTGGTTGGATGACCTTGTTGGTGCTCACGTCGGTCGAAGTCGCCGTCGTCCGCACCCAGAAACCGAGGTCAGTCCGATAGAAGTACGTCCCCGCGCCGCCCGGCGCCTTGTTTGCGCCCGCGACGGTGTTGTCGGGGATCAAGATCTGGTCTTTCCGAACGGCCGGACTGGCACTGCCGCTGGCGCTGCCGACGAAGGCCGCCGTGCCGATCAGATCCAATTCCGCCAAGCTCATCGGCACCGGTCGGTCCGTGCTCACCGGCGCGTCGTTCTGGGCAACCGCGCTCTTGCGAACCGTGGTGGCCAACTGGCCTTTCGGCACATCACCGAGCGTGTACACCGTCAGCGTCGCGTTCGTGTTGGCGTTGCGCAGAATGAAGCTTTGCTGCGGCTT
>CAZJCX010000061.1:14976-16481 GCA_964544425.1 uncultured Verrucomicrobiota bacterium
CAACACCGTGTTATTCGCGTTCACTCCCGACGCCGACGTGCGGCGCCAGAAACCGGCCTGGTTGTTGATGCCGAAAAAGTACGTCCCGGCAGTCGCGGAGCGGTTGACGGCGACCGGCACTTCGTCGAACAGCAAGATTTGCGTGCGGCGAATGGTCGGGCTGGCGCTCGTGCTCGACGAGAGGAAGAACGACGTGCCCTCCAACCAAGCCGGAAAAGCTGTGCCGAGCGTCCAATGTGCGGAGATTACGAATGTGTTCCCGATGGACGCGCCTGTGGTGCCGACCGTCAGTGTATTCGCCGTGGTGTCCGTAATGGTGAACCACTCCCCGTTCTTGGCACCGCTCGTGAAGCGGACGTAGAACAGATCGTTGAATTCATCCAAGTCAAACGGCGTTCCCGCCACCGAGATGGTCGTGGCAGTGACACTATCCACCACACCAGTGAAGACCGTGCCGGGATTAAATGGCACCGAGATGACGATGTCCGAACCCCCGGACACCGGGACGGCGTTATATCCGACATCACCGCCGGCTTGCGCCGCGAGAGCTGGCCACAGCAGGAGCCCTACTGTTGCCAAGCATTTGATTTGTTTGTTCACTAAACTCCTCCTTCTCCTGTTTATTGTTTTCCGATACCGCACGACTTACTTCTCTACCGACATCGCCCACTCTAGAAAAATGTTCATTCCGGCGCTGTCACCTTTCAGACCGCGACCACCAGCATTCGGACATTTGCGACCACCATTGAATGCCCCGCCGCCCAATCACTTCCGCCACTTCGTCACCGAACCGCCACATTTCGCCGCACCTGTCACGAACACGTAACTCCCCTTCACGGACTCGTCGCGACCGGGCGCGACATCGCCTCCGCCACCACCCCGCGCAGAAACGGCAATTCCACGTCCGTCTCTTCCGCCTGGCCGACGCTATCGTAGGAGTACACGAACTTCTGAAAGGTCGCCTGCAACCGCGCCTCATTGCCCTGCGACCGGACGTACAAGACCAACAAATGATCATGCCCATGCTGCCGGTAATTCACCGCCAACACCCGCCACGTCTCCGCCCCCACCGCCATCCGCATCACCATCTGCAACGCCTCCAACCCGTCCTCCACCACCCATTTCGCTTCGAGCACTTCCGTGAAAAGTTCGCCCTGCGTGAGTTGGTTGACCCGCCGCGCCAGCGCGCGCTCCAACTGCGGACGATCTTCGACGGCAAAATTTTCATCCACGCCGGGGCGCGCCATCACCACCATCTCATCCCGCCCGGACTGCAATCGCAGCGACGACAGGACCGCGCTGCTGTCCGCCGTAACCTCCCACCCTTCCGGTAACTCGCAGCGGAACCGCCCCGCCTCATCCACATACCCCCCCGCATTCGCGACCGGCTTCACTGCCGCTGCCGGCGTTTGTGGGAGCGCTCTTTCGAGCGCGGCGGGGGTCTCACTGGTTGCATTCGCCATCGGCTCACTGACCGCCGGCCGCCGGCTGCTCCAGGCCATGAT
>CAZJCX010000062.1:0-408 GCA_964544425.1 uncultured Verrucomicrobiota bacterium
AGGGGGGCGGGGTCGCCTTCGGCGCGGATGGCGCGTGGCTGGCGACCGGCAGCGAAGACGACACGGCCAAAATTTGGAGCCTGCGCACCGGTGAGGCGCGCCTGACGGTGCGGACGGGTTTTGCGGACGTACTCGACGTGGCGTTTCAGCCTGATGGCCGGCAGTTGGCCACGGCCGGCAAGGACAAGCTCGTGCGCCTCTGGAATGTCGAGACCGGCAAGGAAACAATGGTGTTGCGGGGTAGCGACGGCGCGGTACGTCGTGTCCGGTTCTCTGCCGACGGCCAATTTGTGATGAGTAGCGGCGACGACAAAGTCGTTCGCTGCTGGGAAGGCGTCACTGGTGAAGCGATCGCCGCCCTCACTGGTCACACCGCGCCGGTGACCGGACTGGCATTATCTCCGGTGG
>CAZJCX010000062.1:423-1961 GCA_964544425.1 uncultured Verrucomicrobiota bacterium
GCTTTTCAGCGCCAGCGCCGACGGCACGATCAAACACTGGCAACTCCCCAAACGTCTCTGCCCCCCGCCGGCGGAGTAGCGTCAGGACTTCTTTTTTGCGGTGTACTTTATGGGCCGGCGTTTGACAGACCCGCGAGTGGGAGAAGTTTCCAGCAGCGCTGTTTGTTCCGGCGTGGCATCTGGATACCGGCCATTCGTTTTGGGGGCGACGGTTTCTTCCGCGAGGCGGCGGCGGGCGAGTTCACAGTAATCAGGGTTGTTGTCAATCAGTACACACCGGCGGCCGGCTGCGGTGGCGGCAATGCCGGTCGTTCCACTGCCGCCGAACGGATCCACGACGAGGCCGCCTAGTGGGGACAGCAAGTTGATGAAGAACAGTGGCAAGTCCACCGGGAAGACGGCCGGGTGTCCTTTGTTTTTGCCGACGAGGGGGAGACTGAGCACATTGGATGGGAGCACGGTGTGTTTGCCGACCCATTTGGAGATGTTTCGGCCAAAGCCGCTGGCGTTGACGGAATTGTGGCGGGTCAGGTCGTTTTGACCGAGGCGCGCGAGCCGGGAACTCACCCAATCACCGATTGGTTTGCGGACGGCATCGGGATTGAAGTAGGGGCGGGGACTCTTGCTGAGATGAAAACAGTACTCCCACCCATCGCGCAGGCGCGTCGGCCAGTAGCCCGGCATGGGGTTGGTCTTGTGCCACAGATAATCGTCAATCGCGTGCCAGCCTCGCGCGCATAAGGCTTCGATGGTGTGCCAGACGTAGCGGTGCCGAACCCCGTTCACAACCTTGTCTTTGATGTTCAAGACGAGACTGCCGCGATCCGTCAACGCGTTGAAACACGGCTCATGAAACGTCAGAAACCAATCCGCGAACTTGTCCGGGTGGATGCTGTCGTAATGCTGGCTGCGCGCATCCGCGTATGGCGGCGACGTGACAATCAAGTCCACCTGCCCGACGTAGTTGGCGAGCACCTCGCGGCTGTCGCCGCAGATGACGGCACAGGCGGAGGTGAGGTTAGTCTTCATCGTCGCGCGGGACTAGTTGCCGTCGTTCGGTGATGAACTTCTGAAACCGCGTTGGATCGAGTCGCCCGGTTTCAGCAGCGACCAAGTTGAGGTCGCGAAGCTTTTCCGCGAGGAGTCGGCCACAGTCGCGTCGGCAGCGGAGAGCGTGGAATGGCAGAAATTGACCGACTTGGTGCAACGCGGCCCGGTAGACCGCTTCGGCATCCAGCCCCGACACAAAGGGAAACACAAATCCCGGACTCCACACCTCGCAATTCGCCGAATACGGATGGCCGTCGCGGTTGCGCTTTATGGTGCGACCGAGTTCGTAAGGCAGAATGACTCCCCGATGCGGTGTCGCGTAACAAACCACGCACAAGTAAGGGCGCGTCAAATTTTTCTCCTCAGCGGCAATTGACTCCAAACGGCGAACCACTCCCGCGACATCCTGGCCGCCCACGGTGTCGGCCGACTTCTTCACAGAGATATACAAGCGCAATCCCTTCTTGAAGCCGGGCGTATTGATCTCG
>CAZJCX010000062.1:1982-6465 GCA_964544425.1 uncultured Verrucomicrobiota bacterium
ACCTTCGCGCTTGCCGTCCACGACATTCGCAAAGCGGACGCGCATCAGTTCGATGAGCAGAAACTGGTAGAAGACGCCAATCCGCATCCGGTGTCGTTGCATCTCGTGGGCGACGGCATCCAATTCAAAAATCTCCTCCACCGGGCACTGACTGAGAAAGTAGGGGCTGAGAATCGGATCGCTGCGCTCTTTCAGGTGTTGGAGACACAACTCGATCAAAGCGGCGGGTTCTGATGCCGGCACTGTCACGTTGCCGCCTTTATCTTTAAGGCACCGCTCAAATGCCCGACGAATCGCCCCTTCCAAAACGGCCGCCATGATGGAAGTCGCGGGGCGGGGAAAGAGGGACGGATGCGCCAAAAAATCCTCGCGCGGATACTGCTGCAGTTTGACTTGAGCCATCGGTCAGTTCTTACCAAATCGGCAAGCAGATTACCACTCCACCTTCACCACGCGGCGTTGGCCTTGGCGGTCGACGTAGGCGACCTCGCCGTAGGTCTGGCCGTATTCGTGGAGTTCTTTGGTGATCTTCACGTCGAAGCAGCAGTACTCGGCAATTTCGAGCAGCTTGCCTTCTTTCCACCATTTCAACGCGACGAGGCCGTCGGCGATTTTGGGCGCGCCCAGCGTGGCGGTGGCGACTGATTCGAGCGAGAGCCGGTGGCCGAGCCGTTTTTCGAGGTCGGCCATCAAATCGAGCGTGGGGTAATCGCGCAAATCAAGCGGGCTGTAACCGTGCAGGACTTCGTAGTCGAAGTTGATGATGTTGAATCCGATGACCTTGTCGGCGCGCGACAGTTCGCGGATCAATTCCGCGGCCCGGCGTTCATCGTAAATCTCATACCGGCCCGTGGCGGTGCTGTAGGTGACGCCGACTGACATCCGCATGTCGCGTTTGTTACCCCAGCCGCCCACCTCCGCCGCGCTCTTTTGCGTTTCGAGATCGAAGTACACGAGGTTCGGCATGTCAGGTCTCAATGTGCGGCAACGCCAGCGTCCGCATCGTGTGCAGGCCGGGCGGCGCTTCCATCACGCGCGGGATCATGTTCACCAACATCGCCGGTGTGGCCAAGTCACCGGCCGTGCCGCCTTGAATGACGAGGTGGAGTGGGGGGACGCCTTCGATGTGAATTTCATCGCGCGGGTTCGGCGCGCCGACGTACATCTCCAGTTCCAGCGTGATGTTTCCGCCCTTGGCGACTTGCCGGACCCCGGCCACGTTGCCGTCCGCGCCCATGACCGGGCCGACCGTTTCCGAGACGTCCACGTCATCCCAGCCAATCGCGTCCGCCAGGAACATCAGTGAATCGGTCAGCCCGACGTGCCGGATTTTCCCTTCGTGCATTAACTTGTCGAACTCGGCGGGCGACAGTCCCGCGCCGACCTTCTTCTGTAACGCCGCGCGCCGCGTCCCGGCATCCACGACCCGCGTGACGTGGATCGAATGCACGTGCTGGCAGACGCTCGTCAGCAGCGACGGTAACGTGTCCATCACAAAGCCCGGATTCACCCCGGTGCCCAGCACGGCGGCGTGGTGTTCTTTGCACAGCCGGTCAAGTTCCGCCGCCGCCGTGGCGTCGCGAAACGACGGCAGCAACGCCTCTTCGCACGAGGTGACCACACGCATCCCCGCGCGCACCAACTCGCCCATCTGCCGGGCGGCATCGGTGAAGTTCGAGGTCGTGCAATGAATCGCCACATCCGCCGCCGGTAATTTATGCGTCACCATTCCCGCCAGCTTGTGCGGCACTTGCAATACATCGGCCAGATGCGACCCCACCAACTGTGGGTCCACCGCGCCGACGAGTTGGAGGTGCGGCTTTTCCAAGACCAGCCGCGCCGCCGCGCGGCCAATCGCTCCCAACCCAATTTGCACCACGCGCAAGGGTACGTTCATTCCGAGACGTTGTTGTACCGGCTCGCAGCCGGCGCATCAACGAAAAAGCCCGATCACTGCCCCGCCGAGCACAAGCCAGGCGGAGTTTACCCGATAGCGAAACAGCAGCAGCCCGGCCAGGATCGCCAAACCGATGCTGAGCGGGTCCATCAACACGGCGCGGCCAAGTTGCGCGGTGACGACCGCCATCAACGCCAGTGACGCGACATTCAGGCCGTCGAGGAACGCGCCCGCGAGCCGCGATTGGCGCAGGCGCGGAATGAGCGGCGTGCTGAGGGCCACGAAGACGAACGCCGGCAGGAAAATCCCCACCGTCGCCAACACCGCGCCGGTCGGCCCCGCCAGCACGTAACCAATGAAGGTCGCCGTCGTGAAGAGTGGCCCCGGCGTGACTTGTCCGATGGCGATCGCGTCGAGCAGTTGTGCCTCGGTCAACCAGCCCCATCGTTCCACGAGTTCGCCGCGCAGAAACGCGAGCAACACGTATCCGCTGCCGAACAACACCGCGCCGACCTTCACAAAGAAAAACGTCAGCGCCGCCAGACTGAACGGTTCCACTGCCAGCGTACGCCGCCGCAGGGATGCCACCACCGGCAACAGGCCCATGCCAAACAGAACAACCAACTCATTCACACCGAACCAACTCAACGCCGCCGCGGCCAGCCCCAGCGCCGCGAGCCAGATGTTTTTCACCGCCGCCCGGCCCAATCGCCACAACGCTTGCAGGACGATGGCGATGATCACGGGCTTCACTCCGTCGAGCAGCCCGGCGACCTGCGGTAATTCACCGTAGGCCACGTACGCCCACGCCAGCGCGCACACAATCAGCGCGGCGGGCAGGATGAAGCTGACCCCGGCCACCAGTAAGCCCGGCCAGCCCGCCCGCCGGTGACCGATGTGGATCGCCATCTCCGTCGAGTTCGGGCCGGGAATCAAATTCGTCGCACCCAGCAAGTCGAGAAACTCCGCCGGCGTCAGCCACCCGCGGCGGCGCACGACTTCATCCTCGAACATCGCGAGGTGGGCCGGCGGGCCGCCAAAGCCAATCGTGCCGAGCTTGAGGAACAGCCCGGCCAATTCTCGCAGAGCATTACACGTCGCGGATGTCATGAGCCGTCGGGTAAACCGGCACGAGATAAACCTCGTCGAAATCCAAGCCCGGCAAGTCCAGTTTCACTTCAAACTCCCAGAACACCGGCTTGGCGGCACTGAGCTGCGTCGCCGGTAACCCGGACGGCGGCTCGAAGCGCCATTCGAGCGTCTCGCCACGCGTGAACATTCGTTGCCGGTCGAGGTGCACCGTCGCGTTCCACAATTCTTCCTGCACCAAACGCGCGCTGCGATTTTTCCCGGAACCGGAGCGCTCAAACCATTCCTCGACGCACCGCAACGTGAACGTGCCTTGCCGGGCTTGCGTGATTCCCTCGCCGGGTTGCCAGCGCACCACCACGGGCGCGCCGAGTGGGTAGGGGAACCGCGCAAAGACAATCCGCGAGCCGCCGAACTTGAACGCTTTCCCAATCCGCCGCAACGCCTCCCACCACACCGCGAGCAAGATGAGATCGAACAGCACCACCACCGCCTTCACCATCCACGGCCCTTTGGCGAAGAACGCCCAGTAATTGAAAATCGAAAGAAACAACGTCAGAAACGCCGCCCCCGCCAACGCCTTGATCCCTGCACTCCATCGCGGGACGCCGAAGCCGGTCGTGTCCCACCCATAATCTCCCAATGCCGGCTCGTTGGGAAACAGCCGGGCCGCCTCGCGCCGTCGTTGTTCCGACCGCAGTTGCCGCAGCGCCATCCCCTCCACGAACATCCCCGCCGCTGCAAACACCGACCCAAACACAGTCAACACCCACCACGGCGCATGCACGCCCTTCGGGTCCACCGGTATCACCCGTAACCCGACCAACATGACCAGCACGCCGACCACCACGAAAACGCCACCGAACGCAAACGCCCCCACCGTCGGTAACCCCGTCTGCGCGCCGCGCCGTTCCGTCCGCCCCGGCAGCCGCCGTCGCTCCGTCGAAATCTCCCACCGATCCGCGACCATGCTCGGCAATATGCTCTACCGCCTTCCCGTTTGTCGAGGTATCGCTCGCGATTCCCGTTATCGCGTGCGCCACACCAACACCGCCCCCGTCGCGAACAGCACCGCGCTGTACCCAAACGCCACGCTCGTCCCGAACGTCGTCCACAACACGCCCACCACCACGCTCGACACGAAATCGCCCACGCCGTTCACCGTCGCCAGCACGCCGAAGCCCATCCCGTGCTGCTCCGCGCCGACCAGTTCCGCGCACAACGTATCTTCCAGCGTTTCCTCGATGGCCACATACACCCCGCCCAGCACGAACACCACGGCCAGCGTCCACACGTTCAACGGCAACGCGATGATCAGCGCCGCCATCACCGCCGCCAGCGCATAACCCGCCGCCAACACGCGCGGTTTGGAAAACCGGTCCGCCAGCCATCCGGCCACCAGCGCGAACCCGGCGTAGCAGACATTGTGCGCCACGTACAACCCGACCGCGACGCTCGCCGCCGTCGTCGCGCCCAACACCGGCGTCAGCTTCTGCG
>CAZJCX010000062.1:6479-6835 GCA_964544425.1 uncultured Verrucomicrobiota bacterium
AATCAACAACGTGTGTGCAAAGTCGCCCGCGCCGAACAACCCCACCGCCACAAGAAACTTCCGAAACCGCGGCGGCAACGCCCGCAGCCGGTCGCCAAACGAAATATGCGGCACCGGCTTCCGCTCCCGTTCTTTCACCAGCCACGCGATGGCCGCCACCGCCAACAAGCCGGGAATCAACGTCAACGCGAACAACGTCGAATAATGATGTCCCACCACCGGCAGCAACACCAACGCCGTGGCCGGGCCGACGATTGCGCCCAGCGTATCCATCATCCGCTCGAACCCGAACGCGCGCCCGTACGTCTCCGGCGTGACCGACCCCGCCAGCAACGCCTTGCGCACCGGCGTGCGCA
>CAZJCX010000062.1:6845-11185 GCA_964544425.1 uncultured Verrucomicrobiota bacterium
GCTGATCGCGCTGACGTTGCTGCCAAAGGTTCTACGCGCGGGCATCTACACGATGCCCGAGTTCATCGAATACCGTTACCACGCCGCTGCCCGCGCCACGAGCACATGCCACGCTTGCGTCGCCAACCCAAACGACGCCGTCCCCAATGCCGTGACCAGATAGCCGGCGATGGCAATCGGTTTCCGGCGTGGCAGTTTGTCCGTGTAATACCCGCTGGCCATCTTGGCGAACGACGACAACCCGTCGCTGACGCCCTCGATGATCCCCAACCAAGCCGCCGCCACGCCCATCGTCGCCAGAAACGCCGGCATCACCGTCGTGGCAATCTCATGCGACCAATCCGAAAGCAATGACGCCAGCCCGATGCCCAGCACCGTGCTGTTAAGCCAACGAGGGCGGTTTGCTTGACCGGTGTTCATGCGATTCGTGGCACCAGATGCACGGCGGGCGCTTTGATCAACGCTTTCACGGCGACGCCGGGTTGGAGGCCGAGTTCTTCGCAGGCCGGACGGGTGACAAACGCGAACAAAGGGAAACCGGCGTCCAACTCGATCCGTAACAACGGGCTGCCGGGACGCACGGTGACGACACGGGCGGGGAGGGCGTTGCGGACGCTGGTGGCTGTGCCGCTGTCGCGTTGCAGGATGACTTCTTCACCCCGGATACTGACCCACACGTCGCGAGTGCGGTCGTCCACCGACAACGCGATGAGTCGCGCTGTGCCCACTTCGATGGTGGCCAAGCCGTCGCGCGCGCTGACGACGCGGCCGGGTTGCAGATTCTCGACGCGGACGATGCGCGCGACCTCGGCGTCGGCGGGGCGGTTGAACACTTCCAAGACCGGCCCGCTCTGCCGGACCGCGCCGCCGCTCATCACCACGAGTTCATCGCCCAACGCCAACGCTTCGTCGCGGTCGTGGGTGACGAGTAATACCGGCACATCGCACGCCGCGAGTAGGTGGCGCAATTCACCGCGCAGTTGCTCGCGCAACGCGGTGTCGAGCGCGGCCAGCGGTTCGTCGAGCAATAGCAGTTTCGGCCGGCACGCCAGCGCGCGGGCCAGCGCGACGCGTTGTTGTTGGCCGCCGGAAAGTTCGCGAGGAAGTTGCGCAGCGAGCGCGGTCAACTCGAAGCGTTCGAGTAACTCCGCCACGCGCTGTGGTCGGTCGGCCCGGGGCACACCGTAGCCGATGTTACCGGCCACGGTCAGGTGCGGAAACAGTGCGTGATCCTGAAACACGAAACCGATGCCGCGTTGCTGGGGCGTCAACCGCACGGCTTGCCGGGCATCGAACCACGTTTCCGCACCGAACTGGATCGTGCCATCGTCGGGCGTTTCCAAGCCGGCCAGGCAACGCAGCACGGTGGTCTTGCCGCAGCCGGACGGGCCGAACAACACGGTGACGGAATGACCGCGCGCGGGCAGGTTCAGTTCGCCGCGAATCGTCGCGCCGGGGAAACGCTTGGTGAAATTGGCGATCAACGCGTCGGCCATACGTGGATGAATTTCCGTTGGAGTCCGTACGTGACCGCCAGCACGACGAACGAAAAGATCAGCAGCGCCAGCGACGTCTGGTTGGCGGCGGCGTAGTTAAGCGCCTGCACTTCGTCGTAGATCGAAATCGAAACGGTGCGCGTCTGGCCGGGGATGTTGCCGCCGATCATGAGCACCACGCCGAATTCGCCGATGGTGTGGGCGAAGCTCAACACCATGCCCGTGAGCACGCCCGGCCACGCCAACGGCAACGCCACGCGCCAGAACGTGCCGGGTTTGCCCACGCCCAGACACCACGACGCCTCCAGCATCCGCCGGTCCACTGCGGCGAATCCGCTGGTGAACGGCTGCACCGCGAACGGCAGACTGTATAGCACCGACGCGATGAGCAGACCTTGAAACGTGAACGGCAGCCGGTGACCGACGAGCGATTCATAAAACCGGCCCAGCGGACTCAACGGCCCGATGGCCATCAGCACGTAGAATCCGAGCACCGTCGGCGGCAGCACAATCGGCAGCGCCACAATCGCCTCGACGAGAAATTTCCCGCGCCACCGCGTATTCGCCAGCCAGAACGCCAGCGGCAACCCGAACGCAAGCAACACCAGCGTCGTACAAGCCGCCAATCGCAGACTCAACCAGATGGCTTGCCAGTCCATCGGTTACTTCTCCGGCAGGAAGAAGCCGTAGCGTTTCAGGACTTCGCGGCCGTGTTCGCCGAGCACGAAGTCGCGGAACGCGCGCGCGGCGGCGGGTTCTTTCGTCCAATTCAGAATCAGGCCGCCTTGATCCATCCGGGGATAGGCGTCGAGCGGAACTTCCCAATACCGGCCTGCGTCGCGCATTTGCGGGGCGATGGCCAACGCCAATGCGATGATGCCGATGTCCGCCGCGCCGCTTTGCACAAATTGCGCGGTCTGGGCGATGTTCTCGCCAAGGACCAGACGCGGTTCGACTTGGTCGTACGCCTTGAGTGACTTCAGCGCCGCCACCGCCGCAACGCCGTACGGCGCGTGGCGCGGATTGGCGATGGCGACCTTTTTGACGGAGGGCGCGAGCAGCGATTGGATGCCGAGTTGTTCCACGTCCACGGGCGAGTTGACGGGCGTCCAGACGACAATGCGGCCGACGGCGTAAAGGAAGACGTTGGTGTCGAGGGCGTGACCGGCGGCGGCGAGTTTTTGTGGGTAATCAATGTCCGCCGAGAAAAACAGGTCAAAGGGAGCTAGGTTTTGCAGTTGCGCGTAGAAGTTGCCGGATGAGCCGTAGGAAATCTTGACGGTGATGCCGGGATGGTTCGTGCGGAACTCGGAGGCGAGGTCGTCGAGCGCGAACTTGAGGTCCGCGGCGGCGGCAACGGTGAGTTCGGCAGCGCGGGCCGGCACCGCCAGCAGGAGTAAACATAGGAGGAATTTCATGCGCTCACAGCTTACCGGGGTTGCCGGCGTACTTGATGACGTGGACTTTTTCCATCGTCACCAAACCGTCGCGCATGATTTCGTCGAGGACGGGGAGGAAGGCTTGGATCTTTTCTTCCTTGTCCACGATTTCGATCAGCACCGGCAAATCTTCGCTGAGGCGGAGGATTTTCGCGGTGTGCAGGTGCGGGTGCGCGCCGGAACCCATCGGGCCGCGCCAGACCGTCGCGCCAGCCAAACCCCGTTCCCGGGCTTTGAGGACGATGGCCTCGTAGAGCGGCGTGTGCTGCCATTTATCGAGTTCGCCGATGTAGACCCGCAACCGCGTGCCTTCGCCTTCCAGTTTCATGGGGTTCCTCCGGGGAGTAACCGGCCGCAGACCACGCCGAGATAGACGCCCACCAAACACAGCACGTTTGTGCCGATGACATTGACCGCCACCGCCAGCCATTCGCCATCGCGCGCCAAGTCAAATGTTTGCAGACCGAAACTCGAAAATGTCGTGTAGCCACCGCAAAAGCCCACCATCAAAAACAACCGCCACTCCGGCTTCAACGCCAGCGGCGCGAGCAGACCGATCAGGAAGCAACCAGAAAAATTGACGACCAACGTGCCGAGTGGGAACGTCGGCAGCCGCTGCGCCACGAGGCCGTTGAGTCCGTACCGCGCCACCGTCCCCAGCGCGCCACCCAGCGCGAGAAGGAGGAGACGTTTGCTCAAGTCCATGCGGCCAAATCAATACAGGATTGCCGCCAGAGTAAAGGGGATTTTACGGCGCGGGCGAGACGCGCAGGTGATAAAACCGGCGCGGCTGCGCGAATCCACCGGGATCAGAGAATGTGAGCACGCCGCAGTTGCCGGCTTGGACTGCGCCGACGGGCGTCCAGATGGCGTCGGTGAGATTGTCTTTGTACTCAAGCTGATAGTTCAAGCCGAACGTGCCGCGCACCGTGATCACGGCGTCAGTGCCGGCGCGCGTGATGGAGAGGATCGGCGGGGCTTCGGTGGGCGAACTGTCGTAGGGCTGGACGGTGATGGTCGCGCTGCCGGCGCCGCCGTCGTCATCGGTAACAGTGATGATGACATCGTGCGGATTGTTGTCGGCGAACGTCGTGCCGATGGTGAACGTCTTGTCGGGGCTCAACGTGAGTGCTTGCGGGCCGGTGCCGTAATCCACCGTTGCTTCCCACGTGTCCGCACCGGGATCGGTGAAACTACCGGTCAGACAGAAACCATTGCCGGCGTTGCGGACGATGTTTGTCAGAATGTTGATTACCGGGGCGATGTTCGTGACCGTGACCGTCACCGTGTCGGTGCCGGTCGTGCCGCCGTCACTGATCGCGACGGTGACAGTGAGCGTGCCGTTGTCGGTGAACACACGACTGAGCGCAAACGTCTTGTCGGGGTTCAACGGCAACACTTGCGG
>CAZJCX010000062.1:11205-13563 GCA_964544425.1 uncultured Verrucomicrobiota bacterium
CATCGGGATCAACAAACGAACCGTTGCCGCTAAACGTCGCGCCCTCCGCAATGGTCGCATCCGGGCCGGCATCCACTTGCGGCGTCGAGCCGGTAATCTGGAGCGTGAGCGAGACCGGGCCAAACAACGCATTACCGGCGAGGTCTTCGAGGCCGGTGGGCTGCACGGTGAACTCATACGTGCCGGCCACGCCGGTCGGGCCGGTCAGGTTGCTCACGCGGTAACTGTTTCCGCCGAGCGGCGTGGCGGTGAAATCGCCGCTGACCGGACTGCCGTCGCGCGTGAGCGTGACCGGAATCGTGCCGGTAATGGCTTCCGAAAATGCGAAGTCAATCGCGCTGACCGGTGTGGCTCGCGGATTCGGGACGACCGGGACGATGCTGGCCGTGGGTTTCGTTTCATCAATGAAGATGTCGAGGAACGCGGCGGGCGAAACGTTGCCGGCGGCGTCCACGGCGCGGGCGCGGAGTTTGTGGCCGCCCGGCGCGTCGAGCGCGAACGGTGCGCCGCTCTCGCCGAGGTCAATGCCGGTCGTGACGTTGAAGACGCGGACGGGGACGTTGGCGCTGAACGTCAGATCGCGCGTGTTTGTCAGCGCGTCGGCAGCCGACACGCCTCGGTCGGGCGCGATGGCGAGATTGGTCGGCGCGGCGGGCGCGGTGGTGTCCATGATCCATGTTCGCGAGACTGACCCGGTGCCGGGATTGCCGGCGAGATCGGAAATGCCGACGCCGGAAACCGTGAGCTGGTATTCGCCTTCCGTGCCGGAGACCCAGTTGAAGTTCGCGATCCGGTATGTCGTCGGTGTGAGTGGCGTGATGATGAAATCGGCGGCGACCGGGTTGTTGTCGCGGGTGAGCGTGACCGGGATCGTGCCGGTGATCGGCTCGGAGAACGTCACGTCGAGAGACAGGACGACGATGTTGCGCGGGCTGTTGACCGGGCCGAGCGCGACTGGCTGCGGTGGGGTGAGATCGAGCGTCCACGTTTTCGTGAGTGAACCGATGCCGGGTTGAAAATCGGTGTCTTCGACGCCGGTCGCGAACACGGTGAGCGCGTAGTTGCCGGCGATGGTGACGAGATTGCTGAGGCTGAGCGCGAACGTCGTTTCTGTTACCGGCGTGATGGCGAAATTATTGGTGATGGGACTGCCGTCGCGCGTCAGGAGCACATCGTTCGTGCCGAAACTGCCGGCGACAATTGCTTTGGTGAACACGACCGGCACTTCGACCACCGGGAACGTGATCGGGCCGATGCTGGCGACGACCGGCACGGCGTCGCCTTTGGCCCATTCGAGCGTGAGATTGTTGGCGACGGGGTTGCCGCCGAAATCTTCGATGCCCGCGCCGGTGACGGTGAGCGCATAGTTGCCGTCCGCCGTCGCGAACCCGGCCAGCCCGCTGATCCGGTAGATGGTATTCGAGAGCAACGCGACGGTGACGCTGCTGTCGAGCGCGTTGGTCGCGCCGTTGCGGGTCAACGTGAGATCGTTGAAGTCGAAGGTCGTCAGATCAATCTCCTCCGAGACCGTCACATCCGCGTGGCCGGCAATCTCCACCAGCGTCGGCGCGACCGAATCGTCGAGCCGGTAATGCAGCGTGTAACTGCCGGTGCCGTCGTGGTCGAACAGATGGAACAACCATTCGCGCACCGCGCCGGTGCCGGCACTGGGGAAACTCCGGTCGGTTGTCCACGCATTCGGGCCGACGAGGATTTCTTTGGCGTCGGAACGCACGACGCGATGGAGCCGGTACCCGACGCCCGGATCTGGAATCGTCAGGTAACTCCAGCCGCTCGGTTGGGTCGCGGTCAAGGTTACGGTCAAGTTGCCGGGTGTGATTGTTCCGCTCGCGCTGCCGGTGGCTTCATTCACAACGGCAACCGTGCCGTCGCTCATGTACACCGAACCGGCCACGAGGAAATCCGGCAACGCATCGTCGCCGTTCCGGTCGGCGCGCACTTGGTGAATGAGTTCGAGGATTGCGACGCTCTCGATGAGCGAAGTCTGATCGCCGCCGAGATCGTCGGAGTGGGCAAACGTCGCGTTGTAATCGAGGAACTTGCCTTGCAACGACGACGTGAGCTGCCAACTACCGACTTGCGACGTGCCGGGTTCGATGTCGCCGAGGTTGACGGTGAGCGACGGGTCAACGGTGTTCGTGCCGACCGTTGTGCCGATGATCTGGAAATCAATGAGCAACCCTTTTTCGTTCTCGATGATCTCCGGTTGCGCGGAAGTGATTGTCAAATTACGCGCCGCGCCCGCGCCGGTATTCTTCACGAGCAAACCGAGCGTGAACGGCTCGGTCGGCTCGACTTCCGGCGTGAACGGGTCGTCGCTGTACACGTCGCGTTGCT
>CAZJCX010000062.1:13583-13792 GCA_964544425.1 uncultured Verrucomicrobiota bacterium
GATTGTCGCGCCGAGGAGCGGGACGACGACTTCGTCGCTGCCGTCGAAATAGCGGAGCGTGCCGCCGATGGTATAGGTCTGCGGCGCGGACGGCGCGGCGTCTTTGGTCGGGATGAACAAGTACCGGGCCGACCCGCTGAGGCCGGGGTTGAGCGTGCCGCCGCCGTCCACGTCGGACAAGCCGGTGACGATGGGGTCGGTGAAGAAGA
>CAZJCX010000062.1:13838-16252 GCA_964544425.1 uncultured Verrucomicrobiota bacterium
CGCCGTTGTTTTCCAGTTCGAACGCACCTTGAAAGGCCGTGCGCGTCGTGACGGCTTCCTGTTCGAGCCGAATCCGCACGCGCGCGCAGACGCCGGCGGTCGAGAGTGAATTGGCGGTGGCGAGCGAATCGGCGAAGCGTTGGCTGGCTGGCAAGGAGGCAAACCCCTGGTCGGCGACTTCGCTGCAATTTCGGTTGCGGAGGAAATCGGGGCCGGTGATGTCAATCGGCACGCCCCAGACGACGTTCCAGCCCGAGCCGAAACCGTAGCCGCTGGTGATGTAATTGTAGGCGCCGTAGTAAGCCGTGCCGCACAAGCCGCAGCCGGTCGGCACGCGGGCCGCGCCGTAGGCGAGGATGCGGCGGCCGACGGCTTCAAAGACCGGCTGCAACAGATCGCACAAGCAGCCGAGGCTGTCGGCCAACCCTTCCCGCGCCCCGCCGAGCGCGCCGCCGAGGCCGCCGGTCACGCCGCCGACGATGGTTTGGCAGCCGGTCTTCAGACCGGCCTCCTGACAGGGCGTCAACTCCGCGCCGCTGCATGAGAGCAACGCGTTGAGCGCGTCGCAACCGGCTTCGATGAGGTTGCCGCGATTTTCGACCGCGGACTGCCCGGCTTCCTTGAGCGCGTCGAGACATTCCTTGGTAGATTGCGCGGTGCAGAGCGGCCGGAAATCGGCCTGGCGTTGCTGCATCACGTCGTTCGCGCCGCACCGGTAATAATAAAGGACGCCGACGGGAATGCCGGGCGCGCAGTCCGGACCTTCCAACTCGCACGGTTCGGCCGGCGGCTCGTCGAGCGCGACGAAGTCTTGGCTCATGAGACTGACCGGCGCGAGCGACTCACCGGCAAGCCGTTGCCGGATCAGGATCGGAACGCTGACGGTGCTCTTGGCCGGGATGACGCCGATATCGCGCGTCAACGGCGTGATGACGTACCGGCTGCTTTCGGGGATGGCGATCTCGACGCCGTTGGCGGCGATGAGACCTTCGTTGCGGAGGCGGAGTTCCATCTGCGTTTCCTCGCCGGCGATGACGAGCGGGATTTGCAGCGGATTTTCGACGATGACGTTCGGCACCGGCACTTCGGTCTCAAATATGGATTCGAGAATGATGGTGTACCGGTCTTCGAGATCAATCGGCACGACCGACCACCGGTAGGTAACAAGTTGCCGGGAGATGAACACTTCGACGGCGTTGGTGATGCCGGGCACGATGCGGAACAGTCGGCGGCCGGTCTGATGCCGGTCGGCATTCACATCAATTGCGTAGTCACCGGCCAGAATGTTCGGGAGGAACACCGTGCCGTTCGTGCCGGTCACGCCGGAGGCGATGGGCGTGCCGTCGAGCGCGTCGCGGACGGTGACGGTGGCGTTGCTGACCATTGGCGCGCCGGCAACGTAGTAAGTGTATTCGTCGGTGACCGACAACAACAGATCACCGGTGGCCTCGGACATTGCCCGAAATTGGAACGGCACGCTCACGCCGGTTGTCGCGCCGCCGATGCTGAGACCGCCGGGATACAGCGCGAGCGGGAGGTCGGCCGGGGGGTTCAATAACAATGTCACGATGGTTTCCGCGCCGGGCGCGAGCGACGGAATGGTCGTCGCCGAAACGACCGACAACCACGAATAGCCCGGCAAGTTCACGGTGAGGTCGCCGCTTGGCGCGCCGCCGTTGTTGCGGAGCGTGAATTGCACCTGCGCTTGCTGGCCCGGCACCATGCCGCGTTCGAGGAACGCCGGTGTGGTCGCGAGTTGCGCGGCGGCGGGGACGACGGTGACGTTGACCGGGATGACGAGCGCCGCGCCTTCGGTGGAAGTGACGTGGAAGACAATCTGTGTGCCCCATGCGCTCGTCGCGGTGGTGTCGAATGCGTAGGTGAACCAGCGGCGATGGTGGCGGGGCCGGTCAGTTCGGCGTTGAGCGCCGGCGGGGCGTTGGAGGTGGTGACGGCGATGCCGGTGAGACTGCGTTCGCTGAGGTTGTTCAGTTCAATCGTGCCGGTGACGGGCGTGCCGGTGGCGACGCGGAGCGTGAGCGTGCCGGGGTCGGCGGTGAAGCCGATGAGTTCAAACGAATCCTGCACGATGTCGCCGGTGACGTTCGGATGGTCGGCGGCGAGGTCGTAATCGCCGGCTTCGTTGCCGAGCGGCTGGAATATGGTGGCGAAATTGCCGGTGGCGTCGGTGGTGACGTTCAACAGGCGGCGCGTGCCGCGGACGAGTGGAAGGGGGTCCCGCTCGTCCTCCCCGGCCGACCGCTAGGTCCGCCCGCCGACGTGCCCGTCATCGACGAGCGCGCCGAGGGAGCCGAGGTCGGCTCATGAACGGAGCGGTCTTCGTTCGTGCGGCCTCGGGCCCCGCGCGGGCGAATTGTGGCCGCATATTGGCCGCATACGGCCCGGATCAGCCC
>CAZJCX010000063.1:0-3652 GCA_964544425.1 uncultured Verrucomicrobiota bacterium
GTTATCGCACCGGGGATGTTATCCCGCTGATACTGCTGCACACCCCGGTTGTAATGCGTCGTGGCGCGCGGCCGACTGCCGGTGGGCAGCGGCGTCGTCGAGATCGGCGGGCGCGATTTCTTGACGGGTTCCGGGATGATGACCGCGACGGGCTTTTCCGGGACGACCGGTGGCACCGGTTTCGGCGGTTCAACCGGAGCGACAAGCGGAGCGGGTGGCGCTGGGGGCACGACGGCGACCGGTGACGGAGGAGGAGCCGGGGCCGGTGGCGCGACCGCCGGCGGAGATTCACTCTCGGCCAGTCGGGCGAGTGCCCGATGAACGGCGTCCCGGTGCTCTGATTTGGGTTCGAGTTCGAGGAACCGCTGGTAGTGTACCGCCGCTTCGGTTTTGCGGCTGAGATGTTCCTGTTCCAGCACCGCGAGGTTGAGGTAGGCGGGCGCAAAATCAGGTGCGACCTCGATCAGCTTGGTCAAGTGCCGGTGGGCCGCTTTGTAATCGCGGAGGCGGACGTTGAGCAGCGCGAGTTCGTGGAGCGCATTGGTGGCCGCGGGGTGCGCGCGGACAAATTGGGCGAGTGTCTGTTCGGCTTGCGGGATGGCGGGGACGCGGAGGTACGCTTGGTACATGGCATCGGGCGGCGCCTCGGCGGCGCGAGTGACCGTGCGTAACTCAGCAATGGCGGCCTGCACCTGGTCGAGTTCGAGATGGGCGAGCGCGAGGTTGTACCGCGCGGCCGTGTAGTGCGGATTCAACTCCAGCGCCCGTTGCAGGGAGGCAACCGCTGCGGCGGGTTGCTGGTCGTTCAACTGGCAGACGCCCAGAAAATTGAGGGCTTGGGCATTGTTGGTCGCACCGCTGAGCGAGCGCTCGAAGTAGGGGATGGCCTTGCCGAATTTTTGCTCCTTGAAATAGGCAACGCCCCGTTCGAATTCATGCCCGGCATCCGGAGGCCGACCGCAGGCAGCGGCCAAAAACACGATGAGAAATGCGCGGGTGACAATTTTCATGCAGACAAAGCGTGGGGCGCATCTTATAGTCGCGCCTAATTTCCGCAACAGAAAATGACGGAGTGGAACATTCAACCCCGGTCGGCTGCCTGCACGCAGTGTCAGCAACCTTTCCCGGATAAAGCGGCGTATCACGCGCTGCTTGTTTTTGGGGCGGACGGATATCAGCGAAAGGATTTGTGCATGACCTGTTTCACCCCGGACGCGCGCGGCGACGCGACCTGTTACTGGCAGGGCGAGTTCAAAGCGCCGCCGCCACTCGCATCGGAGCCGCTGGCGAAGGACACCGCCGAGTCCTTGCTGCGAAAATTGATTGAATCGCCCGACCCCGCGCAAGCGCCGGCGCGGTACATTCTGGCCGTGATGCTGGAGCGCAAGCGGATCCTCAAACACCGCGACACGATTCGGGATGAAACCGGCGGGGAATCGCTGGTCTATGAGCACGCCAAGACTGGCGAGTCGTTTACCATCCCGGACCCGCGCTTGCGGCTCGACCAACTCACAGCCGTTCAACAACAGGTGACGGAACTGTTGGCGCCGACCGCGGCGGTGGTTGACAGTCCGGCGGGCACTGGGTAGAGTCCGCGCGCTTGTTTCGGGGTGGCTGGGTAGCTCAGTTGGTAGAGCACGGCACTGAAAATGCCGGTGTCGTCAGTTCGATTCTGACCCCAGCCACCATTTTTCATTCATGGGATCACTTGTTACCGGACCGCCCACGTTGATTTACCGGCCTGCGAATTGGCTGGAGCCGACGCCATGGCCGGTGATTTTCGAGCGCGATGCACCGGTCGAACTGGACATCGGGGCCGGTAAGGGCGCGTTCCTTTTGGCCGCCGCCGCGGCGGTCCCCGATCGAAATTTTCTCGGGGTCGAACGACAAATGGTTCGGGTCCGGAAAGTGGAGGCCAAAGCGCGCCGACGCGGCTTGGTGAATGTGCGACTGGTGCGCGTCGAAGCCGGTTATTTCTTGCACTATCTCGTCGCGGCCGAATCGGTGGCGGCCTATCACATTTACTGCCCGGATCCGTGGCCGAAGCGCCGGCACCGCACCCGGCGGCTGATTAATTCCGAGTTCGTCGCGGACCTCCACCGGACGTTGACCCCGACAGGACTGGTGAAGTTTTCGACGGATGACCGCGATTATTTTGAGGCGGCTCAATCAGTTTTCAGAGCCTCCCGGCGTTTCTGCGAAGTCCCCTCGAGTTCGCCACCGGCGGAGCTGGTGACGGACTTCGAACAGATGTTCACCGAGCAAGGTCTTGTAATCCATCGCGCTCATTGGCAGAAACGGTGACGCGGCATGTCCAGCCACTTGAACAGGTTGCCATCTCCGCGTTCCCCACGGGAGGCGAATTCCCGGGTACGGATCTATGCGTATATAGTGGAATTGGAGGTGCATCCAGAATTGTCCTTGCCTAAGATAGCAGTTGAAACTAGTCGTTTGGCGTCAGACATGCTATTGTTTATGTAGATGTGAGGAGGATGACGATGAAACAGTACAAATCGGGGCAGTCGTTGGTCGAGTTTGCGCTCGTGGCGCCGTTATTTTTTCTTTTGATTTTCGGCGTGATTGATTTTGGTCGGCTTTTTTTCACTCAGGCCACACTCCAGCACGCGCTGCGCGAGGCAGGCCGGTACGCCGTGACGGGCAACAAGTTGCCGGGAACGAACCCCGACACGTCGCAGCCGTACACGCGCGTCGAGTCCATCAAACAAGCCGCCAAGAAAGCCGCGATGGGGTTGGATGTCGGCGCGATCACCGTCTCCAGCCAAAGCGGAGGCGCCGGCAGCGCGGGCGGGCCGGGCGACCGAGTGACGGTGTCCATCACGTACACCCTTCAGTTGATTACCCCCATTATCGGCAAGTTTTACAATCCGCAATGAGCCGTTCAACCCGAGCCAGACCAACTAGTCATGCTCACGCATGTTCACAATTCACGACGCCGTGTCCGGTCCGGGCAGGCCCTCATTGAGTTTGTGTTCATCGGTGTCTTTATGCTGCTGTTGGTGTTTGGGCTGGTGGACTTTGGTCGCGCGCTGCTCATCCGTCAGGTTCTTTCGGGCGTGAGCCGGGAAGGGGCCAACCTCGCCTCCCGCGGCACGTCGTTGGCCGACACCATCAACGCCGTCAACACCTCCGCCGCGCCGCTCGACCTTCCTGCCAATGGGTATGTCGTGGTCACCTCCGTCTTCCGAGCCACGGACGGCACAGTGACGGTCAGCGGGCAGCAAAAAAGCGGCGGGCTGACGCAGAGCAGCAGCATCGGTAATGCGGTCGGCGGCCCGGCGACACTACCTGCGACTGCCGTAGAGATTCCCCCACGCGGCCGGACATTGTACGTCGTCGAAGTTTTTCACCGCTACACTCCGGTCACACCGCTGGGACAGTTGCTGGGTGTTTCGCTGCCCACCGTGTTGCGGGACGTGGCCTATTTCTAAAGGAGCGTGCTTCATGAAATGCACCGATTGGGTGTGTCGTAATCGTCAGGGGCAAACATTGCCGCTGATGGTCTTGATGGTGATCATTCTTTTCGTTTTTGTGGGACTGGGCATTGACGTCACGTTCGCCTACCTCACGCGCGCCGCGCTCTCCAAGTCGGCCGATGCCGCCTGCATGATGGGGATTCGCAATCTGGCGCAAG
>CAZJCX010000063.1:3780-7136 GCA_964544425.1 uncultured Verrucomicrobiota bacterium
GGCAACGTGCAACTCACGGTCGCCGCCAGCGTGCCGATCAACACTTTTTTTGTGCGCGTGTTGCCGGCGTGGCGACAACTCAACATCGGCGCCACCGCCCAATCCCAGCGGGCGCGAGTGATCATGAGCCTCGTATTGGATCGGTCCGGTTCGATGAGCGGCAATGGCGGCGGTGCGGCACTACCGGGAGCGGTGGCCACCTTCATCGCTCAGTTTGACGAGTCGGTGGATCGGGCCGGTATGAGCAGTTTTGCCTCGCACGCCCGGCGCGACGTGGATCCAATCACCACGCCCTTTAAGACGGCCATCACGACCGCCGCCAATGCGTTTGTGTTTCAAGGCGGCACGTTTTCCCAGGGCGGTCTGACCAACGGTTTTGCCCAAATCCAAGCCGTGCCGGTCGTCGCCGGGGAGGACATCGTCAAAGTGTGTGTCTTCTTCACCGATGGGTTGGCCAACATTGTTCAAAACAATTTGAACTGCGGTGGAACGCCGACCTTGCGCAACTTTGGCGGTTTTGACTCGGGGAGCACGGTTGGTTTTTTTGATCCAGCCAACGGCAACCAACTCTGCACCACCTCCGGTGGCACACCGTCTTGTTGCAGCGGCGTCAACACGTTCCTCTCTTCGATCGACGGCACGAACAAATCATTCATCCGCGCCAACGTCACGCCGGAGGCTGAATTCCGCGCCGTCCAGGTCGCCAACGACATGCGCGCCAACGGCATCATCGTGTACGCGGTGGGGTTGGGGAACAACATCAATCAGAACTTCCTCCGGCAGATTGCCAACGATCCCAGTGTCGCCGGCTACTCGCCCACGTTCTACGATGGCGAAGCGTTGTTTGCGCCGACAGCGGCGCAACTCGGGCAGGTCTTCGAGGTGCTCGCGAACAAGATCATCTTGCGGATCACGCAGTAATCGCGGTACGCTCAGCGCAAGAACAGATCTTCGGCGCTGTTGATATCTTCCTTTGTGAACAGGACGCCGACGTGTTCGGTGTTCCGCAGTTCCTGCAGCACGGCGCTAATCCGTTTGATGGTCTTGGCCGAGTAGAACTTCACCAAGCCTACCGTGGTTTGTTTCCCGAAGACCGTGACCAAGACAATATCATCGTCCACGGCGCTGACCAGAATATGATGGTGCGCCCCCTGTTGATAGAGCGCGGAACAATCCGACTCGCCCACGCGCAGCGCCAGTTCGCGCGTCGCCGCAAAACTACCGGCCGCCAACGCGGCGACAACCGTCGGGTCGGCATTGTCGGGTAAGTCACCGTGCTGGCTCAGCACGATGCCGCCGCGATCAATGATCATCGCGAAACCGGCCTCGGACTTTTCCAGCAAGTCTTCGAGTGTGTGGAGCAAACGTTCGGCCGCCTGAATCGTCAGGATGGGTAACGTGTTCATGGTCGGGCTGGGTAACCTGTGGGTTAGCGGCGGGCAAGACCGGCGGCGATACCGGACAGGGCCGACGACGTGGCGGGGGCGGCCGGCTTTTGATGTTTCGTGACGGAGTCTTCGGTCTCCCGCGCGAATTTCTGGAGCAAGAGCCGGGAGATCGCATTGAGCGTGGCAAACACGCCTTGGCCATTCGTGGCGGTGGCGACGAAGCTGTTGACGCGGCGGCCGCGGTTGTTCAGCAGATATTCAAGGTAATGCACGGGCGCCACATTCGGCATGTCGCGCTTGTTGTATTGGATGACGTAGGGAATCTGGTCGAGCCCCATCCCTTGTCGGGCGAGGTTGTCCTGCAGGTTCTTGAAGCTCTCGACGTTTTCTTCCATTTTGTCCCACTGTGAATCGGCGACGAACACCACACCATCCACGCTGCGGAGCACGAGTTGGCGGGTGGCGTTGTAGATCACCTGACCGGGGACGGTGTACAACTGGAACTTGGTCTTGAAACCTTTGATGACCACCGCGTTCAGCGGCAGAAAATCGAAGAAGAGCGTCCGGTCCGCCGCCGTGGCGAGCGAGACCAGTTCCCCCTTGTTCTTCTCCTCCACGCGACTGTGGATGTGGGCGAGATTGGTGGTCTTGCCGCACAAGGCCGGCCCGTAATAGACGACCTTGAACTGGATTTCTTTGTTGGCGTAGTTGATGATGGACATGGTCTGTGCTCCTTACACAACGGCCCGTTGCCGGCAGAGGCGGGCCAATTCCTCGCTGATGCGTGTCAGCCGCCGCAGCAACGCTTTGCTGAAGTGTTGTGCGTCGTGGCGCCAGCCTGGAAGATGCTGACCGGCTGCTGATCGGTGAACAGAGTGAACCGCCGGACTTTCCCCACGCAGAGTTCCTCGGTGTAATCGCCGATCTTCTTGAACAACTGTGGCGCAAAGGCGCTCAACCGGTTTTCGTCCAAACCCTGCGGCAACTGTCCGGTCAGAACCAACCCGTCCGCAGCGGTCAAGAGGCAGCCGGTCACACCGGGCAGCAGGCACGCCAGCCGCACCACGTCTGGTAGCGACAGCTCCTGATCATGCGGCGCGTTCAACAGCTTGTTCAGCGTCTCGGGCGACGCCCCCGCCAGCGCTTCGAACGTCTTGCGCGTGATGCCGGGAATCTGCCGCACTTCTTCCAGTGACGAAAACTTCGTGCGCGCCGTCCGCTGCTCGACGATCCGTTTCGCCAGCGTGCGGCTGATGCCTTCGAGCTTCGCCAAATCTTCGAACGTGTGCTTGTTCAGATCCGCCAGGAACTTTTCGGTGTCGAACAACGGCGCGTGCTGCGGTTGGGGCGTCGCGGCCGGTGATTCCGGTGCGAGGACCGGTGCTTCGGCGAACGCTTCGTCTTCCACATCCTCCGCCGGGTCTGCCACCGGTTCCGGAGTCGGCTCGACCACGGGGATGGAGGCGATGACGGGGACCGGTACTGGCGCGGCGATCGGTTCAGGAATCGGGGCAGTGGCCACCGGCTTCTCGGCAAACGGCTCGGCCGGAAATTCCTCAACCAATTCCTCCGCTACGGGTGTCGGCCTCGCTGTGACGGTAAAGGCGCTGGCTGGCAACTGACGGACTATCTCATCCATCGGGATGATCACGTGCTCGTCTGAGTCCGCCGCCGTGGCGGTCAGCAGGCCCGTCGGCATCTTGGGCGCGAGGGTGCTGACCGGCACGCGAATGCGGCCGGTAGTGAGCTGCGACACAATCGTGGCGACATCAAGGCCAACTTGCGAATCGGGGTCCGTCTTTTTCCAGATCTCGGCACGCGGTCCAGTGAAGAGCGTTTCCGGCATGACGGCGATCAAGTTGCGCAACTTCACGAAAACTTGGGTCGGCATCTCGGTGGGTGTGGCGGGGGTTGCCGGCTCCGTGACTTTCGCGACAGGCGCGGGCGCAGGCGCAGGTGCGGGAGCCA
>CAZJCX010000063.1:7146-13981 GCA_964544425.1 uncultured Verrucomicrobiota bacterium
GTTTCGGCGGCGGCAACCTTCTCCTCGGCCAACGACTGTTCGATTTCATCGAGGAACGAGTCATCGAACAGCTTTGGTAAATCTTCGTACTCGGGAGCGCTCAAGTCGGCCGGTGCGCCGTTGGCCAGTTGGAACGCATCGCTTGGAATCGCGGCGACCACGTCCGCCATCGGCAACGTGATGGTTTGGTCCTCGGTCCCGGAGGTGGGACGTGACGCGACCCAATTGGCCGGCAAAAGCGGGATCAATTCTCGTAACGACAACGTAACTTTGCCCTGTGCTAACTGCGAAACGACCAGGTCGGTGGGCAACTGGACGGCGGCATCCGCGGGGATGTCCGCCGCGAGCAACCCTGCGGGAAGTTGGGCGCGGAATGACTGGAGCGGCAAGGAGATGGTTTTGGCGTTCACTGCCACGGGGGGTGGCTCGGAGACGCTGATAATCTGCGTCTTCTTGAGCGAGACCGGAGCTTTGCCGCCGGGGCGGGGCGGGGTCACGATCAAGGGCCGCGACGGCTGGGGCGTCGGCGGCGTAATGACTTGCGTTTCGGACTTACTCGATTTGCCAAAGGGCCATTTCATCGTTTCACGTTGTGAGAATGACGTTTCGTTTTTGAGCAATGGTTGTGCCACCGACAATCAGGCCTCCCGGCCTGTCACGCGCAGCACTTCATCAATGGAAGTAATTCCTTGTTTGGCCTTCGCAATGCCTGCCTGCCGCAGCGTGGTCATCCCTTCCTTGATTGCGAGGTCGCGGATGATTTTGGCACCGGCTTCGTGCAGAATTTGTTCACGCATCGTGTCACTGATGCTCATCACTTCATGGATCGCTGTTCGACCGAGGAAGCCGGTATCCTTGCAGCGCGAGCAGCCGCGACCCCGGTAGAAGGTCGCTCCGGCCATTTCCGATTCGGTCAACGCGGCCTGCCGGACAGCTTCGGGCGGCAGCGCGAACTCCTCCTTGCAATGCGGGCAGATCTTGCGGACGAGCCGTTGCGCGCAAACCAACAGCAGCGAGGAACTCACCAGAAACGGTTCAATCCCCATATCCACCATGCGGGCGACCGCGCCGGGCGCATCGTTTGTGTGCAGCGTCGTGAGCACCAAGTGACCAGTCAGCGCGGCTTTCACGGCGATATCGGCCGTTTCGGAGTCACGGACTTCGCCGACCATCACGATGTCCGGGTCTTGCCGGAGGATGGAGCGCAACCCGCCGGCAAACGTCAGCCCGATATCGGTCTTTACCTGAACCTGATTCACGCCGAGCATCTGATACTCGACCGGGTCCTCGACGGTGACGATGTTCACATCCGGCTGGTTCAAGTGAGTGAGCACTGCGTAGAGGGTGGAAGTTTTGCCGGAGCCGGTGGGTCCCGTCATCAACATCATCCCGTGCGGGGCGTCAATCGCGACCTTGAACTTCTCGAGGTTGGCTTCGTCCATCCCGATCGTTTCGAGCTTGGAATTGAGGTTGCCCTTGTCGAGCACACGCATCACGATCTTTTCGCCGTGAACGGTCGGGAGGACGGAGACGCGCAAATCCACGTCGCGCCCCGCGACCTTGATGCGGAACCGGCCGTCCTGCGGCAACCGCCGCTCGGCGATGTCGAGATGCGCCATGATTTTGATGCGCGACGCAATGGCGGACTGGAGCGACTTCGGCGGGGCGGCGGAGTCGTACAGCACGCCATCCACCCGGTAGCGCAGGCGGACGGATTTCTCGAATGGTTCGATGTGAATGTCGCTGGCCCGGTCTTTGACGGCCTGGACAAGGATCAGATTGACGAGCTTGATGACCGGCCCTTCCTCGGTGCTTTCGACGAGCCGGTCGAGATTGATTTCTTCCTGCTGCTCCTTGGCGACTTCGACGTCGGAAACGTCGGCGTCCTTGAGGATTTCCTCCATGCCCTTCGTGTCGGGGGCGGTGGCGTTGTTGAGGAATTCCACGACGGCCTTTTCGGTCGCGATCAACGGAATGATTTCCGTGTTCTGGCGAACGCGGCGCAAATCATCGAGCGCCAGAACATTGAGCGGATCAGCCATCGCGACGAACAGCTTGTTGCCGAGGCGAGCCACGGCGGCCATCTTGTAGCTGAGCGCCATGTCCTTCGGAATCAACTCGATGATTTCGGACGGCACGCGCATTTTGGCGAGGTTGACCGGCTGCGTCCCGAGACACCGTCCCATGCTGGAAATCATGTCGTGTTCGGTCACGTGGCCGCGCTCCAGCAACAACTTCAACATCCGGCCGCCGTGCTTCTTCTGCGAATCGAGCGCCTCGTTGAGCTGGTCGCTGGTCAACACCCCGTCCGCAATCAACGCATCCGCAATTCGTTCACCAAAAGTTTTCATCGCGGGTTACCGGGCTCCTGAGTTGGCCGATTTCGAGTCCAAACCATGCACCTGCCGCAGCGCGCCGATGATTTCGGCGGGGGGCGAGAGGTACCAAAAAATGTTGTAGTCGAGCACCGCCTGCAATTCATCGCGGGCGGCTTCGTCGAAGGGGTTCGCCGTGGCGACCAGCACGGACCGGCTGATCAGGTCAAACGGCACCACGCAGTATCGGAAACAAATCTCGCGCGGCACCAACATCGTCGAGTCGCGATCCACGTCGTAATAGGACAAGGGGAGGTACGGTTTGCCGCTCTTGGTGCAGAGGATGCCGAACAGTTCATCGGGTTTGACCAGTTGATTGTCCATCAACAACTGCGCCAGCGTCAGCGGCTGTCCGGCCTTGACGGACGCGTCCCGGTCGGCCTTGAGTTTGTCCAGCAATGGCGTCACGGCCTGCCGCGTCAATGTCTTGTCCGCGAGCAACACTTCGATGAGCGCGTTTTCGCCGTCGAACGGATCGCGGCGTTTGGCGGGAGGGGGAGGAGCCTCCACCCCGACGGTCTTGGTCGGGTTGGTCGGCGTCGGCTTGGAGTCCTTGGCGAGTGAAGGCCCCTCCGATTGGGCACGAAATTGTGAAGTTTTCGCTTCGAGTTCGGCCAAGGCCGCCCGCGCTTCGGTGTCGTCCGAATCGCTTTGGAGCAAGCCCTCGTACTCGAGGATGGCTTGCGAGACTTGGCCAACATGCCGGTAAGCGCTGGCGAGCTTCATCGCCACGCGGCGGACATCAGGTTGCCGGCCGAGTTTGCCGTACGCCTCTTTCAAGATTTCGAGGGACTGGTAATCCTCCGGCTGCGATTCCGTGATCGCCTCGAACATCTCGACGGTGCGCTGCAACTGTTGCAGTTCTTCGGTGCTAGGCTGGGTGACCGTGACCATGACTCCAAAGCTCCAAGCTCATGGTCAACCAATTTAGCAGTGGCTATGCCACGCAGGGTTTCCGCGAAAAAATGGAGTGCCTGGTGAGCACCCGCGTGCGAAGAACAGCAGAGCCGTTCAAATCTGTCCGCCCGCGCGCGGTTCAGGCCATCAGATCGGGGTCAATTCGCTCGAGCACCGCGTGCAACATCGCGAGCACATCGCGTCCGTTGTTCGCGTGCAGGCTGGCGGCGGCGAGGTCTTGTGCTTCCTTGTAGGTGATGCGGCGGATGACCTCTTTGATGCGCGGCAGACTGGAGGCACCGACGCTGAGCTCATCCACGCCCATGCCGAGGAGCAACGGGACGTACAGCGGGTCGCCGGCCATTTCGCCGCAGACACCGACCCAGATGTTGTTGTTGTGGGCGCTTTCCACCGTGCTGCGGATCAGGCGCAGAATGGCCGGATTCGTGGGCTCGTAGAGGTTGGCGACTTTTTCGTTCACGCGGTCAATCGCCATCGTGTATTGGATGAGATCGTTGCTGCCGATGCTGAAGAAATCCACCTCTTGGGCAATCATCTCCGCCGTGAGCGCTGCCGATGGCACTTCAATCATCGCGCCGACCTGAATGTTTTCGTCGAAGGGCTGCCCTTCCTTTCGCAAGTCGGCTTTGACTTGCTCGAGCAGCTCGTTGGCTTGGATGACTTCGCCAACGCCGCTGATCATCGGGTACATGATCAGGACGTTGCCCTCGGCGCTGGCGCGGAGGATGGCGCGGAGTTGCGTCTCGAAGATATCCGGTCGCCCCAAACAAAAACGGATGCCCCGGTAACCCAGGAACGGATTGGTCTCACCCGAGTCGGCATCTTCATTACGAAACTTGTCGCCGCCGATGTCGAGGGTGCGGATGATGACCGGGTGCGGCTTCATTTCGCGGGCGACGCGGAAGTAGGTGTCGGTCTGCTCCTGCTCCGTCGGAAAGTCGTCCCGTTGCAGGTACAGAAACTCGGTGCGAAACAGGCCGACTCCTTCGGCGCCGACGCGCTTCAGGCCGGCGATGTCGTCCGGCAGCTCGATGTTGCCGGCCACGGTGATCCGGTGGTTATCGAGCGTCTCGGCCGGCAGGTCCCGCAGTTGGGCGAGGCGCTCTTCGACGCTGTGTCGCTTGACCTCGAGTTGGCCGTAAACAAAGAGGGTTTGCTCGCTCGGCTCAACGATCAGGGTGCCACTGTAGCCGTCGAGAATCGCCGTCTGGCCGTCGTGGACGCGCTTGCTGAGGTCGCGCAATCCCACCACCGCCGGCAGGCTCATGGACCGCGCCATGATGGCGGTGTGCGACGTGTGGCTGCCGACGTCGGTGGCGAAGGCGATCACGTGTTCGCGATCGAGGGCCGAAGTGTCCGTCGGCGCGAGGTCGTAGGCGATGACGATGGTGTCCGGGGGGAGAGTCGCGAGTTCCCGGTGTTCGTGGCCGAGGAGATTGCGGAGGATGCGCCGGCAGACATCCTGCACGTCGGCGCCGCGTTCGCGGAAGAATTCATCCGGCAGTTCGGAGAGGGTCTTGATGTAGCGGCGGGAGACATCGTGAAATATGAACTCCACATTCCGCTTATCCTCCCCCAACCGGGTGGTGACCTGCTCGATGAGCACCGGGTCTTCGGTCAGCGAAAGGTGAACGTCAATGATGCTCGACGGGGCCGAGGAACCAGTGCCGGTCGCGATCCGTTGCTGGAGGTGGTGGAGTTGCTCGCGCGTCTTGATGAGCGCCTGCTCGAAGCGCGCGATTTCCCCCGGCACGTCCTCGGCGGCGATTTCGTAGTCCGGGACGACTTCTTCCGCGACGCTATAGACAAAAATCCGGCCGCGAGCCACCCCGGGGGACACCCCGATGCCTTGGTAGGTTTTTTCCGCGGTGGCTTTCTTTGACATGGTGTCGCTGAGAACTTTTACTCCTCATCGAACTTCCGCTCAAACAGTTTTTCCAGCTCCGCCACGGCGGCTTCGGAATCTTTGCCCTCGGCGGTGATCCGCAGTTTCGACCCTTGACCGGCGGCGAGCATCATCAGCCCCATGATGCTCTTGCCGTTGATGACTTCGCCGTCTTTTTCGACGTTGATGGTGGACTCGAATCGGCTGGCCACCTTGACGAACATCGCCGCGGGGCGGGCATGGATGCCGAGTTTGTTGATGACCGTGACATCTTTGACCACGCGTTTGGGCGCGGTGGCGGTGGTAGATTTCTTGAAGAGAGCCATGGTGTTCAGGTGCCGGACATTCCGCCGGCGGTGCGCATTCGCTCAATGAGTCGTTCGTTGAACTCCCGGGCGGCGTTGTGGCCGAGGCTTTTGAGTTTCTGGTCGAGGGCGGCGACTTCGATCAGCCGCGCCAAGTCGCGTCCGGGGCGGACGGGGATCATCACGTGGGGCACGTCAATCCCAAGGATCTGATAGGTCTGTTGTTCCAATCCGGTCCGTTCGATGTCTTCCATCTTGTGCCAGTCCATCAGGGTCACCACCAAATCAATCCGTTTCTCCGCCCGGACACTGGCCACGCCAAAGACGGCGGGCACGTTGATGATGCCGAGACCACGGATTTCCATGTGGTAGCGGGTTGTCTCGGATGAGGTGCCGATCAGTTCCCGGCCTTCCATCAACCGGATCCGCGTCACGTCGTCACTGACGAGGGAGTAACCGCGCTCGATCAACGCCAGCACGCTTTCGCTCTTGCCGACGCCGCTCTCGCCGCGAATCAAGATGCCCACGCCGAGAATGTCCACCATCGAACCTTGTTCGCTCGTCGTGGGGGCGAACTCCATTTCCAGCGCGATGGTCGCGTTGTTGATGAACTTCATCGTGGTCATCTTCGTGCGAAACAGCGGTACTTGATGCCGGTCGCACGCCTCCTCCACGGACGGGAGGGGGTTGATGTTGCGCGCATAGACCAGGCAGGGGACTTTGCGTTTCAACATCCCCACGACGCGCTTCGTGGCGTCGGTCTCGCCAAGCGATTTCAGAAATTGGTTCTCCGCGCCGCCAATGACCTGCACCCGTTTGAAAGCGAAATAATTGTAGAAACCCGCCAACGCCAAGCCCGGTCGGTTCACTGAGCCTTCGAGAATCTTGCGCGCCAGCCCCGCGCCGCCGGCGACCAGCTTCAGTTGCAACGCCTCGGCGTGGTCGAGGTAGAACTTCTCGACGGTGACGGTGGGAATGTTGGTGGTCATGAAAAACTAGGCCAGCGTGGGCAGAATCAAACCGAAGTCGCCCCGCTTGCGCCGGTACAGGACGTTTACCTTTTGCGTGGCGGCGTTGAAGAACACGAGGAATTGGCGGTTCTCCAGCAATTCGAGCTGCAGAACGGCTTCTTCCACGGACATCGGCTTGACCGGATGTTGCTCGGTGTGAATGTGCCGCGCTTGGCCTTCGTCTTCGTGCAGGTCGTGTTCGTACACGTGCTCTTCGAGGTGCCGGACCGAGTGGCCGTGGCGCGGCGCGTGATTCTGGATCTTCGTTTTGTACTTGCGGATCTGGCGCTCGACTTTGTCCACCACTTTGTCTATCGAAGCGTACAAGTCCTCGCTCACATC
>CAZJCX010000063.1:13998-14257 GCA_964544425.1 uncultured Verrucomicrobiota bacterium
CCGCAATGCGCGACCAATTCCGCGATGTGCCGGAACTTGTCCACTTCGAGGATGAAATGCGCCTTGATGATTTTGGGGAACTCGATCGTGATGTGCGACAACTTCGTCTCCGCATACTGTTGGATGGCCGGCGTCACCTCCAAATGCCGGCCGGTCACGGACACTTCCATGGAACCGACTCCTTTCTGCGCGCCCGTCGGCGCGCGGTCACATGCTGAACTCTGGCCCCAGATAAATCTCCCGACTTTGGGGATCGTTG
>CAZJCX010000063.1:14267-16242 GCA_964544425.1 uncultured Verrucomicrobiota bacterium
ATTAAAAACTCGCTCGTGCCTTCCCGCAGCACTTTCCCATGATGAATGATGTACGCCCGGTCCACCACCCGCAATGCTTCGCGCACGTTATGGTCGGTGATCAAAATTCCCAACCCCTTCCGTCGCAACTCGCCGATGATCTGCTGCACCTCGTACACCGCGATCGGATCCACGCCGCTGAACGGTTCATCCAGCAACAACAGCTTCGGCCCGGTCGCCAACGCCCGCGTGATCTCCAACCGCCGCCGCTCGCCACCGCTCAACGTGTACGCCTTGTTCTGCGCCAGCGCCTGAATGTCCAGCTCCTGCAGCAACGCCTCCAGCCGCAACTGCCGGTCGCTGGCGGAAATGGGCAGCGTCTCCAAAATCGCGAGGATGTTCTCCTCCACCGTCAACTTGCGGAACACGCTCGGCTCCTGCGCCAGATATCCCATCCCATGCCGCGCCCGCCGGTGCATCGGCCACCGCGTCACGTCCGTCCCATCCAACGTCACCCGCCCGCCATCCGGCCGCACCAACCCCACCGTCATGTAAAATGTCGTCGTCTTCCCCGCGCCATTCGGCCCCAACAACCCCACCACTTCACCGTGCTTCACATGAATCCCCACGCCATCCACCACCCGCCGGCCGCCGTACTCCTTGACCAACCCTTCCGTCCGCAATAACGCCCCGTTGTTTGATGCCGTGCCGTTCTGCTCCACGCCACCGAGTGTAGCAAACCTCCCCGGCATGACAAGCCGCGTGCCGCGGATCCACCAAACCCAGCCGCCGCTTCAGTTCCAGCAACGGGCGCAGTTGGGCTTTCGTCAGCCGGCGGAGCCGCTGGCCGGTGGCCTGCGCAATCGCGATCGTCTGCAAATATCCCTCCAGCATTTCCACCCGGTAGTACGCGTCCGTGACCGACGCGCCCCAGGTGACGATCCCGTGATTGGCGAGCAGGATGACGTAATGCTGTTTCGACAACGGGGCGACCACGTCCGCCAACTCCACCGTCCCCGTCAGCCGGTGACAATCGGACCAAGCCAGACTTCTTTCTCGGGGAAAATGTCGGCCGGTGGCGCAGTGGCGAGCGCGGCCCACGCGGTGCCGTGGGGTGCGTGACAGTGAATCACCGCCTGCGCCAGCGGTTGCGTTTTCATGATCGCCAAATGCACGAGAATCTCCGTCGTGCGTTGGCGCCGCCCGCGGATTTGGTTGCCGGCCATGTCCACGACACACAGGTCGGCGGGTTTCATGAAGCCTTTTGAAATGAGCGTGGGAAGCGCCTGGTCGGGCGCGAGCCGCGCGGAAATATTGCTGTCGGTGCCGGCCACGTAACCACGCTCCCACAGCCGCCGCCCGATGTCGCATATCTCGCGGGCGATCATGTGCCCGGTAGGATTTTGAATCGCGCGGCGGCGGCCGGCCAGACGGCCGCGTCGCGCGGTTGATACGTGGTGATCGGGAACGAATTGCGGACGACATGCCGGAGTTGGTCGTGCGATTCGAGGTGGCCGAGCGCGAGCGCCTGGATGAGCATGTTGCCGATGGCGGTCGCCTCGACCGGGCCGGCGTGGACGGGAACGCCGGTCGCGTCGGCGGTCAGTTGGTTGAGCAGTTCATTGCGGCAGCCGCCGCCGACGATGTGCAGCGCCTTGAGTGCGCGGCCAGTCACGGTTTCGATTTCACGCATTGTCTGCGCGTACAACAACGCGAGGCTTTCGCAGACGCAGCGGACAAACTCGCCGGGCGTGGCGGGCACCGGTTGTCCGGTCTCGCGGCAGTAATCGGCGACCTTTTGCGGCATGTCACCGGGCTTGAGAAAGCGCGCGGCGTTGGGATGAATGAGGGAGCGCAGCGGCGCCGCCTCACCCGCCAGCTTGACCAATTGTTCGTAGGACAATTCCGGTCCGCGTTTCGCCCAGTCGCGCCGGCACTCCTGCAAAATCCAGAGGCCGACGATGTTTTTCAGGAAGCGCGTGGTCGGGCCGTACCC
>CAZJCX010000064.1:0-4142 GCA_964544425.1 uncultured Verrucomicrobiota bacterium
CACCAACTCCGCGGCGACGCGCAGGCAGCGAGCGGTGGTATTGGCGTAGCTGAACGAGCCGGTATCCGTCGAGATCGCCGCGAACAGACACGTCGCGATGTCGCGGGTCACCGGACTGCCGCTGCGCCGGATCAAATCGTAGGCAATCTGGCCGGAGGCCGGTGATGCGGGGACGATCCAGTTGATGTCGCCGAAGCGTTCGTTGCTGACGTGGTGGTCGAGATTGAGCAGATGTTTGCGCGCCGCAATTTTCTTCGCTGCGGTTCCGACTCGTTGCCAGTTGGAAGAATCAATCGAGATCACCACGTCGAAACGCTGCGGCTTGGCCGGTGGTTTGCGGATCAGATGGGCGCCCGGCAGGAAGCGGAATTTGGCGGGGACGGGGTCGTCGTTCCACGCCGCGGCGCGTTTGCCGAGTTGCTTCAGCCACAACACGAGCGCCAGTTGCGAGCCCACAGCGTCGCCGTCGGGCCGGTAGTGTGTCAGCACGAGAAACGATTTTTCGCGGCGTATGATCTCACAAATCTGTCGAACGGGATCGCTCATAAACGTCACCGATTGTACCGACCGATTCGCCCGCGACAAGTCCTATGTGCCCGGCGTGTCGGGCCGGACTTCCTGCGAGGCCCCCGCTCGCGAGGACGCTCGCGCCACCGACGTCACGCGTGGCAGGGTGGAATGTAGTGGGGCAGGCGTTGACGGGGAGGGGAAGGGGTGGGTATGCTGCGCGGGCTGTGAAACGGGTCTTCATCAAAACCTACGGTTGCCAGATGAACGAGCGCGATAGCGAGGCGGTCGCGGCGTTGTTGGGGCAGCGCGGGTATGCGGTGGCGCGGTCGGAACGCGAGGCGGATGTGATTTTGCTCAATACGTGCAGTGTGCGCGATTTGGCGGAGCAGAAAGCCATCGGGAAGATGAACTTGCTGGGGCAGTGGAAGCGGCGGCGGCCGGAGTTGGTGTTGGGGTATCTCGGGTGCATGGCGCAGAGCCGGGGGGCGGCGTTGGCGGCGCAGCAGCCGGTAGTGGATCTGGTGGTGGGGACGCAGCGGTTTCATCACGTGCCGGAGTATCTCGACCGGATTTTTGCGGAGCGGGCGGCGGCGGCGGACCGGTATGACGCGGAGTTGCGGGCGATTGTGGATGTGGCGGAAGAGGCGGGGAGCGAGTCCGCCATTCGCGATCATGTGCCGGGGACGAATGGCGACCGGGCGGTGACGGGGTTTGTGAGCATCATGCAGGGCTGCGAGATGTTTTGTTCGTTTTGCATCGTGCCGTTTACGCGCGGCGCGGAACGGAGCCGGAGCATCGCGGAGATCGTGACGGAGGTGGAAGGGTTGGTGGCCGCCGGGGTGCGCGAGGTGACGTTGCTGGGCCAGATCGTGACGAGTTACGGGCGGAAGACGATCCCCAAGAAAAACGGGAAAACGGCGTTCGTGCAGTTGCTCGAAGCGGTGAACGCGGTGCCGGGGTTGGAGCGGATTCGGTTCACGTCGCCGCACCCGAAAGGCTTTGGGGATGATTTGGTGGCGGCGTACCGGGACTTGTCGAAGTTGTGCGAACACGCGCATCTGCCGGTGCAAAGCGGGTCGGACCGGATGTTGAAGGCGATGAAACGCGGCTATTCGCGGGCGTGGTTTGAGCGGGTGGTGGCGCAGTTGCGGGCGACGCGGCCGGGGATCGCGATTACAACGGACATCATTGTGGGATACCCGGGCGAGACGGACGCGGATTTTGCGGCGACGGCGGAATTGGTGCGGACGACGGAGTTTGATCAGGCGTACATTTTCAAGTATTCGCCCCGGCGGGACACGCCCGCGGCGGAGTTGGCGGATGATGTGCCGCTGCCGGAAAAGGAGCGACGGAATCAGGTGTTGCTGGCGGAGTTGAACGCCGGTTTGGAACGAAAGCACGCGGCGCTGGTGGGACAGACGGTGGAGATTTTGGTGGAAGGCCGCAGCACGAAAGGCGGGAAGCGGATGTTGGGGCGGACGCGGCGCAATGATATCGTGGTGTTCGACGGTCAGGAGCGCCAGAGAGGCGGGTTGTTGCCCGTGAAAATCACCGGCAGCACGACGACGACATTGTATGGAGAGCCGGTGATTCAATTATGATGGCGACTCTCGCGAGTGTGTGGGCGACGAATCCATTGCCGGTGGTGGCCGTGGCGTTGGGGACTTTTTTGATGGCGACCCGGCTGCCGGGGGTGGTGGCACCCGGCAAGTTTCGGGCGGCGGCGTTGCAGTTTCCCCGGTCAGTTTGGATCGGCCGCGCCGTGATGCTGGTGGTGGCGCTGTGGGCGGGGTACCGAATGTACGGGGCGGCGACCGACGAATGGGCGTGGGCGCGGACACCGGTCTTGTTGGGAGTGCCGACGGCGTTTCTGTTGATCATTTTTTGCGCGGAGCAGTTTCTGGCGGTGCGGGCGACGGCGGCATTGATGTTGTTGGTGGCCAACGTGGCGGTGCGCGCGGCGGATTTGCACGAGTCGCCGTGGCGATTGGTGGTGACGGTTTTGGCGTATGTCTGGGTGGTGGCGGCGATTTGGATGGCGGCGGCGCCGAACCATTGCCGGGATGCGTTGCAGTGGTTGATGGCCAGCGATACGCGGTGCCGGGCGGTTTGCGGGGCGGGGTTGGGGATGGGCGCGATTTTGGTGCTACTGGGCGCGTTTGTCTATTAGCGGATAAACAGGTTGCCAGCGCGGGGATACCGGCCTACATTCCCCACCTTGTACGGGAAGTAAGCAACCAGCAGAAATCAAAGGAGATTCAATGAAGAAGGTAGCAGTCGGGTTGATGGTCTATTTGGTGTTGCTCGCTGTGGCGCGGGTGGATGCGGTCAAGCAGCGGATTCCGATCGTGATCACGGGCTCGGAAGCGACGCAGGGTAAAACGACTTCGTTGCGGACGACGAATTTCACCACCGGCGTGAGCAATCAGTTGGTCATGGCGATTGATCTGGCAGCCAACACGATCGAGATCGAAGAATGGGATTTTGCGCTCAGCAACCGCGTGGACCGGCAGGATGCGGCGGGCACGCAATCGTTGGTGTTGGCGAGCTATATCATGGCGAAGACCGTGAATACACGCACCAACAGTTACGCCTTCGCCGCTGACATGGAGACCGGTGACCCGGTGGATGTGGACTGGAATGGCGACGGTACGAACGATCACTTCGCGGCGGTTTCGCTCCTCGGCACGGTGACCTTCAAGCCGACGGGCATTCTCACCAACCGCGACGGCAATTCGTTCATCACCGGCGTGGTCACCCGCGTCAATGGCCAGCTCCGCGGTGTCCTCAATGATTCTGTGAACGGCTCCAACGGCGTGGATCGGATTCTCCGCTCCGGCAGTTTGCGTTCGACCAAGCCTCCGTTCTTCGTGAACGACTAAACGGCGCCACACCGCCACGCGGTTTCGGATGTTTTCAGGGGAGGGTGAAAACCCTCCCCTTTATTTTTGCTGCTGCAGCCACTCGATGCTGGCCTCGGCCGCAGCCCGCACGGCTTCGTCGGGGTCTTGCCGCAACCGTTGCAGATGCGGAATGGCGCGCTTGTCCTCAATGTCTTCGAGCGCGGTGATGGCGGCTTCGCGCAGCGTGGCCGGATACTGAGCGTCCAACAGCGGGGTGATCTGCTCGACTTGTGGCTTTTCATCCGCAAACGCAAACGAAGTGAGAATCGCTTCGGCGGCGGCGGTCGCCGCATCGCGGACTTCTTCCGGTTCGCTGGCTTGGAGATGCCGGAGGATCGGCTCCAGTGCCGCGGCGTTTTCCAATGTGCCCAGTTCGTCGAGCAGGGTGACCTTCAACTCCGGGGTGGTTTCCAGCCGCAACATTTCACTGAAGTGGCGTACCGCGCCCAGCTTGTCTTCCGATTCCAGCGCGTGCAACGCCACGGCATCAATCAACTGCGCGCGTTCATCGGGATCGTTCCAGTGTTGCTGATACTGCTGCAGCAGATTCGCCGGCAACGTGGCGCTCGCGGGCTGGTGGTTGGCAAGAGCGCCGGGGGCCGCGGGCGGATCGTCGGGTATCGCCGCCGGCGATTCGCGTTTGATCGGCAGCGGCGGGGGCGGGGCTTCGGAGGCGACAGGCTCGCTGGAGCGACCGCAACCGATGACGAGGGCCGCGCCGAGCAGCCC
>CAZJCX010000064.1:4182-4928 GCA_964544425.1 uncultured Verrucomicrobiota bacterium
TATCGCGGGTTTTGTGCGTGTCAAAACCAAATCGGTTCGCTACACCTACCGGCTGTGACAGCGCGGCGGCAACGAATTGGAATTTTGGGTGGCACCTTCAACCCGGTGCATCTCGGCCACCTGCTCATCGCCCAAGCGGCGTTGGAGCGAGCACGTCTGGATGAAGTCTGGTTCATCCCGTCGGCGACGCCCCCGCACAAGCCGGCCCCGGGTCTGGCACCCGCGGCCCACCGATGGCGGATGCTGCAGTTGGCGTTGCGCGGCGAACGCCGGTTTCGAGCGGATGACATCGAATTGCGACGGGGCGGCCGGTCGTACTCAATTGAGACGATCACCGCATTGCGCCGTCGGTATCCGCGCACCGCGTTTTATTTCATCATCGGCTCGGATAGCGTGCGCGAACCGCACACGTGGAAAGAGGCCGACCGGCTGGTGCGACTCTGCCGGTTTCTCGCGCTGGCGCGACCGGGGTTTCGTCCGACCGGGCCGCTGGCGCGGCGTTGCCGGGTGGTTCGAGGTCGGGTGTGCGAAATCGCGTCCCGCGACATTCGCGCCCGGGTGCAGCGGGGAGACTCGATACGATATCTTGTGCCGGACGCGGTGTTCCGCTACATTCGCCGCCGCAAACTTTATCAGTGAAATCATCCATCAAGAACCCCGCCCTCACGCTCGCCAAGCAGTGCCGCGAGTTCATTCTCGATAAGAAAGCCGAAAGCGAAAAGATCCAGCTTCCCGACGACGTCCGC
>CAZJCX010000064.1:4986-6449 GCA_964544425.1 uncultured Verrucomicrobiota bacterium
AAAGCGTTGGCGACGGCCTTGGCGACCGGGTTGCGCGACCATGGGGTCCGGGCCCATAAACAAGCCGGTGATTCGGCGAGCCGCTGGATCGTCCTCGACTACGGCGACGTCCTCGTTCACCTCTTCCATCCCGAAGTCCGCTCGCGCTACAGCCTCGAACATCTCTGGGGCGATGCCAAGCGCGTGCGCTGATTACTTCGCCCAGTAATCTTGTTGGCCGGTCTGGATGTCGAGTTGGCGGATGTCGTTGGGCCAGTCGGCGGCGGGTTTGCGCTCGAAGATATACCGGAAATCCAGCGGACCGCGCGCCGGATAGTCGCTCACCATCTCGTGCCACCACGTCTCGTGGAACCGATCGTCGGTCAGCATCCGTTTCATGTCGAGATCCACGGTGGTTTTGGCTTTGGCAACGGCGGGCGGTGACTGGTGGAAACGCTGCGCCCATTCGCCATAGCGTTTTCCCCACGGTTTGATCGCGCCGTCGGCGCGAAACAGGCCGCTGACTTGGGTGAGGTCGCCGTCGTGCGGCATGTCGCGGTGCATCCAGTACATCCAGCCCTGGAAGAAATGCTGCATGGATTCCATCCGCCGGTCGCAGTACCGGAGTTGGTCGGCCGCGGTGCGGGTGCCCATGTCCACACCGGCAAAACCAGCGGTGCCGGGACCGTACCAGCCCCATTCTTCGAGAATGACCGGCTTGCCGAGGCTGGTGTAGATGCGGCCCATGATTTCGTTGGAGGTCAGCCAGCGTTGGAGATTTTCCTCGCTGTCGAGCGGATTGCCGAAGCCACCCGGCAGGCATTGCGGCATCGGGTAGTTGTGCTCGCAGAAATAGTCGAGGCTGTCGCAGAGGAAATAGGGATTGTAACCCATCGTCATCTGCGAGGCCGGTAGGTTCGGGAAAGTCCACGAGTTGGCGCCGACGGTCATCATTTGAGTCGCGCCCGCATTGCGGAGGATGCCGACTTCCTGGTGGACGCGGCGCGCGCCGATGTGTTCGAGGAACAGCCGCCAATCGTAGCGCCACGTCGAGCCAGCCCAGATGTCGGCCGGTAGCTCGTGCAGTCGGCCGTAGGTAACGCGGTCAATGCCGAGGCAAGCGCCGACGTTGCGGGGTGGGACCGGGGCGTCAAGGAAGGAGTTAAAGTGGACGCCCGGCAACTGGCCCCACGCTTGGCGGAGCAGGTCGAGGTCGTCGTTGTACCAATACTGGAGCCAGTGCGGCCATTGATCGGCGAGCCATTTGGTGTACCACGGAAGTTGGCCTTCGCCGACGATGGTCCATGAGAAGACTTGCTCGTGTTTGCCCCACCGGCTGCCGAACAAGTACAGTTGGTCGAGGAGTAGCTGTTGGTGTGGCGGCTGAAAATTATGGAACGGCCAGCCGGTCGGGTTGGCGGCGAGGTGCATCCCCACGCTGACGTAGATGCCGTTCTGCCGGCAAATGTCGAGGAATCGGTCGA
>CAZJCX010000064.1:6466-7181 GCA_964544425.1 uncultured Verrucomicrobiota bacterium
CCGGATCTAGACGCGGGCCGAGCGGGAAAAAATCGTGCGGCTCCGTCCAGATGCGGATCACGTTCAGGCCGAGGTCGCCCATTTTCTGCATGTACTTGGCGGCTTCCGCGAGGGGATCGGTCTCCGTCTCGCGATCCACACCGAACAGGTTGGTGAACCGCCGCAGCTTGCCCTTGTAATGAACCACGTCAAGCATCGCTGCGTAGTTCGCCCCGATGGGGACGAACCGTTTACCGGTGGCTGTGTCAATGAAGCCGTCGCCGCGCGGATTAACCTGAATCAATCCCATAGTCTCCTCGTTAGTTGTGGCGGGTTCTAGCAATCCGGCCACGCCTTGTCACGCGGGAAGCGGTGGGCGCGACTTCCCGCTTGTGAGGCCGGTGCCGCTCCGGTAGTGTTGTGCGCATGATTCGACGGCTGATTCTTTTTTTGTTGGTGGCCGGCCCGGCGACCTTCGCGCAAACGCATCCGAGCATCCTCGTCAAACCGTGGTCGACCGGTCCGCTGTGGGCCGAGACCCGCGATGATGTGGTCGTGCAGGAACGCGCCGACACGCGTGGCGGGACCGATGCCAGTGTCTGGGCGTGGGATTCAACGGGCCGCATCAAGCTCGACCGGGAATCAACCGAACCGAAACTGGTGTTGGGCTACCGGATTTTGTCGCTGACGGTGGACTCCAATTTGGCCGCGATCAACGGGACGTTTTGGGACGTGA
>CAZJCX010000064.1:7191-8188 GCA_964544425.1 uncultured Verrucomicrobiota bacterium
GCCATGGAGCAGCCGGCGGTCGGGTGGCGAAACTGGAAAACGACTGGGAGATTTATCTGTTGGGCGGCGCGGGCACGGCCAACGATGGGCATTTCGATGATGAAGAAGCGCTGTACGGCATCGGGACGGTCCATTTTGCACGGAAACTGTCGGCGGACGAGGAGTGGATGTTCGGCTTGTCGTACGACGGTCACCGCGCGTTCCTGCCGGACTTCCCGCTGCCCTACGCCAGTTACCGGCGCAAGCTGAATGACCAGTTCATCGCGGTCGTCGGCGTGCCATTCGGCGGCGCGTACTGGCGGCCACTGGAAAGATTGCGAGTGGACGTGACGTACACCCTGCCCACGGACTTGAAAGGCCGCGTGAGCTGGTACTTCACCGGCAACCTCAGCGTGTTTGCCGAGTACACCCGCGCCCAAGACGGGTTCTCGATTGATGGCGTGGACAACCGGCGGCTTTTTTATTCCGCCCGACGCGCGTTCGGCGGGGTCCGGTGGGTGAACAAGCTTGTAGACGTGTCACTTGGCATTGGCTACGCCTTCGACCAGGAGTTTGAACGCGGGTTTGATCAGCGCGACACCGCGACCGTGACCAAAGTGGACGACGCCCCACTCGCCGCACTGCGACTCGAAGGCACGTTCTAACGGTCCCACGCAACGAACCGCGCGCGCTGGTCGGCCGGTAAACGCTCGATCGCGGCTTGGATCCGCTGCGGATCGCGCACGGCCAGTTCCGTGATCGCGACCGGATGGCGCATGATGTGGGCGAAATTCTTGTCCACCGATCCGCCGAGAAAAACTTGAAACAGTTTGGCGAGCGCTGCCAACACAGTGTTGTCCACCCGCACGAATAACTGCGCCCGGTATTCCAACTGTCCCGGCGCGAGGGAACGCGCTTCGATGAGCGCCACGCCGCGGCCGCGGGCCTCGAACAAGCCGCGTTCCGTGCCGGCCACATAGTAAAGATACCGGCCGTCCTGCGCCAACAGCCGCTGCAT
>CAZJCX010000064.1:8249-15993 GCA_964544425.1 uncultured Verrucomicrobiota bacterium
TCGGTCCTCTACGACCTGGAGCGCCTCGCGGTCCAAGCCCAGTTGCCGGGCCAACGCCGAACACGCCACCATGTCTCGCATCAGAAAATCAAAGTGCGCCATCTGCCCGGCGAATGCCGTCGGCTTGTACGCGCGCTGCAACGTGACGCTCTCGGTGACGCCGCGCACCAACGCCTGCTCCGCCGCCGACAACTCAACGAGCGGGAGCGCGGGTTCCGCCCGCGCGCCGCCGGTCGCAACCAGCAAGCAGATGAACCACCTTCGCCACACGATCGCCCCGCCCCGCGCACGCAGGAAGCGATGGTGGCGCCGCTCTGTGAGCGCCGCCAGTTGTGCGATGTGAGCGGCGCGGCGGTCATCGCCCGCCGCCACAGTCTGAACATCATTGCCGGTGGACATGAATCAAGCCGGCTATCCCACGAACAACCGGAGATAGACGTAGAGCAGGGGCGCGGTGAAGAGCAGACTGTCCACCAGATCAAGCGCGCCGCCGTGACCGGGGAGGATGGTGCCGGAATCTTTCACACCGGCTTCGCGTTTGATGAGCGACTCGGCGAGGTCGCCGACAACCGCCGCGCCGCCGAGCAACAGGCCGAGGATGACGGCGTGCGGCATGGTCAGGCCGTAGGCGCCGAGTGTGGCCGGCATGAAGTGGAGGGCCAGCACGCTGCTGCCCATCGCGAACACGATGCCGCCGGCGGTGCCTTCCCAGGTTTTTTTGGGGCTGATGCGCGGGATCATCTTGTGGCGGCCGAGCGTGGAGCCGATCAGGTACGCGCCGATGTCGGTGAACTTGGTGACGACCACCAGATACATCACAAAGTACCGGCCGTAGGCGGAGGCGAAGTTGATGCGGGTGATGAAGTTGCCGAGCCACGCGACGTAAATCAGCCCGAACAACGTCACCGCCATCGTCGTGATGCCTTCCGGGTTCAGTTTCTGCGGGAATTGCCGGAGAAAAACGCCCAGCGCAAACACCAGCAGAACGAAAATATCGAAGTCGGCCGCCAATGCCGCAAAGTCCGACGGCCAGCGGTACCGGTCCATTCCGAAAATGAACCAGCTTCCGGAAATCAGCGCCACGGTTCCCAGCGTGCCCCACACTTTATACGTCCGCAGTCCTTTCGCCTCGCAAATCCGGTAGAACTCCCAGATCGCGGCGGCCAACACCACGTTCATGAACACATACAGCGCCGTCGGCGGCAGCCAGAAGATCACCGCGAGCATGATCCCCCACAGCACAATCGAACTGATCAGCCGCCAGCGGAAACCGGAGCGGGATGGCGGGAGCGTGGTGGCGGCGTTCGTGGCCGGATCAATGTCGCTCACGATTCCTCCGCGAGACCCACGCGGCCGAAGCGCCGGTGGCGTTTGTTGTAGTCGGCGACCGCGGCTTCAAGCTGCGGCTTGCGAAAATCGGGCCAAAGCGTTTCGGTGACGTAGATCTCCGCGTAGGAGATTTGCCAGAGCAGGAAATTGCTGACGCGCATCTCGCCGCTGGTGCGGATCAGGAGATCGGGGTCCGGGATGCCGCGGGTGTAGAGCCGTTCGGCGATGGCGGCTTCATCAATCCCGGAAATGTCGAGCCGGCCGCCTTTGATGTCGCGGCCCAACTCGCGCATCGCATCCACCAACTCCGCCCGGCCGCCGTAACTGAGCGCCAGCACGAGGGTCAGGCCGGTATTCGGGCTGAGGGCGGCGATGCTTTTCTCCAGTTGCTTCTGCGCGCGCAGCGGCAGTTCGTGCAAGCGGCCAATCGCGGCGAGCCGGACGTTGTTCTTGTTCAACTCCGGGATCTCCTGCTTGAGATAAAATTCCAGCAGTCGCATCAAGGCCGAGACTTCCGGCTTGGGGCGATTCCAGTTCTCGACCGAGAAGGCATACAACGTCAGGTACTCGATCCCCAACTCGCCGCACGCGCGGACGATGGCGCGCACACTCTCCGCGCCGGCCCGGTGGCCTTCGAGGCGCGGCAACCCGCGCTGCTTGGCCCAGCGTCCGTTGCCATCCATGATGATGGCCACATGGCGGGGAACCTTCGTCGTCACAAGAAAATCGTCTCCTCCCGGCGCGGGCCGACGCTGATGATGCTGAGTTTGGCGCCGCTGAGTTGCGCGATGCGTTGGAGATAGATCCGGGCGCGCTTCGGCAACTGGTCGAACTCCAGCATGTGCTTTGTGGGGCATTGCCAGCCAGCGAATTCCTGATAGACCGGCTTGCAGCGCGCGAGTACATCCACGTCCGTCGGCGTTGTTTCGATGAGTTTGCTCCCCAGTTTGTAGCCGACGCAGACTTTGATCTTTGGCAGCGCATCGAGCACGTCAAGTTTGGTCACCGCGAGATCGTCAATGCCGTTCACCATCACGGCGTAGCGCGTCGCGATGGCGTCGAACCACCCGCAGCGGCGCGGCCGGCCGGTGGTCGCCCCGAATTCCTTGCCGGTCTCGCGCAGTTCGCTGCCCTGCTGGTCGAGCAACTCGGTGGGGAACGGGCCTTCGCCGACGCGCGTGGTGTAGGCTTTCATCACGCCGACAACGCGGTTCATCCGATTCGGCGGGATGCCGCTGCCGATGCACGCACCGCCCGCCGTGGCGTTGGAACTGGTGACGAACGGATACGTGCCGAAATCAATGTCGAGATGCGTCCCCTGCGCGCCCTCGAAGAGGATGTTTTTGTTGTCGCGGACGGCGCGGTTGAGCAACATGACCGTGTCGGCGATGAACGGTTTCAGCTTCTGTCCGACGGCGTGGTACTCCCGGTAAATCTTTTGGAAGCTCATCGGGCCGTGGCCGAACGCCCGGAAGATTTCGTTGTTCTCCCGGATTTTGCGTTTGAGCCGGTCGGCAAACCGGTCGGGTGCCAGCAGGTCGCCAATCCGCAGACCAGTGCGGGCGACCTTGTCGGAGTAGGCCGGGCCGATGCCGCGTTTGGTGGTGCCGATCTTGCGTTTGCCCTTCTGCTCCTCGCGAATCACATCGAGCAGCCGGTGGTACGGCAAGACCATGTGCGCCGTGTCGCTGACGAACAAATTATTGTCCACCGCCACGCCCCGGTCGCGGAGATGTTCGACTTCGCCGAGCAGCGCCACTGGATCCACGACGACGCCGTTGCCGATGACATTGAGCTTGCCGGGGTAGAGGATGCCGGAAGGGATGAGGTGGAGGACGTATTTTTCGGGGCCGACTTCGACGGTGTGCCCGGCGTTGTTGCCGCCTTGGTAGCGGACGACGACGTCGGCTTGCTCGGTGAGCACATCAATAATTTTGCCTTTGCCTTCGTCGCCCCACTGGGCGCCCACAAGAATGGTAGTTGCCATGACGAAGCGGCACCTTAACGAAAAGCCGGACGGCGTGGCAAGAAGCAACCAATCCATTTTCGTCCCGCGCTGTCACTGGCGTGGTGCGTGGGGCCGCTTTCGCGGCGCCACGCGGACAAACAACCAAACAACTTGAATACGCGTTGGTATTCGGCAAGCCATCCCACCGGGACATGGCCGCGCATGACGCCCGATCGCTGACGGGTTCATGGGGTATGTTTGTCGCAGCTCGTGTCTGGTACTCCACCGGTCGAGCGTGTCTATATTGGCACCTTGACCGGTTCGGCTGATCGAACCGGCGGGTAAGGAAAACAAGAAAATGCATAGTCCACAAAAGTTTCAAGTTTTGTCCCTGATCGCCCTGCTTGCGGGGGGTGTCCTCCAGACGGTTTTGGCCGCGCCCCAATCCGCGCCGCCAGACCAGCTCGGCCAGGCCGGTGAACAGCTACGCGCGCAGTACGCGTCCACGCTGGCGACGCTGCGGGAGGAGATCGCCGCCGCCGTGCCGGTGGTGTCCGGGCAAAAGAAAGCCGCGCTCCAGTCGGCCCGCGAAGCGGTCCAACGGGCGACGGCCGACGCCCAGGCTGCGCAGCAACCGCTCGACAAAGTAAAATCCGCCCAAGGCTTGGTGGAACACGCAAAAGGCAAATGGATCGGCGGCGCCGAGAAGGGCATTGCCCAAGCGCAGGCCGCGCTGAAGGCAGCGAACACCGAGGCCGAACGCGAAGCGGCGAAAAATGATTTGGCCAGGTGGGAGGCGAACAAAGCCGAGGGACTCCAAGCGCTCAAGGAACGGCAGGCCGCTCTGGATAAAGCCAAAGCGGATGCAGCGCAAGCGACCCAAGCTAGCAAAGCCGCTCAGGAGTCGCTTGCCAAAGCACGCGCCACTGAACGGGCCGCCGCCAATGCGCTCTTGGCGGATTTAGACCGTTTCTTGTCGAGTGAGACCCTCGACGCAAAACTGGTCAAAGCCACCATTCTGACCGAAGCGACCCCGCGCGGACTCGCGGAGTTCGCCCAACAAAGCCGAGAGCACGCCGCCCTGGTTGAGAAACTTCTGGCCGACCACAAATTGATGAAAGACATGCTCATGGCTGGCGGCGCGGAGTACGGCAAGTACGGTCGCGCGATGGAGATTTACACGGCGATCCAGAAAGCCAGCCCCAAAGCCAATAGCGGCGCTCTCCAGCGGCTCGCCCTCGCCACCAGTCTCAAGCTTGCCTCGCCCATCAAACAGTCCAATCCCCAAAATGCCACCGACGCGCCGGCCACCGTGGACCCGGTCAAACGCTATTTTCATTACGAGAAGGCATTCTTGGCCGGCGAACTCGATCCCGCCTTCAAAGACCTCACTACTTGGGAATACCGGCACGTCGTGGACTGCGATGCGCCGGACGAAATTCTGGCGTGGGGCCGCGAAATGCTCCGCACCTACCGGCCCGACCACATCACGAATCCAAACTACGGTTGGCGGTATGTCTCCGCCGTCAAGACGGAGGTCAAATACGGCTCACAAGATGTCGGCAACGACCTGCCTTCGCTGCAAAGCTACCAAAACATTCCCATGAACGGCGGCGTGTGCGGCCGGCGCGCGTTTTTTGGCCGGTTCATCCTGAAAAGTTTCGGCATCCCCACGTGGGGCGTGACCCAACACAAACATGCCGCCTTGAGCCACTGGACTCCGACTGGCTGGGTCGTCAATCTCGGTGCCGGTTTCAACGCCAGTTGGTGGGACAAGGATGACACCGCACTCAGCGGCGCCGAATTCCTGCTCGAAACGCAAGCCCGCGAACACGCGAAGGGTTATCCGAAAGTCTTGCGTGCCCGGTGGGTCAGCCGCGTTCTCGGCGAACCGGCCTACAGTGAACGCAAAAAGCAAGAAGGCGGTTTCTGGAGCAACGTCGGACGGTATCAAGCCATCGCCGTCGCCGCGCAAGCCGTCGAACTCGGCCCCCTCGGCCAAGAACTCGGCGAAGCGAATGAATCGCCTGACAAAGAAAAATTCGAGCACACCCAAACCTCCGAATCCGACAAACGCCCCGTACTCAATCGCGACGGCACCATCACCGTGCCGGCTGTTGCCAATCGCAAACCGACCGGCCCCTTCTCCACGATGCCGAGTCATGCCGGTGGCCTGCAAATCCACGCCCGGGGCGGCTTTAAGACCGAATACCTCGTGGATGCCCCGCAGGCTGGCAAGTACGCCCTGACCGCGCGGGTCGCGACCCTGCAAACCGGTCAGGAATTTGAGATCTCCGTCAACGGCGACAAAGAACCGGCTGAGGTTGGCGTGCCCCACACCATCGGGCTTTGGAAAAGCACGCCCCCGGTACAGATCACTTTGGCTCGCGGCCAAAATGTCCTCAACTTCGCCATCCGCGACGGCAGCCGCGGCGTCAGCATCAAGGATTTCACACTGACGCCGATCAAATGATCTATGGATAAAGACCGCCTGCAGCAGCTCGTTGCACTGGCGATACTCCTGACCATGCCCGGCATGGCGGCGACGATTCCGCTAGATCTCCCGCGTCCCGACGACCAGCCCGGCAATCTGAAAAAGCCGCTCAAGGTGTACATCCTGGCCGGCCAATCGAACATGGTCGGCATGGGCGACCTCACCGGCGCGCGCCCGCAATTTGCGCGCGTGTTTTACTCTCCCGATCCCGCCATCATTCCCGGCGTGACGGTGATCACGCGGAATGAACGCGGCGCCGTCACGGATCAGGTGGTTGTGGATCGGCTCCGCGTGGTCGAGGGACAGTATGAAGTGCCGGTCACGGGGACGTATTTCGTCCGGGACGGTTCGGCGACAAGCACGAACAAAGTCACGCTCGAAGCCGGCCAGCGGTATCCAATCCCGGCAATCAAGTTCTGGCTGGAGCGCGTGGACATCCCGGCCCACGGCGATCTCGTGACGCTCACGAAACGCGACAAGAAGTTCCCGTATCTCATTGACGAGGCCGGCAAGTGGACGGCGCGCAACGATGTCACCTACATCGATCCCCGGCTGTTCCCGACGCGGGCCAGTTCACCGCTCTCGGCGACCTCCAACAACGGGAAGAGCATCGGACCAGAACTGGGATTCGGTGCGGTCATGGGCACGTTCCACGACGAGCAGGTACTCATCATCAAGACGGCGATGGGCAACCGGTCGTTGCAGTTCGATTTCCGTCCGCCGTCGAGTGGTCGGACTGATCCCAACAACAAGTTTGAGAGCTACGAGTACAATGCGATGGTGCAGGGCGTGCGCGACTCGCTCGCGAAGCTCGACAAGGTCGTGCCCGGCTATGCGGGGCAGGGATATGAGATTGCCGGGTTCGGCTGGTTTCAGGGACACAAGGATTCCGGCTCGACCAAGGAAGAATACGAGAAGCACTTGGTCAATTTGATCCATGATCTCCGCAAGGAATTCAACGCGCCGAAGATGCCGGTCGTGGTGGCGACGGTTGGTTTCCACGGATACCGGATCAACACCGGCAATTGGAAGGGTGTCTGGGAAGCGCAGATGGCGGTGGGCGATCCGAACCAACATCCCCAGTTTGCCGGCAACGTGGCATCGGTGGATACCCGGGATTTCTGGCGCGAAGTCGAGGAGTCGCCGACCTCGCAGGATTACCATTACAACCGCAACCCCGAAACGTACCTCCTTGTCGGCGAAGCGATGGGGCGCGCGCTGGTGCGGATGTTGGGCGGTGACGCGGCGGAGATTCCGAAGTCCGACCGGGAAGCGAAGACAGCGGCGGCGGTCGCTGCCGAAGCAGCCAAGATCGAGCCGACTGACGAGCAGAAAGCCGCGCACCGGGCGGCGATCAAACCATTGATCCTCGAAAGTTCACTGGCGACTTTCCTCGGCAACCCCAGAAATCAGCCGATCATTCAGGCCGCCATCCAGGGACAAAAGCCGGCCAAGCCGACGCCGTTCCTGAACGACATCGTGGACACCGTGGTGGAATACTATCAAGTGGCCGGCGTCCGCGATTACGATTGGCAGCCGTTCGGTGGCGACATCCGGAATGCCAGGTGGGAGTATTTCGGCTTCGACTTGCCCGGTCATCCCAACCGGATCATCGCCGGTGCTGCCGCGAAAGATGATGAGGCCGATGCGCAGGAAGCACCGAAAGCGAAAGGCAAGTCCGCCGCGCTGATGATCACGTTGCCGGCCGGACTGGAGAACTGGTTCGCGCCGGAGTTCGACACCAAGCAGGCCGGTTGGAAGAGTGGTCCGGCGCCGTTCGGCGAGAGTGCCGAGAAAGTGGTGTTGCCGGACTGGGCGGCCCACCGGGTCGCGAAGCGCGCGCCGCAGACGGTATGCGACAACGATGTGTTGTTGATCCGGCAGAGTTTCGATCTGCCGCCGATGAAGGAAGGATACCGGTATCGGATCCGGGTTCATGGGAGCGCTCACAACAACATGGGCGAGTCGTATGC
>CAZJCX010000065.1:0-513 GCA_964544425.1 uncultured Verrucomicrobiota bacterium
AGCAAGCCGGTCGCGGCAAGGTACCGGCGCGTCGTCGTGGAATCGCGGGCGGGCATCGCGACCCGGTAGGCGGGAGCCGTGGCAGCCGGGACGGGGCCGTGCCGATACGAGCCGTCGCGCGTCCGTTTGAGAGCTTCGTTGATGAGGCTCATGCGAACACGCCCTCCAGCTCTTCGATGGCGAGCTTGATGAGCTTCTTGTTGATCAAATCCGTTTGCATGACGAACCCAGCCAGCAATGCTTTGTCGCACACGGCGTTGATGAGGCGCGGGACGCCGCCGGAGTATTTGTGGATCAGTTTGGCGGCGGCGGCGTCAAACGCAGGCCGGCCGTTGGCACCGGCCAGAGTGAGCCGGTGCTGGATGTAATGGCCCGTCTCCGCCACGTCGAGGGGACTGAGATGGTAGCGGACGGTGATGCGCTGGCGGAGTTGCCGGAGTTCGGGCTGGAGCAGTTTGTCGCGCAATTCCGGTTGGCCCAAAATCAACGAAGAGTCTGCGCCGGCCACGCCGT
>CAZJCX010000065.1:523-13563 GCA_964544425.1 uncultured Verrucomicrobiota bacterium
ATTCCGGTTGGCCCATCAAAATGATCTGCATCAATTTCTGGTGATCCGTCTCCAAGTTCGACAACAACCGGACTTGCTCGAGCAATTCGTTGGACAAGTCCTGCGCCTCATCAATGATCAACACCACGTCGTGCCCCGCGTTGGCCTCGGCCAAGACAAACTCGTTCAACGCCTGCAAGCACGACAGCCGGTCGTCGCCGCGCACTGCCAGATCAAACTCCGCGCAGATCGCCCGCAGCAACAAATCGGTGTCCAAACACGGATTGAGAATCAGCGCAGTCTGAAAATTTGGCCCGAGTTCCTCGAGCAGCTTGCGGCACACCGTCGTCTTGCCCGCGCCCACTTCGCCGGTCAGCGCGATGAAACCTTTGCGCTGATGAATCCCGAACAACAGATGGTTGAACGCCTCCTGATGCTTCGCGCTGAAATACAAAAACTTCGGGTCCGGCGTGATGTTGAACGGCGGCTCCCGCAGGCTGTAATAATCCAGATACATACCGGCGCCATTTTTAGCACCCGGTATGCCGCGACAATTTTGAACGTCAGCCCGCCATCTCCGCCGCGATGTCCCGCGCCGCCGCCACCGGATCCACCGCGGCCACGATCGGTCGCCCGATCACCAAATAGCTGGCTCCGGCGGCGATCGCCTGCCGGGGCGTCATCACCCGTTTCTGGTCGCCGACCGCCGCGCCCGCCGGCCGGATTCCCGGCGTGACAATCAAAAACTCCCTGCCCAACGCCGCCCGCAACGGCACGATTTCGTGCGCCGACGCCACCACGCCGTCCAATCCGGTCGCCTGCGCGAGCCGCGCCCGCCGCACCACTTCCGCCTGTTGATCCCCGGCCACACTCGTCAACACCGTCACTCCCAGCAACCGCGGACGCGGTTGGACCGCCGCCGCGGCGCGCAGCATCTCCTCGCCGCCCACGGTGTGCACCGTCAGCAACGCGACCTGCCACGCCGCCGCGGACTCGACCGCTTTCGCAACCGTGTGCGGAATGTCGTGAAATTTCAGATCGAGAAAACAAGCCCGGCCCTGCGCGTGAATGTGTTCGATGATGCGCGGACCGCACCGGGTAAAGAGCTGGCTGCCCACCTTGAACATCCCCACCGCGTCGCCGAGCCGCGTGACCAAATCCGCCGCCGTCTCGTACCGGTCCACGTCGAGCGCGACGATAATCTTTGATTTCATCGGAAGCGCATGGTAGGCAAACCGGCGTGCCAACACAAGCGCCACGCGGGCGGAACGCGACCCAAGCCACCTTGCTGTCGCCCGCCAAGGTGAACCTGTTCCTGCACATCGCCGGCCAGCGGCCCGACGGGTATCACGATTTGGAAACGATCATGGTGCCGCTCGATTTCGGCGACACCATCACGCTCCAACTCCGCAAAACCAGCACCACTCTCGAGTGCGATAATCCAAATCTGCCGGTGGATGACACGAATCTCGCCTTGCGCGCCGCCAACGCGTTGCAGGAGACGTTTCAGCCGGACAAAGGCGCCAAGATCATCCTCCAAAAACGCATTCCGCTCGCAGCCGGTCTCGCCGGCGGCAGCAGCAACGCCGCCACCGTCCTCACCGGCCTCAACCGCCTCTGGCAACTCAACGCCCCCGTCGAACAACTCGACCCGGTCGCCGCCCGCCTCGGGTCCGACATCAATTTCTTCCTGCGCGGCGGCGCCGCCATCTGCCGGGGGCGCGGTGAAATCGTCGAGCCAATCCCGTCGAAACTTTCCGCCACCGTCCTGCTCATCAACCCCGGCTTCGGCATCCCGACCAAATGGGCCTACGGCGCGTGGGCCGAAGCGGCGCGGACGTTGACAGCCAAGCCGCCCGACATTACTCTGCTGGCCCGTGCGCTGGCGGCGGACGATTTGGCGGGGGTGAGTCGCGCATTGTACAACTCGCTCGAAGCGCCCTCTGTCAAAAAGTTTCCTGTGCTCGATTTGCTGAAACGCGCGTTGCGCGACGCCGGCGCGGCGGGTGCGTTGATGAGCGGCAGCGGCGCGACGGTGTTTGGCTTGTTCGCCGCCAAAGCCGTCGCCGAGAAAGCAGCCGAACAAATTCGCGCCCGGTTTGGTCCGAGCATGTGGACGCAAGTGGCCCGGTTCATCGCCGCCGAGGCGCTCGTGAGTCCCCGATAGTGTAATTGGTAACACAGCGGCCTTTGGAGCCGTATTTCCTGGTTCGAGTCCAGGTCGGGGAGCCACTTTCTTGTCGGAAGCGTTGACGCTCCGGCCCGCCGGTCGCATACTGCCGGTGTGAACCGGCGTTTTTTCGTGCTCGGGGGCGTGGGAACCATTGGGCGCGTCGTCGTGCGCGACCTGTTCGAGTCCCATCCCCGAAACCGGATCCTCGTTGCCGACTTCAACGCGGCGGCAGCCCGCGCGTCTGCCCAGTCGTTTCGCAGCCGGCGGGTGCGCGGCGCGTTTGCGGATGCGCGCCGGTTGAATTTGCGCGGCCACGACGTGGTGATCAACTGCACCCAACACGATTTCAACCTCCACGTCATGCGCGCCGCGTTGCGCGCCGGGGTGCATTACGTGGACTTGGGGGGGCTGTTCACGTGGACGCGGAAACAGTTGAAGCTCCACCGGCAATTTCAGCGCGCTGGTCTCACCGCCGTGCTCGGCATGGGCTGCGCGCCCGGCATCACCAACGTCATGAGCCGGTATGCGGTTGAGAAGCTGGGCGGACGCGCCCGGTCGTTGAAGATCCGCGTCGGCTGCCGCGACTTGAACCGGTGGCCGACCGGTTTCTTCTTCCCTTACTCCGCCCAGACCATCGTCGAGGAACTGACCCTGCCGGCCTACGTTTTCGACCGGGGGAAATTTCGCCAGGTGAAACCGCAATCCGGCTGGGAGCGCGTCGCGTTCCCCAAGCCGGTCGGCAAGGTGTGGGCATTGTGGACGCGGCACAGTGAGGTCGCCACGCTGCCGGGGACGTTGGGAGTGAAGTATTGCGATTTCAAAGTGAGCCTCGACCGGCCGTTCGTCCGCGAAGTACTGAAACGGCTGCAAGCCGGTTGGACGGTGAAAGACTTGGCGCGCCTCCCGGTACCGAAACGCGTGCCCCACGATTACGAAGTCGCGCGGGTGATCGTCCGCGCCGCCGGACGCGCCCGGAAGGGCGCTCCCACAAGTTTGATTGTGGACTGTCATGCGCGGGCAAACCGGCGTTGGCCGGCGGGCGCGGGCGACGTGGATACCGGCTGTCCCCCCTCCATCGTCGCGCAGATGATCGCGGACGGCCGGATTACCATGCGCGGGGCGGTGCCGCCGGAGGTCGCGGTACCGGTGCCGGAATTTTTTCGAGAACTGCGGAAGCGAGGGATGAGGATCGAGGAGACGCGCTTATGAAAATGTGCATTGGCGGGGATTGGGTGGAGACGGGGCGGACGACGGAGGTGATTCATCCGTTCGACAGCTCGGTGGTGGAGACGGTGCCGCGGGCGGGGGAGGCGGAGGTGGAGCGGGCGTTGGCGGCGGCGGTGCGGGGGGCGAAGGTGATGGCGAAGCTGCCGGCGTGGGAGCGGTACCGGATTTTGAAGCGGGCGGCGGAGTTGATCGAGGCGCGGGCGGAGGAGTTTGGGCGGACGATTACGTTGGAGGAGGGGAAGCCGATCACGGAAGGGCGGTTCGAGGCGGGGCGGGCGGTGCAGACGTTGATGTTGTCGGCGGAGGAGGCGCGGCGGATTCATGGGGAGACGGTGCCGTTGGATGCGTCGCCGGGCGGGGAAGGCCGGTTGGGGTTCACGTTGCGGGTGCCGTGCGGTGTGGTGGTGGCGATTTCGCCGTTCAATTTTCCGCTCAACCTCGTCGCGCACAAAGTGGGGCCGGCGATTGCAGCCGGCAACGCGGTGATCATCAAGCCGCCGTCGGCGACGCCGTTGTCGGCGCTGAAACTGACGGCGGCGTTATTGGAGGCGGGGTTGCCGGGCGAGGCGATTTCGTGTCTGACGGGGCCGGGCGGTGAATTGGGCGAGTTGTTGTGCCGGGATGAACGGGTGCGGAAGATTACGTTTACCGGCAGTGTGCCGGTCGGGGAACGGATTTGTCAGGTGGCCGGGATCAAGCGGGTGACGATGGAGTTGGGCAGCAACTCGCCGATTATTGTGATGGCGGATGCGGATTTGGAGAAGGTGGCGGCGGCGGTGGCGGCGACGGGGTATTCGAATGCCGGGCAGGTGTGCATCTCGACGCAGCGGGTGATTGCAAGCCGGGGAGTGTACGGCGACGTGCTGGCGGCGACGAAGGCGAAAGTGGAGGCGTTGGCGACCGGCAACCCGCTCGACGAGAAGACGAAGGTCGGCCCGATGATCCGCGAGGCGGAAGCGGTGCGGGTCGAAAACTGGATTCGCGAAGCAGTGGCCGGCGGGGCGCGCGTGGTGACCGGGGGCGAGCGGCGCGGGGCGGTGATCGCGCCGGCGATGGTGGCAGACGTGCGGGCGACGATGCGGATTTCGTGCGAGGAATTGTTCGGGCCAGCGGTGGCGTTCACGTCATTCGAGACGGTGGATGAGGCGTTGGCGTTGGCGAATGACAGCCGGTTTGGGTTGGCGGCCGGCGTGTTCACGGAGGACGTGGGGACGGCGCTGCGGTTCGCGCGGGAGTTGGAGAGCGGCAACATCCACATCAACTGGGGGCCGCAATGGCGGCAGGATTTGATGCCGTACGGCGGGTTGAAAGCAAGCGGCTTTGGGAAGGAAGGTCCCCGGTATGCGGTGGAGGAGATGACCGAGTTGAAGATGGTGGTGTTTCACGGTTGAAATCTGCGGTGTTGACCTTTGGTTCTGAACCGGATACAAGGTGCGCGTGTTCGAGGGGGTACGTGGGGTCGCGCGCGTTGCGGGGAGATAATTCTGAGGAGATATGGATACACTGACACAGCCACGGGCGGGAGGCGTGCATTCTGTGGATACACAATTGCAGAGCCACAGCATTCGGGTGGAACGCAAGCACATCACGTTTGACCTGCGCGAGAATCCGCGCGGACGCTTCCTCCGCATCATCGAGGAAGTGGGCGGCCGGCGCGATGCGGTGATTGTGCCGATCACGGGGCTGGAAGAGTTTCGCGACGCCCTGAACAAGATCATCGAGTTCACCAAGAAACTGCCGGACAAGCCCTGAACCGCTACCGGGCTGCCGTCTGCAACGCCTGCGCCGCCAACGTCCGTACTTCACCCTGCCCGGCTTTGGTCAACTGTTCCAGCGCGCGGGTGGCGCGCTGCCGCGTTTCTTGATCTGCGTCTCTCAATGAATTCGTAAGCGGCCCCAATGCTGCCGCGTCGCCCAGTTTAGCCAGCGCCACCGCCACCGCCAACTCCTCCCGCGCGCCCCGCAGCGTCAGCCCCCGGCGCAGCGTCGCCTGATTCTCCGCGCACGCGAGCGAGTGCAACGCGGTCGCAACCCGGTAGCGGACAAACCCGTCTGAGTCACGCAACCGGTAAATCAACCAACCCGCGGCGCGCGGATCGCCAACCTGCGCCAACGCATCCGCCGCGTCCGCGCGCACCGACCAACTGGGATCGTTGAGCAGCCGAAACAACCCTTTCAACGCCGCCCGGTCGGCCCGTTTGCCGGCCGCCCGTGCGCAGAAGCTCCGCACCTCCGGCAATCCGTCTTCCATCCCGCGAATCACCACGCGCAACGGCACCAGCGCCGGTGTATCCGCGACCAATTTCGCCGCGTGGGTCCGCACCGTCCCGTTGGAATGCCGCAGCGCCCGCGCGAGCGCGGGGTCGCCGGGCGGCAAGCGCGCCAACACTTCGCGCACGGCCGGTAACTGATCCGCCTGCAGCAACACGATCACCAGTTGCCGGTGCAACGGCAGGGAGTCCGGCGTCGTCGCCAACGCTTCCACCACTGCGCGCAACGCGGCGTCGGACTGACCGGCTGCCAGCGCGGTTTCGCTGCGGCGAACAGCTTGTTGCTCCGGTCCGCGCGCGCAGGCGGTGAGCAGGCCCATGCCGGCCAATGCCAACCATCGTTTCACCCCGGCAGTGTGCGGAGCCACTCCCGGCCGGTCAAGCGGGAAAACGGCGTGAAAGGCGGGTTGACACTGTTTTTTTCGCCTCGTAAAGTGGGCGCATCATGGTCGCTCCCACACTTGCGCCGGCACACCAACTTCGCCCGCCGTTGGCGGATCTGCTTCAGCCCATTGCGGCGGAACTTGGGCGGGTGGAGGAAGAATTGACGGAACAGGTTGCCGGGTTCGACAAGCGCGTCGGGCCGTATGTGGATTACGTGTTACGCGGCAGTGGCAAACGGCTGCGGCCGACGCTGGCACTGTTGGCTGGGGGCGCGACCGGCCGGATTTACGACGGGCATCTGACGCTGGGGGTGATCGTGGAGTTGATCCACATCGCCACGCTGGTGCATGACGACGTTCTCGATGAAGCAAAATTGAGACACGGATTGGCGACGGCCAATTCCCAGTGGGGCAATGAGATCAGCGTGTTGCTCGGCGATTGTCTGTTTGCGCACGCGCTCAAACTCGCCGCCAGCTACCCCACCACGGAAATTTGCCGGCGCGTCAGCGAAGCGACGAATACCGTTTGCGCCGGTGAGATTCTCCAGACTGAACGCCGGTTTGACGTGAACCTCGCCCAGCACCAGTACATTGACATCATCAACATGAAAACCGGCGCCCTCTTCGCCGTCAGTTGTGAGCTGGGCGCCAGTTTGAACGGTTCCCCCCCCACCGTGGTCGAATCCCTGAGAGAATACGGAACCAATCTGGGAATCGCCTACCAGATTTACGATGATTGCGTGGATATTTTGGGACAAGAACGGAAAGCCGGCAAGTCATTGGGAACCGACGTGAAAAAAGGAAAATTGACGCTACCCTATTTGTTGTTGCTCGAAGAGGCGGACGCCGACCAGCGGCGGTCGCTGGGCGAAATGATTTTCCGCGACGAGCCGCGCGACCGTGAACAGTTGCACGCGCTGGTCACCCGCAACGGCGTGGTCACCAAATCGCTGATCACCATTGACTCCTACATCGCCCGCGCCGAGCAATGCCTCAGCGTCCTCGCCGCCAACCCGCACACCCAAACATTGGCCGGCTTATTGCGTTATCTCTCCGCCCAAAGCCGAACCTTGATGCACGCGGCATGAACCTGCTCGAAAAACTTCACCTCACGAAGCCCGCTGCGCCGCGCGGTCCCAGCGCACAGCCGGCCGTGCCGCAACACGAGGACGACGAGACGCTCGTCGCGCGCGCCCAACGGGGCGACCGCGCCGCGTTCGATGTGCTGGTCGAACGGTACAAGCAACGGCTGTATGCCACCGTGTATCACATGACCAGCAACCACGAGGACGCCAACGATCTCGTGCAGGACACGTTCATCCAAGCGTACCGGAAACTGTCCAGCTTCCGCGGCAACTCCAGCTTCTACACGTGGAGCTACCGGATCGCCGTCAACCTCACCCTCAACCATCTCAAACGCCGCCGCCGCCGCCAATTTTTCAGCCTCGACGACGTGGATACCGGCATCGAGACCGATCCTGATTTCGTCGAATTGATGTCGCACGTCACCCCGCGCCGCGAAGCCGGGCTGGCCGAATTGCAGCGCCGCCTCCACGCCGCGCTGCAGCAACTCTCCGCCAACCACCGGGCCGTCGTCGTCATGCACGACATCCAAGGCATGACGCACGCCGACATCGCGAAAGCCACGCGCACCTCGGAAGGCACCGTGCGCTCGCGCCTGTTTTACGCGCGCCAACAACTCCAAGGGTTACTGAGCGATTACGTATGAAGCCGACTACTGAATGGCAATGCGCCGACGTCCAATTCTGGCTCGACGATCTCGCCCGCGACCGGCTCACCGAGCCCGTGGCCTCCGAACTGCGCCATCACCTGGCCGATTGCACTGATTGCCGGGTCGCCCACCAACGCGGCATCCGACTCCAACGCCTGCTCGCCCTGAAACGCCACGAGCAACCGCCGCCCGGTTATTTCGACAATTTCCTCGGCGAGTTTCATCAACGGCTCGCCGCCGCCGACAACCAGCCCACCGTCTGGGAACGCTTCGCCAATCTCGGCAACCTATCCGTGACCGGCTCGTGGCGGCTCGGCCTGACCGGCGCGTGTGCCATCGCGCTAGTTGCCGGCCTCAGTTGGATGGGCCTGCGCAATTCGCAAGAAGCTGTTCATGCCGCGCGCGACTTTCCCAGCCCGTCCTTCGTCGTGTTCGCCAAACCGCCTCCCCCGGCCCTCGAACTTTCCCTCGAAGCCGCGGCGACCGCGACCGAAACGCTGCCGGGCGGGCTGACGCTCACCACGGCGTCCGCACTCCGCCCCGCGCCGGCCGCCCCCCGGTACGTGCTGGACGAAGTGCCGATGACCCCGGTGAGCTATGAAGTCCGCGCGAATTTCTAACCTCCTCGCCGCCGCGCTGCTGGCGGCCGGCCCACTCGGCGCGGAGCCGGCGAACTTGCTGGAGAGCGTCGAAGCCGAAGTCAAAACCGTCCTTGCCAAGGCCGGCCCGTCCGTTGTCAAAATCCACGCGCACCGGCAAATCCAGATCGGCGACCTGCCGCTCTCGCCAGCGCATCGGGTCGGCACGGGATTCTTTGCGAGCGCCGACGGCGTTGTCCTGACCGCCGGCACGGTCATTGGCGATGCCGACACCTGTTGGATCGAATGGCAGGACGAGAAACTCCCGGCGCGCATCCTCGGCCGGTGTCCGCGCGTCAACCTCGCCGTGCTGAAAGCGGAAAAGCGCGATGCCGCCTTCCCGGCCTTGCCCTTGTGCGGGGCGCCGGACTTCTCGGTCGGCTCTCTGGTCGTCGCGCTCGGATTTCCGTACGATCTGCCGCTCGGTCCGGTGGTGGGGTTCATTCAAGGCGTGGACATTCGGCGGGGTGACCAGCTCTTCCCGACCAGTCACATCCGGGCGAACTGCAAACTCAACCCCGGGCAAGGTGGTGGCCCGATGTTGAACGCGCGCGGTGAAGTCGTCGGCATCGTCGTCGCCGCTCACCTCAGCGATCAATGTTACGCGCTGCCCATTTGCGCCGCCAAGAAAGTGCTCGCGGACATCCGTCGCGCCGGCCACCCGCAACACCCGTGGGTCGGCTTGGAAGTGACGGAACGCGAGCGCGCCCCGCTGGTGGCCGCCGCCCCGTTGAATCGCTGGCAGATTTACGTCCGCCAAGTCATGAGCAACACCCCGGCGGCTCGCGCCGGTTTTCAGGACCAAGACCAAATCCTGCGCGTCGGCACCAATCACGTCCACCGGCTCGCGGACGTTCTCGACAGCATCTTCCTGCGCCGCGCCGGTGACACTCTTGACTTCACCGTTCTGCGCCGTGGAATGGAGCAATCCGTCTCACTCACAATCGGCGCGCGCCCTGACCCCGCGCCGACCGGCGCCGCGCCCCTGCTGGTGCCGGTGGTCTCCGAGTAACTGCCGGCCAGCGGCTTTGCGGCGACGCCAGTTCTGATTGACGGGCGTGAAGCGCGTGCCTACTATCCGCGCCCATGCCCGGTTCTGCTTGGAAATGGATTATCTTCAACGTCTTTGTGCTGGCGATGCTGGCCATTGACTTGGGTGTGTTTCACCGGAAATCGCACACGGTGAAACTCAAAGAGGCGCTCTCCTGGAGCGCGGTGTGGATCACGCTCGCGTTGCTCTACAACGTCTTGATTTATTTCTGGCTGGGCCAGGCGAAGGCGCTGGAGTTTCTGACCGGCTATCTGATCGAAAAATCGCTGAGCGTGGATAACATTTTCGTTTTCCTGCTGGTCTTCTCGTATTTCCGCGTCGCCCCCGAACACCAACACAAAGTTTTGTTCTGGGGCATCATCGGCGCGCTCGTGATGCGGGCGATTTTCATCGCGATTGGGGTGACGCTGATCCAGAGATTCGACTGGGTGGTGTACGTCTTCGGCGCGGTCCTGATCTACAGCGGGATCAAGATGGCCCTTTCCAAGGACACAGAAATCCATCCTGACCAAAACCCCGTGCTGCGGCTGTTCCGGAAATTCTTTCCCGTGACGAACCAGTATGACGGCGATCGGTTTTGGACGATCCAGAACGGGCGGCGGTTCGCCACGCCGCTGATGGTCGTGCTGCTGGTGGTGGAGACGACAGACCTGATTTTCGCCGTGGACTCCATCCCGGCGATTCTGGCGATCTCGCATGATCCGTTCATCGTTTATACCTCGAATGTCTTCGCGATCCTGGGGCTGCGGGCGCTCTACTTTGCGCTGGCGGGGGTCATGAACATGTTCCATCTCCTGCACTACGGGTTGTCGCTGATCCTTGTCTTCGTCGGCGTCAAGATGATCTGCTCACATTTCTTCCACGTTCCCATCGGCATTGCGCTGGGGGTGGTCGTGGGTGTGCTGGTGTTGTCCGTGGTCGGCTCGCTGATCTGGCCGCAGCAGCCGCGGACCGCCAAACCATCCTGAGCCGTCGTCGCCACGCTGGCAGCGCCAGAAAAAGTGTTCGTATTTTCCGGTCATTCTGTAAGATGCGGCGGTAGGCACCGCTTTGACGGGCGGTTCGCCTGCGATGAGGGACGTTGCAACGTGCGGTGAAAACTCTAACGACGAAAGCAGGATTCCATGTTAGCCAATGCTGTCCGAGAATTGCAGTCGCGCAAATCGCTTCCCAGATCAACGAACTGACCGCGGAAGCCAAGAAGATTAACCAAGCGTTGGCCGCGCTGACCGGCGTGGCCGGCGGGACGAGAACTTCGCCGGCGCGTCTGCGCGCGCTCGCCAAAGCCCGCGCCGCCCGGTGGGCCAAGAAAGCAACAACGCGGCGGAAGAAAATGAGTCCGCTCGGCAGATTACGCATCAAGCTGGGCGCTCTGAATCGGTTCGGCAAGAAAGAAGAGGCCAAGAAAGTGGCGGCCCGGATCGCCGCGCTGGAAGCCAAGTCAGCGCAGTCGTGATTCTTACCGGATGGCGTCGGGGTCAATCTGGTACTTCTTCAGCTTGGCGTAGAGGGTCGTGCGGCTGATTTCCAGCATTTCGGCGGTGCGCTTGATGTTGCCGCCGTGCTGGCGAATGGCGTTGATGAGGATCTGCTTTTCTGGTTCTTCGAGTTGGGCCGTCAGTTTGGTGGGCAGCGCGGTCTGGCCGTCGACCGGCTGGGTGATGCGGCGCGGGAGGTCGGCGGCGTCGAGCAGCGGTGACTTGGCGAGCACGACGGCTTGGAGGATGACGTTTTCGAGTTCGCGGACGTTACCGGGCCAGCGGTAGCCGCATAGGGACTTGAGGCCGGGATCGGTGAGGCCGCGGACATCTTTCCCGTTTTGTTTCGCGAATCGTTTGAGAAACTCGAGCGCCAGCACCGGAATGTCCTCGGCGCGGTCGCGGAGGGGGGGGAGATTGATTTCGACAACGTTGAGCCGGTGATAGAGGTCGTCGCGAAACTTGCCGGCGGCGACCAGTTCGCTGAGCGGGACGTTGGTGGCGGCGATGATGCGGACGTCCACGGAGATGGATTTCTGGCCGCCGACGCGTTCGAAGGTGCGGGATTGGAGGACGCGGAGCAATTTCGCCTGGATGGCGGGGTCAATGTTGGCGACTTCGTCGAGGAAGAGGGTGCCGGTGCTGGCGCGTTCGAAGCGGCCGATGTGGCGGTCGTGCGCCCCGGTAAACGCGCCTTTCTCGTGGCCGAAAAGCTCGCTCTCCATCAATTCCCGCGCCAGCGCCGAGCAATCCATGGTGACGAATGGTTTGCCATGCCGGCCGCTGGCTTCGTGGATGGCGCGGGCGACGAGTTCTTTGCCGGTGCCGGTTTCGCCGTAGATGAGGACGTTGGCGACGCTGTCGGCAATCGTTTGCACCAACTCGAAAATGTCGTGCATCTGGGCATTTTGGCTGACGATGCCGTAGAAACCTTGGGCCGGCGTTGCGAGCAGGCCGCGCTGGCGGGGGTCCGTCGCTTTGACTGTGCGGAGGTCGCGGCTGCGCTCGGCGAGGGCGGCGGCGACGGATTCTTTGAGGCCGATGATGCAGTCGGGAGTCACCGCTTTTTCCCGGTAATCGTGGGCACCGTGGCGGATGGTGTGGACGGCTTGAGCGATGGTGGGGCGGCCGGTGCAGACGATCAAGCTGATGTCGGGGTGTTGCTGGCGGAGTTGTTCGAGGAACGACGTCGGGTCGGTATCCGGCAGGTTGATGTCAGCGACGATGATGTCGGCGTTGCGGACTTGGAGCAGGAGTAGGGCGTCGGTGGCGCGATTGGCGGAAAAGACTTCGTAGTCCTCCTTGATGAGGGCTTCCGAAATCATCAACGACCAAGAAATATCCTGGTCGAGTACCAAAATTTTTGCTTTCGCCATGTGACGTTGCGGCTACGACATGTCAACTCCGTCGCGGACAGTGTTCACAGCGTGACTAGCAAACGTCAAGCCACGAGTATCGCCCTGTTCATAGGGTGCGGCTGGCAGCGTGTCAAGGCGACCATATTCAGCCACTTACGACGATTGGACATGTCACAGGAAGGACAGCGAGTAGTCCTCAACCACTAGGTCGTGCGAGTGTTCAACCAAATCAACAACTTTGGACAAGACCTGGTTGGCGAACCGCTTGTCGTTCGAGATAGTAACCACCGCCAAGACGGCATGCTGCCATAATTCGTTGTCGTCCACCTCGGCAACAGAAGCATTAAATCCCTGCCGGATGCGATCCTTGACACTGCGGAGGGCCATCCGTTTCGCCTTGAGCGAGTCCGCGCCCGGGATGCTGAGTTCGAGTTGGAGCACCCCGATGACCATGGGGTTACCGGGGTTACATCCCCATGATCTCGTACCCGGAATCCACGTAGAGCACTTGGCCGGTCGTCGCGGTGGACATGTCGCTGGCCAGAAACAGTCCGGCCGACCCGAGTTCGCGCGGTTCGAGATTGCGCTTCAACGGCGCGTGCTCTTCGTAATGCTTGAGCATCGCCGTGAACCCGGCAATACCCCGCGCTGCCAGCGTGTTGACCGGGCCCGCACTGATGGCGTTGACGCGAACCCTCTTCGGACCGAGATCGTACGCCAGATAGCGGACGCTGGCTTCCAGCGCGGCTTT
>CAZJCX010000065.1:13586-13823 GCA_964544425.1 uncultured Verrucomicrobiota bacterium
AATGCGGCACCACTTTCACCGCGCCGTAGTAGGTCATCGCGATGATCGAACCGCCTTGGGTCATCCACGGCAACGCTCCCCGCGCCAGCGCCACCAGCGAATACGCGCTTACATCGTGCGCGACGCGGAACGCCTCCCGGCTCGTGTTGATGAACTGGCCTTCCAACGCATCCTTCGGCGCAAACGCCACCGAGTGCAGCAAGATGTCGAGCTTACCGAAATCTTTCCCGACCTGCT
>CAZJCX010000065.1:13877-15882 GCA_964544425.1 uncultured Verrucomicrobiota bacterium
TCCCCGCCCCGAACGTCCCGACGAGATCCTCGACGTTCTCCTTCAGCCGCTCGCCTTGATACGTGAAGGCCAGCTTCGCGCCCGCTTCGTGCCACGCCTGTGCGATTGCCCACGCGATGGAACGTTTGTTCGCCACGCCAAACACGATCCCGGTCTTGCCTGCCAACAGTTGAGAGGTGGATTCCATGGCCGCGATAATCCGTAAATCATGCCACCCCGTCAAGCCCACCGGCAATCAGGCGCGCACGTCGCGGACGCGCAACTGGACGGTCGGGGTGCCGGTGAAATCGTCCAACTCCGCCGCGAACGCAAGATCAAACTCGCCGCGCGGCAGTTCCCGATCGGCCATGCCCCACCAGATCGCTGCTGCCGTCGTCGCGCCATCGGTGACGGTGAATCGCAGATGATTTTTGCCGACCACACGAGGCGCGCCGCGGAGCCGAACGCCCTCGACCATGAAACACGGTGTTGGATTCTCGATGCCGCAAGGTTCGAACTGCGCCAACTGTGCGAAGAATTCTTCCGTCAGACCGTCCAGTCGCAGCACCGCATCCACGCGCAGGACGGGCGTAAACGTCTCGGCGGACAACGGCGCGGCCAGGCGATTCAAAGCCGCGCGCAGTTCCTCGATCTTGCCGGGTTTCATGGTGAGGCCCGCCGCCAACTCGTGCCCACCGGATTTCTCCAACAACGGCGCGCAGTCGCGGAGCGCGGCGACGATGTTGAAGCCGGGGATGCTGCGACACGAGCCTTTCCCTTCCGAGCCGATCACGACCGCGGGCCGGTAATGTTGCTGCACCAGGCGCGACGCGACGATGCCGACCACGCCGGTATGCCAGTCGTCATTCGCCACGACGATCACGCGGTCGTCCGCCGGAACGGCCGCGAGCGCTTCCTTGGCGATCCGCTCCTGCACCGCCTGCCGGTCGCGGTTGTGTTCGTCCAACAACCGCGCCAACTGGCCGGCCTGCGCCGCATCGTCTGTGAGCAATAATTCCAGCGCGGCCATCGCGTCAGCCAGCCGCCCGGCGGCGTTGATGCGCGGGCCGAGCCGAAAGCCGATGTGACCGGCATTGATTTCGCCCGTCACCCCGGCCACCTCCCGCAACGCTTGAATCCCGGCCTTGGACGAGGCCGGGAGCCGGTCGAGACCGGCCCGAACGAGGATGCGATTCTCACCGGTCAACGGCACCATGTCGGCCACGGTGCCGATGGCCGCCAAGTCGAGATGCTCGCGCAAGTCCACGGCCGCGCGGAGCGGAGCGGACGCTTTTGCAAGGGCGTGGGCGAGTTTGAAGGCGACGCCGACGGAGGCGAGGGATGTCATCGTGCCACACGCGTCTCGCATGTGCGATTCGGCCGCGCACAACCGTGACGGTCGTGCCACGAGCTTGGGGTTGACCAGCGCAACACAGGCCGGGAGGTCGGCCGGTGGTTCGTGGTGATCGAGGACGATCACGTCCACACCGGCCTGCTGCAGCGCGGCGATTTCGTTCACGGAACTGGTGCCGCAATCCACGGCGATCAGCAGGCGCGGGTTGTGTTCCCGGACGCAACGGGCGCAGCCATCCGGGCTGAGTCCGTAGCCTTCGTCCGTTCGCGACGGCAGAAAGTTGGTGACGTTGGCCCCGCCGGCGCGCAGCACGCGCGTCAGCAACGCGCTGGCCGTGATGCCGTCCACGTCGTAGTCGCCGTAGATGGCGATTCGTTCCCCGGCCGCGAGCGCGGCGAGGATGCGTTCCACGGCGGCCGTCATGGCCGGCAGCTCAAGCGGATCGCGCAGGTCGCGCAGTTGCGGATGGAGAAATTGCCGGGCCGTGGCCGCGTCCCGGCAGCCGCGGTGCCACAAGGTCTGCGCGAGAGGCGGCAACAAACCGAGCGCGGCCGCGGCCGGGTCGGGCGGGGCGATGACCCAGCGTTTGTTCACGAGCGTGCGGCCTATGCTTTGGCCGGTTCAGGTTTGCGCGCGTCGGCCTTGGCTTGTTCCTGCCGGTGGAACCAGAGG
>CAZJCX010000066.1:0-10757 GCA_964544425.1 uncultured Verrucomicrobiota bacterium
GCGCGACCTGCCCGTGCCCGGACGCGGGCTCGAGAACGTCCTGTTCGCGCTGGAAAATCTCCGCGCGTATCCGGCGGTCGCCGCGCGGTTGGCGGCTGGCGCGCTGCGACTGCATGGCTGGTTCTTCAAGATCGCCACCGGCGAACTCTTCGCCTACGACCCGGCCACGGAACAATTCCAGCCCATCACCGAGGCCACTGCCACGACTGACCGGCCCGCAGCGAAGCCGCCCGGCCGATAAACTCGGCGCGATTCTGCAACCGGAGTTTCACCAGGCGTATCTCGCCCGCATGTACGGATAGCGTCACGCGACGCCGGGTCTGGCGGCATGTGCCCCAGGCGCGACCAGTGGACCAAAACCAGGTCGTGGCTTTTTTCGCGGCGGCGAATTCCATCACGCCGGTGACGGCCGAGTAGTGGAAGCCAGTCCAGAATAGATGGCCGGCCCAACTCGCCAGCGCGCGGGCATAATGATGACCGCATTCGGCCTCGTCGAACGGGTTGCGCTTCCTGCCATCGTACCGAGCGCGGATGGCGGTGAGACATTCGAGCGCGTCGGCAGCGAGACCTTCGCGCAGCATGTGCGTGGCGGCGGTGTACTCGAAGCCGGTCATCACCTCGTTGTAATACGGGAATGGCCGCGCCGGCCGCCTCCCGCGCGGATAACTCGCCATCACCAACGCAGCTTCGTCGCCGAGGACGTAGCTGCGGAGATGATTGAAGTGCGAGCGGAAATTGGTCCGCCAGTTGTGGCGTTTGATGCTGCGCAACGTTTTCTTCAAGTTGACCGGCTCGAGCAGATAGCCCAGACCGCAGACGTGGGCAAAGTATTGCCCGACGAGTTGATCCACCAGACAACCGGCGCCGAGCTGGAGTTCGGGGTCGGCCCAGTTTTTCGCGCCCATGCCGGCGATCAACTCAGGAGCGATGTTGGTGTGGCGCTGCGGCGGGATGACGTGATGTTCGTAGTATTCACCGTTGAACAACTGCCCGTCCATCCACCGGCTGCCGCGCTCGAACAACTGCCGGCATTTCGCCGCGAACTCCAGCTCGCCGAGATGCCGCGCCATTTCTTCGCACGCCCGCAACGCGCCGAGATACCATGTGCCCATTTGCGGGTTCGGGCCGTAATACTCCACGTCCATCGTGTTGTGCTGGCAACCTTCCATCACACCGTCCCGGTCAGCGTCCCAGCCCTTCGGAATCCAACAGAACTCCAGCGCCCGGCGCACTTGCGGCCAATGCCTGCGCAGAAACTCCTCGTCGCCGCTGAGCTGCCAGTCGCGATAGAAACGCATGATCGCGCCCATCTGACCGTCCGCCGCCGCCGCCGCAAATTTCGGCGGACGATCCAACGGCAAATCCACGCGAAATCGCATCCGCCCGCGCTCGTCCGTGCAATGACCGAACGCAACCTCGGCCAGCGACCGCGACAATTCGCCGAAGGTGAACCCCAACCCCTGTTCGTAATTCCACACGTGTGTGCAGGAACCGTGACAGCAGCCCTGCTTCTCGCCGCAGCCTTCCCACCCATAAAACCGGCCGTCTGCTGTGCGGAAACACGTCTGCGTCCGCAGCGTGCTCAGATTAAACAGCGCCGCCTCCTTGATCGGCGCGGGCGCGTCGCTCGCACAAAACGCCCGCACGAAATTCGCCGTCCGCCGTTCCAAGACCGGTAACGCCGCCCACGCTTGTTGCGCCGCGTCCCACGCGTCGCGAAACCGGGTCGCGTAGTGATTACCGACCCACTCCGCCGACCGCGCCGCACAACAATCGCCGGCGTCCGCATCCTTCGTGTGCCACGCCAGCCGATTCGGGAAATGCCACGTCAGCAAGAATGGAATCTCGCGCGTCGCGCCCGGCTTAAGGGTGATCTTCACCGCCAACGACGCCATCGGCAGCGGTTGCTTCGTCGCGTGATTAACCAGCGCGCCGTTCGCGCTGAAATCGTCCCAGAATTCCAACATCGAATCGCCCCAGCCCAAATCCGCCCAGCCGGTCCGGTAACTCACTTCTGTCCGGGCCGACGTGGTCAGGGCCAGAGTTCCCCACCCGCTGTGATGCCGCGCCACGCCGCGCGATTCGAGAAACACACCGCGCGCGCGCGGCCCGACGCGGTACCGGTTGCGATTGCCTTGTGGCTGCCCGTTGGTGTGGGGTGTCAGGCCGATAAAATTCGGCAGCGACAGGCACACCGCCGCGCGCACGGTTTGGCGCGTTCGATTTTCCAGCCGGTACGTCAACGCCGCGAGCGGCCAACTGCTCGCCGTCACGTCGCCGGGCACGAGCGGATTGAACGCGCGCGCCGTTACGCGCACGGGCACGGTCCGGTCGGACAGCGTCACTTGGCCAAACGGATACGCCGCGGCAAAGCGGGCATCGGCAAACCGCGGCAGACCGTGATTCGGCACGGTGCAGCCGGTGGCGCCTTCGTACAGATGTTCATCAATCGGACCTTCGAGCAACCGCGTGACCGGTGGTTGGCGTCCGGCGCGGCACCATAACACCGCCGCCGGTCGCCCTTGAAAGCCGCTGCCCGGCACGAAGCCTTTGCGCGGCGTGTTCATGATCTCCCAGTCGCGCAGATCGCCGCGACCGCCGAGTGACACGGTGCCCGTTCCGATGCCCCCGAGCGGCAGGGCGATTTTGGAAAGGTGCGCCGCGTCGTAGGTCTTCAAGATTGGCCAGTCAATCGTCCGCATGACCGGGGTTGTATCATGCCGGCTGACGGGACTCCACTGCATGGAATGCGGTATGCGCTTGCGGCTGGGTGGGCGGTGAGGATACACAGAGCCGGGATGCGTTGCCAACCGCTTGGCCAAACAGAGGTGCTGGTGCCGCCGGTGATATTCGGCACCAGTTGTCTCGGCAATTTGTATGAGGCGTTGCCGGCGGAAACGAAGCTCGCAACGGTGCGCGAGATGGTGCGGCACATGCCGGCGCCGGTGGCGTTGGATTCGGCCGGCAAATACGGCGCGGGGCTGGCGCTGGAAGAGATCGGGCGATGTTTGCGCGAGCTGCGCGTGCCGCCCGGCGATGTCGTCATCAGCAACAAACTCGGCTGGTACCGCGTGCCGTTGCGCGGCGCGGAGCCGACGTTCGAGCGCGGCGTGTGGGCGAACATCGAGCACGACGCGGAGCGCCGGATCAGTTACGACGGGATCCGGCAGTGCTACGAACAGGGTTGCGCGTTGCTCGGCGAACCATACCGGCCCGCGCTCGTCTCGGTGCATGACCCGGACGAGTTTCTCGCGGCGGGTGGCAGGATGGCGGATGTCGTGGAGGCGTACCGGGCGTTGTACGAGTTGAAAGCGCAGGGCGTCGTGAAAGCCGTCGGCGTCGGCGCGAAAGACTGGCGCGTGATTCGCGCGATTGCGGACGTTGTGCCGCTCGATTGGGTGATGTTCGCGTGCAGTCTGACGGTGTATTCACACCCCCCGGAGTTGTTGGAGTTTTGCGCGACACTTCACCGGCGGGGAGTGGCGATCATCAACTCCGCCGTGTTTCATGCCGGTTTTTTGACCGGTGGGCCGTGGTTTGACTACCGGAAACCCGATCCGGTCACGGACGCCGCGCTCTTTCAATGGCGCGAACGTTTTTTTGCGGTCTGCCGGGAGTTCGACGTGAAGCCCGCCGATGCCTGCGTCCAGTTCAGTTTCACCATTCCCGGCGTCGTCGCCGTCGCCCTCAACACCAGCAAACCCGATCGGATTGCGGAGAACATCGCCAGCGCGCGAGCCTGCATCCCGACCGGCTTTTGGGAGAAATTGTTCACCGCATGAAAGCCCTCCAAATCACCGCGCCCGGTCAGACCGCGCTCGTGGAAATCCCCGCGCCGACGCCCGGCCCCGACGACGTGCTGCTGCAAGTCCGCATCGTCGGTTACTGCGGCTCCGATCTGAACTCGTTTCGCGGTCTCAACCCGCTTGTCCAATACCCGCGCATTCCCGGCCACGAAATCGGCGCGGTGATCGCCGCGCGCGGCGCGAACGTACCGGCTGAATGGGCGGAAGGATTACCGGTGACGCTCTCGCCGTACACGAATTGCGGCCAATGCTCCGCGTGCCGGCAAGGCCGCTTCAACTGCTGCCAGTTCAATCAAACCCTCGGCGTCCAACGCGACGGCGCGCTTACCGAGTACATCGTCGCCCCGTGGCGGAAACTCTACCGATCCCCGCAACTCAGCCTGCCGGAGTTGGCGTTGGTCGAGCCGCTGACGGTCGGCTTTCACGCCGCGGATCGCGGCCGGGTCACGGCGCGGGACACAGTGTTGGTGTTCGGCTGCGGCGCGATTGGCCTCGGCGCAATTGCCGGCGCGGCCTACCGGGGCGCGCGGGTGATCGCAGTGGACATTGACGATGCGAAGCTGGCGCTCGCCACCCGCTGTGGCGCGATCACAACAATCAACTCGCGCACCACGACGGTAACGGCTGCGCCTGATGTCGTCATTGAGGCGGTCGGCTCGCCCGCGACGTTTCGCGCAGCGGTGGACGTGGCGAACTTTGCCGGTCGCGTGGTGTACATCGGCTACGCGAAACAGCCGGTCGAGTACGAGACGAAACTTTTCGTGATGAAGGAACTCGACATCCTCGGCTCCCGCAACGCCACGCCGCAAGACTTTCAAACCGTCATCGAAATGCTCGCCGCCGGTAAGTTCCCCGCCGCCGCGATGATCACGCAAACAGTCCCGCTGTCCGAAGCCGGCCCCGCCCTCGCCGCGTGGAGCGCCAACGCCGCCGCCCAAACCAAAATCCAAGTCCGCCTTGCGTGAGTGGTGAATCAGCGACTACTCGACGAGGCGCATCTGGACGGCGTTGATGAGTTTGTCGTGGGCGAGGATGTCGCTGATGATGACGACTTGGTCGCCGAGGGTGAGCAGGCCACGGTCGCGGAGAAGCTGCTCGGCGCGGCGGATGGTGATTTCGGGGTCGGCGCTGAATTCGAGAACGAACGGATAGACGGCGCGCAGGAGGTTGAGTTGGTTGGCGAGGCGGGTGGTGTTGGCGAAGGCGAAGATCGGTGAGTGGGCCGGGCGCAGCCAACTGGTGTACTGCGCCATGTGGCCAAAGCGGGTGAAAACGAGGATGCCTTTGGCGCGGAGTTCGTTCGCCATGACGACGGCGCTGCGGACGATTTTCTGGCGCTCGTCGGTGAGGTCGGCGTCGGCGGCGTAGTTGGCGCCGCCGCTGCGTTCGATGCGGGTGGCGATGCGGTTCATCACTTCGATGCATTCGAGCGGGTACTTGCCGACGGTGGTTTCGCCACTGAGCATGATGGCGTCGGCTTGCTCGAAGACGGCGTTGGCGACGTCGGTGACTTCGGCCCGGGTGGGGAGCGGGTTTTCGATCATGCTTTCGAGCATGTGGGTGGCGACGATGACCGGCTTGCCGAAGCGAATGCAGTTTTTGACGATGCGGCGTTGGACGATGGGGAGTTCCTCGTAGGGAATTTCGATGCCGAGGTCGCCGCGGGCGACCATGACCGCGTCGGCGGCGGCAATGAGTTCGAGGAGATTTTTGACGGCGGTTTGGTCTTCGATTTTGGCGATGATCCGGGTGTCGGCGGAACCGTGTTCGAGGAGGAGTTGCCGCAGTTCGGCGATGTCTTTGGCTTCGCGGACGAAGGAGAGGGCGATGAGGTCAATGCCGAGTTGGATGCCGAGTTCGATGTCGCGGCGGTCCTTGTCGGTGATGGAGGGCATGGAGATGTGGACGCCGGGCAGGTTGATGTGGCGGCGGCTGCCGAGTTCGCCTTCGGTGAGGACTTCGCATTTGATGCGGCGGTGAAGTTTTTCGAGGACTTTGAGTTTGATGACGCCGTTGTCGAGAAGGACGGTGTCGCCGTCGTGGATGTCGTTGACGAGGTTGGCGTAATTGACGTCCACCGATTTTTCTTCTTCGCTTTGGGCGCCTTTGACGGTGAGTTCAAGGACATCCCCGGCTTTGAGCTCGAGTGGCAAGGGCAGGTCACCGGTGCGGATGGCCGGACCCTGCGTGTCCATCATGATCGCGCAGGGCCGACCAGTTTTTTGCGCGGCGGCGCGGATGCGGGCGACGATTTCGCGAGTCCAAGAGTGGGTACCGTGGCTCATGTTAAGCCGGAGGACATCCACACCGGCCGAGATGAGTTGCTCCAGCATCTCGGCAGATTCGGTGCGCGGCCCGACCGTGCTGATGATTTTGGTGCGTCTCACGTCGGACGGAGTGTACTGGGGCCGGCCGGGTTTGTGAAGAATGGTTTGCAGCGCGGGGCAAATGGAAATAGGATGTCGCACAGAGAGGGGGCGCACATGCAAACCAATGCGGTCTATCCGGGCAGCTTCGATCCCATCACCAACGGTCATCTGGATGTGATCCGTCGCGCCGCCACGATGTTCGATCGGGTGTACGTCGCCATCGCGCGGAACGCGGAAAAGGCGCCCCTGTTCACGGCGGCGGAGCGCGTGGCGCTGGCGCGGGCCTCGATGCGCGGTTGGCGCGGGGTGGTGGTGGATGAGTTTGACGGGTTGCTGGTCCGGTACGCGCGGCGAAAGCGGGCGCGGGTGGTGATCCGTGGATTGCGGGCCGTGTCGGACTTCGAATACGAATTCCAGATGGCCCTGATGAACCGGCGGCTGGATGCGTCCATCGAAACTATTTTTCTCATGCCGAAAGATGAGTACACGTTTCTGAGTTCGCGGGTGGTGAAAGAGGTGGCCAGCCTCGGTGGAAATGTGGGCGCCTTCGTGCCGCAGGCTGTCGAAAAGGCATTGACGAAAAAGCTGGCACGGCGTTGAACCAAAGGGGGACGACGATGAAAGTAAACGTGAAACGCATTCCCGACGGGGGCGAGGAGTTGCACGGAGAAGAGTCGGCGGCCGTGATGGAGTTGCAGGAGGAGGACGTTGCATTTGAAGATCCAGTCCGGTACAGCCTGCACGCACAGATCCAGAATAATGCGCTGCTGGTGACTGGTACGCTGACGACGCCAGCCACGTTGCGCTGCAGCCGGTGCCTCAAACTCTTTCGGCAACCGCTGCGGGTGGCTCAATTTGTCTTCCATCAGGAGCTGACGGGCGAGGACTTCGTGGACTTGACGGCCAATATCCGCGAAGATATTATCCTCGAACTACCGCAACGGGCGCTTTGTGAGGAGGCTTGCAAGGGGTTGTGTCCGACGTGCGGTGCTGACTTGAATGTAAAGCGCTGCCAATGTCAGCCGGTCCGAGGAAGTTTGGAATGGCATGCGCTTGATAGCCTGAAGCTTAAGTAAGAAACGGAGAATTTTCATGGGTGTTCCAAAACGGCGGCAATCACATCAACGAATGGCCAAACGACGCGCGGCAAACGCATTCAAAGCCCCGCAACTGGGGCTTTGCTCGCAGTGTGGCGCACGAGTGATCCCGCATCGCGTCTGTCCGGCTTGTGGCTATTACAAAGGCCGGCAGGTAAAATCAGTCACCATCGCGTAGTTCACCTGCGCCATGAAAATCGCCGTAGATGCGATGGGGGGCGATTACGCGCCCCAGAACATCGTCGCGGGTGCGGCAGCGGCTCTGCGTGATAATCGTGAAGTCTCCCAATTGTTTCTTGTAGGAAACAAGGAGCGGATCGAAGACGAACTGCGTCGGCTCGATTTCACTGATTCGCGGCTTGAACTTCTTCATGCCAGCGAAGTTATCACAATGGACGACGCGCCTGCGCTAGCGGTACGACGGAAGCGCGACAGCTCAATGTCGCGGGCGATAGACTTGGTCAAACAAGGCACGGCGGATGCCATCGTTTCGGCTGGGAATACCGGGGCATTGCTCACCGCAGCGCATCTGAAATTACGGACGCTTGAGGGGGTTGACCGGCCGGGCTTGGCAGCGATCTTGCCGGCGCCTCAAAACATATTTGTGCTCATGGATGCCGGGGCGAATCTCGAACCGCACCCCGCCAACCTCGTGCAATACGCCATCATGGGCAGCCTCTATTCCAAGCAGATCCTCCGGTATCCCAATCCGCGGGTAGCGGTTTTCTCCATTGGCACGGAAGACATGAAAGGCAACGAGCTCACCCTCGAAGCCCACCGGCTGCTCAAGCAGTCCGACCTCAATTTCATCGGCAACATTGACGGTCACGACTTGTTCGACAATGTCGCCGACGTGATCGTGACGGACGCGTTCGTTGGGAACGCTGTCCTCAAGGCCTGCGAAAGCACCGCCCGGTTGGTCGCGACATGGCTGAAGCAGGAAATCAAACGCAACCCGTTGCGGATGGCCGGGGGCCTGCTTGCGGCCGGCGCATTCAAAGCATTGAAACGCAAGGCGGATCCCGATGAGTACGGCGGCGCGGTGTTGCTCGGCGTCAACGGCGTCTGCATCAAAGCGCACGGCGCCAGTTCGCCCAATGCCGTCAAAAATGCCATCCGCATCGCCACCGAGTTTGTCGCCGGCCAGTTCAACGAACACATCGTCACGGAGATTAAGAAGTTCCATGACAAAATCCCCCACGGCCAACTTGCGCAATCCCCGGTCTAAATCCCCGCCGCGGTCCGTCCACATCGTCGGCACCGGCTCGTACGTGCCGCACCGTGTGCTCTCCAATGCCGACCTGGAGAAGATGGTGGACACGACCGATGAGTGGATCGTGACGCGCACCGGCATCCGCGAACGACGGATTGCCGCGGAAGGCGAATGCACGTCCGACATGGGCGCGCAAGCCGCGCTGCGAGCGATGCAACAGGCCGGTGTGCGCGGCGAGGATATTGATCTGATCATTTGCGCGACGCTTACGCCCGATATGCCGTTCCCGGCCACCGCCTGCTTGATTCAGCAGAAGGTCGGCGCAAAGCGTGCCGCGGCGTTCGATATCGAAGCCGCTTGTTCCGGTTTTCTCTATGCCGTGGAGATTGGCCAGCAATTCATCACGTCCGGCACTTACAACACTGTGCTGGTCATCGGTGCGGAAAAACTTTCCACCATCACTGATTGGGAGGATCGGGCCACGTGCGTGTTGTTTGGCGATGGCGCGGGCGCCGCGGTGTTGCGCAGCAGCGGCGAAACGCACGGAATTCTGACGACGTGCATGGGCGCAGATGGATCGCAGGCGGACATTCTGTTGATGCCCGCCGGCGGGGCGCGGTACCCGGCGTCCAAAGAATCCGTGAGCGGACGGATGCATTACTTGAAGATGGCCGGCAAAGAAGTATTCAAGAACGCCGTGGTGGCGATGCAGACGGCCGCCGAGGAAGCGCTGCGAAAATGCAACCTGACCATCGCCGACATCAAGTGCGTGATCCCGCATCAGGCAAACTTACGGATCTTGGAAGCGCTGTCCGATCGGCTCGGCGCGCCGATGGAGAAGGTGTACATCAATTTAGATCGCTACGGCAACGTGTCGGCAGCTTCCGTGGCGATTGCGTTGGACGAAGCCGCGCGCGCCGGTCGCTTTCAACGAGGCGACCTGATTCTGCTCGTCGTGTTTGGGAGCGGACTGACGTGGGCGGCAGCAGTGATTCAATGGTAAGCGGCGCACGTCGGCGGGTTCGTTGACACTGCCGGGAGCCGATGATACGGTGGGCCAGTTGGAAATTATGGGTGCAATCAAACGCGAAGTTTCAGCAGTTCTGACCGCAGACGATTCCAGCAGTAGGCCGCGCCCAGCGGCGGTGGCGGATCAAGTGGTGCATCTTGGGCCGAAGGGGCTGACATTTTCCACAGACCAATACGTGCCGGAGTGGACGGAGGTCGGCGTGGAGATGCGGGTGCCGAGCCATGGTGTCCGCAAAGATCAACAGATTGATTGCCGGGGCGTGGTGGTGCAATGCGCGCGGCGGGATGAGGGGCGCGGATTCGAGGTCTCGTTGCTGTTTCTGGATTTGCCGAAGAAAGCCCACCCCCACCTCAGCGGTCACGCGGCGCCGCTGCGCGTCTCCATTTCGCGCTGACCGATGGAATATCTGCATAGCCTGTTGAAGTTCGCCCTCAACATGGGCGCGTCGGACATCCATGTGAAGCCGGGCGCTTATGCTACGATCCGCGTTTCCGGCGAGCTTCATCCCGTCCAAGAAGTCACCCCGACCGGCGAGCAAGTGCAAGAGATGGTCAAACATATGATCCCGCGCCATCTCGAAACTCGGCTCGAACGCGAGAAAGAGGTGGACTTCTCCTATGCCGCCACCGGCCTCGGCCGATTTCGCGTGAATGTGTTCAATCAACGCGGCCAACTTTGCCTGGCCATGCGCTATGTGAAGTCAGCCATTCCTTCCTTCAAAGAGTTGCACCTCCCGGAACAGATCGCCAAGATCGCCGGTGCGCCGCGCGGCATCATCCTCGTATGCGGTACCACGGGTTGCGGCAAGTCCAGCACCCTCGCCGCGATGATTGAGCACATCAACCAGACGGAAAAATGTCACGTCATCACGCTTGAAGATCCGATTGAGTATATTTTTGACGACCGCCTGTCCGTCGTCGAGCAACGCGAAATTGGTCTCGACACGCTGAGCTTTGAACGCGCCCTCGCGCACGTCATGCGGCAGGACCCGGACGTCATCATGATCGGGGAAATGCGCGACAGCCAATCCTTCATGGCCGCCCTCGCCGCGTCGGATACCGGACACCTTGTGCTGACCACGCTCCACACAACGACGGCGTATCAAGCCATTGGCCGCATTCTGGATTTTTTCCCCGCCCAAGAACGCGATCAGATCCGCCGTCAAATCGCCAACAACCTCCAAGCTGTCATCTGTCAGCGCCTCGTTCCCGCCATCGCCGGCAGCGTCGTGCCGGCCGTCGA
>CAZJCX010000066.1:10767-14896 GCA_964544425.1 uncultured Verrucomicrobiota bacterium
CATGATCAACACCGGCACCGTCCGCAAGCTCATCGAAGACAACCGGCTGGACAAACTCTCCGCCGCAATCGAGACCGGCACCGAAGACGGCATGCAGACGTTCAATCAGTCGCTTTTCAAGCTCGTCAAGGCGAAGATGATCTCCGAGGAAAATGCGCTCGCCCAAGCATCCAACCCCGACGCGCTCCGGATGAACCTGAAGGGCATCTTCCTCGATGAGTCCCGCCGTATCCTCGCCTCCGCCTAATCGCCGCCCGGCTGGAAATCGCCTCGGCCTCTGATATACTGCGCGCCTCGTTTGTCGAGGCGCACATGGAAGAAACAATCGCCGCCATTTCCACTGCTGCCGGACCAGCCGGCATCGCGATCGTCCGCGTTAGTGGACCCAACGCGTTGGCGGTGGCGGATGCCGTTTTCCATTCGCCGCGCGGCGCGCCCTCGTCATATCACACCATCCACTTCGGCACCATCGGTCGGAACGGCGACCTGATTGATCAAGTCATGCTCTCCGTGATGCACGCGCCCCGCACGTATACCGGCGAGAACACCTGTGAGATCAACTGTCACGGCGGAACGCTGACGGCGCGGAAGATTCTCGCAGCCTGTCTGCACAACGGGGCGCGCCTCGCTGAGCCTGGCGAATTTACAAAGCGCGCCTTCCTCAATGGCAAGCTCGACCTCACTCAAGCCGAGGCGGTGATGGATCTGATTTCCGCCAAGTCAGACCGTGCTCATGCAGCCGCAGCCCACGCAATCAAAGGGCATTTGGCGATCCGTATCAATCAGCTTCGCAATACATTGATTGAGGTGCTCGCGCATCTGGAGGCACAGATTGACTTTCCTGAAGACGACATTGCGCCTGCGACACTGGCCGATTTGAAGATGAAGTTAGTTACGGTAGCCGACTCGATACGCAATCTGGTTCAGACAGCCCGAGAAGGAAGGATTTTGCGTGGTGGTTTGCGCGTCACTATTGTGGGCCGCCCCAATTCCGGTAAGTCCAGCCTACTCAACGCATTACTTGGCCAGGATCGCGCCATCGTTACAGCGGTTCCCGGCACAACCCGGGACACCCTAGAGGAGTATGCCTCCATTGATGGTATTCCGTTTGTCCTCACTGACACGGCCGGCATTCGGACAGCACGTGGTCACGTGGAGCGTATTGGAGTCGAGCGTAGCTGTGAGGCTGTCCTTCGCAGCGATCTTGTTCTTCATGTAGTTGACGCATCTCGTCCGGTGAGCAGGGCAGATCTCGATATCGTTGGCATGTATTATAAAAAGCCTTCGATCCTCGTGCTCAATAAATCAGATCTTCGCAGACGATTTGAAACGCCTCCGCAACTATCTCATTTGGAGTCTCATGCCACTTCTTGCCTCACCGGGATTGGTTTGAACGAGGTTAGGAGTTCCATCTCCAAACTTGCGCTCGGTCGAGATGCCGGTGAAACGCAGGCGGATGTAGTCATCAACGATCGTCATGAATCTGAACTGAGGCTAGCATATAAGTCATTGACAGAAGTGTTATCGGGTATCGATTCATCCACTGCTTTAGACATAACTTGTCAGCAATTGAGATCAGTTATTCAACGGGTCAATTATGTATGCGGCCGACAAGTGACGGAGGACGTGCTCGATAAAATCTTCAGTACGTTTTGCATTGGTAAATAGCGGTGACTTTTCAATACCAAAAGCAGTTTGATGTGATTGTAATTGGCGCTGGGCATGCCGGTACCGAGGCAGCACTCGCTGCTGCTCGCATGGGCTGCCAAACATTGCTGCTCACCACGAACCTGGACACGATCGGACAGATGTCATGCAACCCAGCCATTGGCGGACTCGCAAAAGGTCATTTGGCCCGTGAGATTGATGCGTTGGGCGGTGAGATGGGTATCAACACAGACCAGACCGGAATTCAATTTAGAATGCTCAACACCAAGAAGGGACCTTCTGTATGGGCACCAAGAGCGCAATGCGATAAGAAGGCCTACCAGTTTCGCCTTAAACATATCCTCGAGCGACAGCCGAACTTGCATCTCAAACAGGCGATGATCGAGGATCTCATTGTTTTAGGAGACAAAGTTGGTGGAGTAACGACAAAGACCGGCACAAACTACGTGGGCACAACAGTTGTTATTACTACTGGCACTTTTCTTAGGGGACTCATTCACATTGGGGAAGCTACAGTCGAAGCCGGTCGAGCAGGCGAGCCAGCCGCATACGGGCTATCCTCCACGCTGAAGAATCTGGGTTTTGAGCTGGGCAGACTCAAAACTGGTACGCCGCCTCGCCTCGCTAGAAGATCGATCGATTTCGACAGCATGGCCGTCCAGCATGGCGATTCCGAGATCCCATTTTTCTCGTACCGAACGCCTCGCACGTTCCACGTGGAACAACTTCCGTGCTACATCACCTACACCACAGAGCGGACGAAGGATGTAATTCGGCGAAATCTACACAGATCACCGATGTATTCTGGCAAAATTCAGGGAGTAGGCCCTCGATACTGCCCCTCAATCGAAGATAAAATCGTAAAATTCTCGGAAAAGGAGAAGCACCAGATATTCTTGGAACCGGAGGGCAGGAATACTGACGAGTTTTACGTGAACGGTGCGTCAACGAGCCTGCCGGAGGATGTCCAAATCGAGATGATTCATAGCATCACCGGATTGGAGCAGGCTGAAATACTACGACCGGCGTATGCGGTTGAATATGATTTCTGCCTACCCCACCAACTACATCCGACGCTCGAGACAAAACGCATCCAAAACCTGTATTTCGCGGGTCAAATCAACGGAACGTCTGGCTATGAGGAAGCCGGGGCGCAGGGCCTCGTAGCCGGGGCCAATGCCGCGCTCCGCGCCAAATCTGCTCCGCCACTAGTCCTCACTAGAGCCGACAGTTACATCGGGGTGCTGATAGACGATCTCATTACTAAAAGCACGGACGAGCCGTACCGAATGTTCACTTCTCGCGCTGAGTACCGGCTTCAACTGCGCCAGGACAATGCCGACCTTCGACTGACTCCTATTGGTCGCGAGATTGGCCTAGTGGGCGACGCTCATTGGGGAATTTTCTCGGACAAACGCAAGCTTATCGAGTCGGAAATCTACAGGGTTTGTTCCACGAGGAACGGCCACGCGACATATGCAGAATTGCTCCGCCGCCCTGAGGTATCATACAGAGATTTGGAAATCGCCAATCACTCACTTCCACCGGATGTTCAGGCGCAGGTGGAAATCCAAACTAAGTACGAAGGATATATTGCTCGAGATCTGGAGCAAATTCAACGATTTAAGAGCCTTGAAGACAAGAGGTTGCCAATCTGGATTGATTACGAGAATATCCCCAGTTTGCGGTATGAGTCCCGACAGAAATTGAGTCGATTTCGACCGGATTCTATCGGTCAGGCATCGCGGATATCGGGAGTGACTCCCGCCGATATCGCAATTCTATTAGTCTGGCTCAAGAAGGCGAGCCAGTCTCAATCAGCTTCCTAAACTGGGCGAACAAAAACCCAGCGTCGTGCGGTCCCGGCGAAGCCTCCGGGTGGTATTGCACGGAAAAAATAGGTAGCTTCTTGTGTCGCATCCCCTCGACCGTTTTGTCGTTGAGGTTGATCTGTGTCACCTCGACATCCGATGGCAAACTCTCCGGAGAGACGGCAAACCCGTGATTCTGCGATGTAATCGCCACCCTGCCGGATCGGAAATCTTTCACGGGCTGATTGCCGCCTCGATGACCAAACTTGAGCTTGAACGTCCGTCCGCCAAACGCAAAGCCAAGAATTTGATGACCGAGGCAAATTCCGAAGATTGGCACGTCACGGATTAGCTCGCGGACGGCTTTGTGGGCGTAATGCAGCGCTTCAGGATCGCCGGGGCCATTCGATAGAAAGACGCCACGCGGTTTGTACTTCATCACATCTTCAGCCGAAGTTGTCGCCGGCACAACTTGGACCTTGAAACCGCGCTGTCGCAATCGCCGCAGGATGTTGTACTTGATACCAAAGTCGAATGCTACGATCGGGATGTCCGCTGGTGGGAGCCGGTCTTCATACTGCATCTGCCCATCCGCGACGCGGCCAATTTTCCAGTTCGCGCTTTGTTGATCGTGCGGATCCCACGCAAAG
>CAZJCX010000066.1:14924-15859 GCA_964544425.1 uncultured Verrucomicrobiota bacterium
AATCAACACCCACGATCCCACGCCAAGATTTTGCCAACTCAACAGCTTCCTTGTCAGAAATGTTGTCCGTTGAAATGCAAGATTTCATCGCGCCTTTGACGCGAAGAAGTTTTGTCAACCTGCGAGTGTCAATTCGTTGAACTGCCGGCATACCGTTCTTTGCCAAGTACTCAGGCAATGTTTGCTCCGAACGCCAGTTCGATGCCACGGCTGACAACTCCCGCAGGAGGAAGCCCGCGACGTGAGGTTTCCAGCTTTCCACGTCAGTGGAGTTGACGCCGTAGTTACCGATTTGCGGATACGTCATCGCGACGACTTGGCCTTTGTACGATGGGTCGGTGAGGATTTCTTGATAGCCGGTCATCGAGGTGTTGAAAACCGCCTCGCCACACACCGTTGCTTTGGCGCCAAACCCAATCCCCCGAAAAACTGTGCCATCTTCGAGAGCGAATACTCCGGATAAATTTGTCATTCCTGCCAAACCACCTTCCCCGCGACGATGGTCGCGACCGCCTTCCCCTGCAAGTGCCGACCGTGGAATGGGGAGTTGCGCGACTTGCTCGCCGACAGCCCGACATCGTATGTCCACTTCCGGTCGGGGTCAATGATCGTCACATCGCCGTCCGCGCCGGTCGTCAATGTGCCTTTGTTCAAGCGAACGATGTGGGCCGGGATGCTCGTGAATTTCGCGATTAAACACGGCAACGTCAGCGCCTTCTGCCGTACCAGTTCCAGCGACAACCCCAACTGTGTCTCCAAACCCAGAATCCCAAACGGCGCGTGATCGAACTCCACCTCCTTCTCGAACGCGCAATGCGGCGCATGATCACTCGCAATGCAATCAAGCGTGCCGTCCGCCAGCCCTTCGACAATCGCCATGCGGTCGCGCTCGCTGCGCAACGGCGGATTCATTTTGAAATTCGCGTCATACGTCT
>CAZJCX010000067.1:0-1150 GCA_964544425.1 uncultured Verrucomicrobiota bacterium
AGGATCACGCCGACATACTTGTCGAGCAGGCTGGTCATGCCGTAGTACACCGCCCCCTCCCTCGCGAGCGCCGCCCGCTCGTGGAGGTGCGAGTGAAAGCCGTGCACGGCCTGGCCGCCCGGTTCCGCCCACGCGCGGAAATCCGGTTGCGGCTGCTGGGTCAGTTGAAAATGCGGCGGATTCGCGGCGTGTTCGCCGGGCCGACCAGTCGGCACGGTGATCCGCGCGGGGTCGTACATCGTGTCCCACGGCGCCGGCGCAAGGTACGGCGGATGCGGGTCGAAAAAGCTCGCCCAGAGGAAAAAGTTTTCCCCGGCGCGCGCATGGGCGGCCAGGCGGGCATTCGTCCGGTCGGCAATCCAGCGGTTGTAATGAAACTCCTCCGGAATGTGCCACCGGTGACGCTGGCCGGCATTAGTCCCGGTGGGCGGCCGAAAAAAGTCGCGCCAGTTCCGGCACCCTTGCTCCTCCAACCAAATCGCGTAGTGCTGCCCCACATGCGCTTCGTCCGCATGATTGCGCGCCAACTCCACGTGTTCGAATCCGTAGAACGGGCCGTGAAATGTTTTCCAAAAATCCAAGTCCTGCAGCCGCGGATACGCTTCGAGGGACGGATGCTCCGGCGTGCTGACCAACGGTTGAAAGTGCGCCTTGCCGATCAGTCCCGTCCGATAGCCCGCCTGTTGAAAATCCTCACCCACCGTCGGCACGCTCTCCGGCAGTTTCGTCCCCAGCGACCATGCGCCGTGCTGGCTGGGGTATTGGCCGGTGATGATGGAGGCCCGCGTCGGCGTGCAGGTCGGGTTGGGACAATACGCGCGGGTGAACCGGGTGCCTTCCCGCGCCAACTGATCGAGGCGCGGCGTGCTCACTTCGGGATACACGCACCCCAACGTCTGCCAGTGTTGCTGGTCGCTCGTGATCAGTAAAACATTGGGGCATCTCATGGCGCGCATCATTACCGACTCACGCCGCCGCACGCAACCACCCCGGCTCGCATTCTCCCGGCCCGCCCGGTACACTGCGCGCCCATGAATCCCGGTCTCGAACCCGGCCAGCGACTGGAACTCGACATCACCACGGTTGCGTTTGGCGGTGACGGCGTTGCCCGGCACGAAAACTTTGTCGTCTTTGTCCCCTTCGTCGTGGC
>CAZJCX010000067.1:1160-5111 GCA_964544425.1 uncultured Verrucomicrobiota bacterium
ATCATCGAAGTGAAAAAACGCTACGCCACCGCCGATTTGATTCGCGTCATCACCGCGTCCCCGCACCGCGTCCCACCGCGTTGTCCCTACTACGCCCACTGCGCCGGGTGCCAGTACCAGCACATCGAGTACGCCCAGCAACTCGAAATGAAACACGCGCAGATCCGGGACGTCTTCGAGCGCATCGGCAAAATCAAGAACCCGCCCGTCGCCCCCGTCGTCGGCTCGCCCCGCCCGTATCACTACCGCAACAAACTCGTCGTGCACGGCCCCGGCAAGCCCGGCTTCTGGACTACCCGCGGGCGCGCCATCGTCAACATCGAGCAATGCCCCATCGCCCGCGAAGAAGTGAACGCCAAACTCGCCGAAATCGCCCGCCAAGAGCTCGCCCACGTCCACGTCACCATCCGCGCCAACTCCGCCGGTCAAACGTGGTCCTTCGTCGAAGCGCCCGCCGACCAGATCATCACGGAAACCGTCCTCGGCAAAGAACTCGGCGCGCCGCTGCCGTCGTTCTTCCAAGTGAACCGGGACGTCATCGAACTCGCGCTGCGCCACGCGCGCGACATTCTCGCCGCGAGCGGCTGCCGGATTTTGGTGGATGCGTATTGCGGTATCGGGCTGTTCGCGCTGCTCTTGGGCGACCTGGTCCAGCACGTGTACGGAATCGAATTCGACGCGGCCGCCATCGCCGCCGCCAACACCAACGCCGAAAAGTTGGGGTTGAAAAACTACGATTTCTACCCCGGCCAGACCGAACGCCTGCTCCGCTACACGCTCCGTCAGTGTGCCCTCGACGAAACCTGTCTGATTCTTGATCCGCCCCGGTCGGGCTGCGGGCGCGCGGTGTTGAAAACGTTGCGGGAGCAACGCCCGCGCAAGCTCATCTACGTCTCCTGCGCCCCGTCCATGCTCGCGCGCGACGTGAAAGAGCTCACGCAGCACGGCTACCGGCTCGATCGCATCACGCCCTTCGACATGTTCCCGCAAACCCAGCACTGCGAAGCGGTGGCCGAACTCACCCGCCGCGACTAGTCGGAGCGCCGCGTCTCGTTGCGCACCTTCTTCGCCAACTCGCCCGTCATGAATTCCTGCCGGAACAATTCCCGGCGGTTGCGATGAAACGAGCGCCGCACCAGCAACACATCCCACAGCGCCGTGACGATGGCCGCCAACGCCAGCAGGAAGCACCAACTCCAGTAGAGCGCGAATTGCGGCCCATGCAGATCATCTTCCCAGATCGTCGCGCCAAGGATCACCATCAACGCGCACACGAACAGCACCACGGCCCCGGTAATCCGCACGAGACGTTGCGCGGGGCTGAGTGGAAGTTGATCGCGCGCCATGCTCACGGCTACAAGCGGGTCAAACGATGGTTGCTTCGGTCGTTTGGTCGAAGAAGTGACATTTCCGCATGTCGAACGTGGCGGAGAGTTTCCCGCCCACTACCGCCTTGTCGTGCGGGTTGACGCGGGCGACAAACGAATTGGCGCCGGTGGTCAGGTAGAGAATGATCTCGGCACCCATCGGTTCGACCACTTCCACCGTGGCGGAGATGGCCGCGGCAGGGTCGGCCCCGGTTTGCGTGTGTTTCACATCTTCGGGCCGGATCCCAAAGGTGACCGTCTTGCCGGCGTAATCGGCGAGTTTGCCGGCCGCGTGATCGGGGACGCGTACGCGATTGGTGGTGCCGGCTTCGGCGAACCACAGGCCGCCGTCCTTTTTCTCGATGACCCCCTTGAAGAAATTCATCGGCGGCGAACCAATGAAGCCCGCCACAAAAATGTTCTTCGGGTTGTCGTACAACTCAATCGGCTCGGCCACTTGCTGGATGACGCCGTCTTTCATCACGACGATCCGGTCGCCCATCGTCATGGCCTCCACCTGGTCGTGCGTGACGTAGATCATGGTGGACTTGAGCCGGTCGTGGAGCTTGGAAATCTCGGCGCGCATCTGGACGCGCATCTTGGCGTCGAGATTGGAGAGCGGTTCGTCGAACAAAAACGCCTTCGGCTTGCGCACGATGGCGCGGCCGACCGCGACACGCTGGCGTTGGCCGCCGGAGAGCGCTTTCGGTTTGCGGCTCAGTTGTTCGTCGGTGATGCCGAGGATGCCGGCGGCGTCGCGGACACGCTGGTCAATCTCGGCTTTGGGAAATTTGCGGAGCTTCAGCCCGAACGCCATGTTGTCATAGACCGTCATGTGCGGATAAAGCGCGTAGTTCTGGAAGACCATCGCGATGTCGCGGTCTTTCGGCGGGACATCGTTGACCACCCGGCCATCAATCGCGATCGTGCCGCTCGAGATCTCCTCCAGACCCGCCACCATCCGCAACGTGGTGGATTTGCCGCACCCGGATGGCCCAACGAGGACGACAAATTCCTGATCGTTGATTTCGAGGTTGGCGTTGTCCACCGCTTTGAACCCGCCGGGATAGACCTTGCAGACGTTTTCGATGACGACTTTGGCCATGGGGAAACTTCCTTTCGGTGCCGTCCTTGTACCAACCGCTGCCCACCGGGTCAAACCAACATTCCCGCAATTCGCGGGCGCTGTGGTACACTGCCGCCGCCATGCCGGTCCAAAACCGCATCATCAAAGTGCAGAAACGCAACCGGGCGCTGGTGACGTTCGACCCGGCGGCTATCGTCAAAGCCATCCTCCGCGCCGCCGAATCCATGGGCGGATTCCGGCAGGACTATCTGCCGGACGTCAACGGCAAGATTTTCGACAGCTACGACACCGACGAGAAAATTGCCGGGTTCATTGCCGACATCGTCGTCGTCTGCCTCAACTCCGACCCGCACCATCACATCGCGAATTTCCCGCCGACGATCGAAACGATCCAAGACGAAGTGCTCCACGCCCTGCGCAGCTACGGGTTCCAGAACGCGGCGGACTGCTACGAGTGCTACCGCTGGGGTCGCCACTGGCTCCGCGAAGGCGCGATCAACGAAACCCAATTCGCCGGCAACGGTTTCCCGCGGCACCGCATGGAGAAGATTCTCGACTGGAACCGCCAACGCGGCTGCCACACCGTCGCCGGGCTAAACGACATCGTCCGCGCCGGCAAACTCAAATCACTCGTGGACGACTCGCTGGCGGCGTACGAAGTGTCCCTCGATGAAGCCGCCCGCAAAGTCATGGCGCGACTCGATGCCGGCGACAACATCCGCCTGCTTTGGGTCAGCGGCCCCAGTTCCTCCGGCAAAACCACCACCACCGTCAAACTCACCGAGCGCCTCCGCAAACACGGCCTGCGGTTTCACATGCTGAACCTCGACGACTATTTCTGGGCGCTCATTGATCACCCGACCGATTGGATCAACGACCGGAATTTCGAGACCCCCGAGGCGCTCGACATCCAACTGCTCAACCGCCACCTCCAAGATTTGCTCGCCGGTAAGACCGTCGAAACTCCCGTGTACAGCTTCAAGGAAGGCCGCCGCATCGGCTCCCGCCCGGTCCGCTTGGAAAAAGATCAGGTGCTCCTGCTTGATTGCCTCCACGGCCTGTACCCGCCGATCACGGAGGGCATTGATCCCGCCCTGCAATTCCGCCTCTACATCGAGACCCTCAACGTGCTCTACGAAAGCGATGGCAGCACGCGCCGGCTCACAAAGTTCACCGACATCCGGCTCATCCGCCGCATGCTCCGCGACGTCCAACACCGCAACCACAGCCCGCTCTCCACCCTCCTGCACTGGCACTACGTCCGCGCCGGCGAACTCTTCAGCATCATCCCGCTGATGGGCCTCGCCGACCATGTCGTCAACGGCGGACTCGCGTTCGACCTGCCGGCCTTGAAACCCTTCTTCGCCGGCGACACCGGCTATCTGCCCCGACCGGCCGACCTCGCGCCGTATCCCGGTTTCCTCGACGCCCGCATCCGCTACGACCGGATCCGCGCGCTGCTCGATTCCGTGACCGGCCTCACCCACGACCAACTCC
>CAZJCX010000067.1:5137-12443 GCA_964544425.1 uncultured Verrucomicrobiota bacterium
GCCGTCATCCGCGAATTCATCGGCGGCAGCACCGTCAAAATCCCTCACAACGAATAACAACCGTCTGTAGCGGCGGTCTATGACTGCCGCCCGGTGCGTCAATCATCAACGGCGGTCATGAACCGCCGCTACCGTGTGCGCCTCCGTCGCCGGCCGCAGTTGCACGCAGATAATCCCCAGCGCGATCAACGCCACGCCCACCCACTGCACCGGGCTGAGCGGCACGCGGAACAAATAGAACGCCGTCAGTTGCAACACGCAAAAACCGCCGCCCTGCGCCAGCGCAAAGATGATGTTCGGATGCTGCGCCCGCAACGCCAGCGTCAACATCAACGTCGCAATGAAGCCGAGCGCATTACCGGCCGCAAACCACCAAAACCACGGCCACCCGCTCCGCTCGCTGGCGTACCGCAGACAAACATTGTCGCCTGTATAAAACGTGATGAAACCCACGATCAACAAAATGGTCAGCAGCGTCATGCCTTCTCTCCCAAGGGTTCTGATTCGTGCAAACTCCACCAGCGGCGGCGCTGGCTGCGAAACACCACCGGCCACCGAAACCAACACGCCACCCACGCCGCCGCCCGCCCCAGCGACCACACCGGCAATACCCACCCGTGCCGCACCGGGCAGCCCGCCACCGCGCACAGCCCCCACGCCAGCAGCGACTCTCCCGCGACAACCGCGATCGCCACCGGCCAGTGCCCGGCCAGCAACCAGCCAAACACCGGCAGCGTGACCAGCAAACCCGCAAACCCCACCGGGCGCAGCCAACGGACCGTTTTCTTCCACCGCAAATAATGCGCCGCCGCGTCCCACCACGTCGCCGCCGCCGCCAACGTCTCCAACGTGATGTCGCTCACCTTGACCGGCGTGAGCGTGTTGCCGAGCACGAAATCATCCGCAATGCGTGCCCCGATTTCCTCCCACCGAATCCGCTCCCGAAACGTCGCGGCCCGAAACAACATCCCCGCCCCCATCGCGAACCGCACCGCGCCAAACCGCTGACAGAGCAGAATACCGGGCCACATCTCCACATTGGCAAAGAGCGCTTCCAACATCGCCGGCGCCGAAGCCGTCCGCCGCACGGTGTAGGAGAAGGTGAGCAGTTCACAGTTCGCCTCGTGAAATTCCTCCCGCGCCTCCCGCAGCAGGCCCGGTGGCGCGATCATGTCCGCGTCGCTCCACATCCACATTTCCCCGCGCGCGTGCTCCGCCAGTGTGTGAAACCACGACACTTTGGGACTCAGAAACTGCCGGGGCCGCGCCGCGATGATCGCCCGAAAGTTCGCCGCCGGATATTTCGCCCGCCACCCCGCCAGAATTGGCTCCCACGCCGCCGCGTCTTCCGTTTCAAGCCCCACCAAGACTTCCGTGCGATCATCCGTCTGCGCCACGAACGTCTCCACCGCCGCCGCTTCTCGGAGCGAACGCGGTGGGATCGGCTTGAAAACCGTCAGCCCCTCACTCCGACCCTCGCCCCGTCCGACAAAAATCGGGTCCGTCTGCCGTCGGCGCACCACCCACACCGCCAGCAGCCACCAGCACCCCGCCGCCGCCGTCCATCCGACCGCGATGACATCAAGCGGTTGCATTCGCTTCGACGAGTTGTGGTTCGGGAATCCGGGGATTCTGAAACCAAGCGACGGCGGCGCGCACGCTGTGCTCCAGCGGGACGCGCGGTTGCCAGCCCAGTTCGCCCGCCGCTTTGCGGGCATCGAATGGCTGACGCTTCAGACAATGCCACGCGGTCTCGCGGCACAGCCGGTCGCTGCCCGTCACTTCGCCAATCAACCCGCCGAACCCAAGCACCGGCCACGGCACGGTCACGCGCGGCGCCGGCTGGCCGGTAATGGTTCCGAGCAACTGCAAAAACTCGAGCAGCCACACGTTATGATGGGCGAGGATGTATCGCTCGCCCACTCGACCGCGTCCCGCTGCGGCGATGAGACCCTCCGCCAACTCCGGCACGCTCACGAAATTCAGCATGGTGCGCGCCGCCGCCGGAAAACGGCGCTCCAGAAAATCCACCAGCATCCGCCCCGTGGGCGTGGGCGCTTCATCTTCCGGCCCCAATGGACTGGTCGGATTGGCGATGACCACTGGCAAACCGCGCGCCGCAAATTCCAGACACGCCTTTTCCGCGAGCCACTTTGAGCGCCGGTACGGTTGCGTGACGGGAACCTGGGCCGGGTAGTCCCGTTCGGTAATCGGTGCCTGCCGGTTGGCGAGCACGCTGGCGGAACTGACGAAGAGACATCGTTCGACACGCGCGCGCCACGCCGCTTCGAGCACCCGCGCCGTGCCGGCCACGTTGACCTCCTCCATCTCTTGCCGGTGCCGCCGACCGAAGGCGTACCGGGCGCCGACGTGGAACACGATCTCCGCGTCGCGAATGACCACCGGCTCGCGCAGGTCGCCGGCTGTGACCGTGACCGCGTCGGCAAAAAGTTCCCGCGCTTTGCGAGCGTCTCGACAGCAGAGTTGGACTCGCGCCCCAGCCCGCAGGAGCGCGCGCACGAGATGTCGCCCGATGAAGCCGGTGCCGCCCGTGACCCAACATTGCTTTCCCTTGAGCATCGCGGCACTATACCGACCCGCGATGCGCTTGATAACTCAAAAAGCCGGGGCGCAATCCGGCCCCGCCGCCGAGACGACGGCTCCTCGTAGTTTCGCGCCCGGCCTTCGATTTGGCTACATTTGCGTCCTCGCGCTGCTGACCGGCTGCGCCTCGGTTTCGCCCTCATCCGTTGCACCGCCGGCGCGCGCCTTCGCCTATCCCGCCGATACGTTCGCGTTCGCCAACGAGACGGTGTTCGCGTATCGCGACGGAGCACCGGTCGAGGACGAGCGCTCGCCCGGCGTGCGATACAGCCGGCGGTGTTTCGTGATGGCGGCGGGCGCGGTGCAGTTCTGGAAGTTCGCGCGGTTTGAACCGACCACGGCCCCGGTGAGTGACCGGGAACTGGCGCGGCGCATCCGGCAGGTCGTCGGGCGCGGGACATGGTTGCCGGAATTGCCGGCGGACCGGCGGATCGTGATCCCCGGCTACGCGAACCTCCGGGAGTTCAGCGCCGCCAAAGGAGTCGTGCTGCGCGCCAACCTCGGCGTGGCGTGGACCACATACATCCAGCCGCGCCGCTACTGGATGACATTTGGCCCGACGCGCCGTCATCAGGCGCGGTTGAACGCGGAGTTGCAGGACTGCCTGGCGGCGGGTCAGCCGGTCGTGTTGTGGCTGTACAATTTTCCGCGGATGAACATCAACCACGCCGTCGTCGTGTACGCCACCGGCGGCGCAGGCGGGAAGTTTAGCTACGCGGCGTATGACCCGAATTACACCGACCGCGCGCTCACGGTGACGTACGATCCGGCGCGGCGCGAGTTTTCGTTTGAGCCGACATTTTATTTTCCGGGCGGCCCGTGTCTGGCGCGCACGACATTCAGGGGAGTGCTGCGGTAAGCCGCGCCAGTTCGCGCGCCGCCAGCACGTCACCGGGATCGAGTTCCAGCGCGCGGGCGAAGGCTTGCTCCGCAGCCGCCATGTCTCCCCACCGCAGATGATGGAGGGCGAATTGGGTCTGGAACGCGCCGCATTTGGGGTCGGCCTCCAGTGCCCGCCGGTATCGTTCCGCGGCTTGTTCGCGGCGGCCGAGCAGATCGTGGAGGCGACCCATTCTCAACAAGGTTTCTGCCCGGTACGGATTGCGCGTGTACGCGCGGTCGTACCATCGCAACGCTTCGCTCGCGAGCGCGGACCGTTCCTGTAAATCCCACGTGGCGCGGGCCGCGTAGTAGTCGCCCAGGGACTGGGCCATCGTGTCGCTGCGGCCATCGAACCCCCACGCTCGTTTGAAGTTCAACTCCGCGGCCGCCCAGTCCAAGTTGGCCTGCGCAGCCGAGGCGCGGGAGAGAAACCAAGCGGCCGGCGCGCTCGTCCGCAGCCGGGTGGCTTGCAGGCCAAGCAGGAATAACAAACCGAGAATAACCCCCCACTTGAGCAGCCCCTGCAACATCACCGTCTGCCGCCGGCCCGGTAGCACCAAATCATCATCCAACTTGCCGGAAGGATGCACGCCACAGGTCAGACTGGTCGCCGTCACGACCGCCAGCACGCAGACAATCGCCGGAACCTGCAGCGGATTCGCCACCAGCCCATGCGCCGCCAGCGCGATGGCCGCACCCAACGCCCCGACGACAAAGGCGTACCGGTTGGAAAGTGTGTTGACCGAGTATCGTTCCGCGCGCGCGCCGAGAATGCGACTCCCGCTCAACAAGTACGCCGCCAGCAACCACCCGACTAACGCCAACCCAATCAGGCCAAACTCGGCCAGCACTTGGAGGTATTCGCTGCGCGCTTGGTCGGGCAGATGTTGGCTGACGCGGAACGCGCCGGCGCGCCAGGCGAACATGCCCGGCCCGACGCCCAACCCCAGGTTTTCGCGAGCAACTCGAAACGCATTTCCCCACAGTGGCCACAGCGGCACCTCCGCATCCATACTCGGCGTGGCCGGCAAGTAGAAGATCGCGGCCACGACCAACAAAACCCATAACCCCGCCCCCGCCAAGACCCACCGCAACCGCACGTTCCGCCGTCGCAGCAGGTACTGCCCCAACACCACCACGCTGGCCAAGACCCCCAGCCAGCCTCCCAGCGACCGCGACAACACCAATCCCGTCGCCGTGGCCAAGCCGGTGATCAGCAAAAACACCTTCCCGCCGTAAGCCCATCGCGAGAAAAAGAAAAACGCCGCCAGCACCGGAAAGACCAGCGTCAAAAACCCGGCGAAATCCGCCGGTCGCGCGAACGTGGCCCGCGCCAACTCGGGTTGAATCTGGAGCCCCTGCCCCCACCGCACCGGCCCGAGCGCCTGCCATCCCGCCAGCACCACCAGCCCGCTCGTGACCACCGCCAACAACACCACGAGCGACGTCACATGCGACCGGTGCCCGGCATTGTTCAACGTCAGGAAAAACAACAACCCGGCCGAAATCGCCACCATCATTGTCGGCCGCGCCACCGGCTCGACCTCCGCCAAGCCATACCGGACGATGACATAGCTGACGAGCACCAGCACCGGGGCGTTGACCGGTGAAACGACCAACTCCGCCCGGCGCACCACCGCCAACCTGGCCGCCCACAGCAGGCCGCCCCACCACACCAAGACATGCATCGCCTGCATCACCCACGGATTCGTCCCGGCCCACGCGACCGGCAAGATGACAACGACCGCCAACAGAATCCAGGCGATGGCGTGTTGACAGAGATACGCGAGCGTCGGCTGGGGTGTGACCACCACCTGCCGCACCCGGTGTGACCCCGACCGCTCCGGTACCTCGCTCACGAAGATGACGGGCCGCGCCCGGCCCTAAAAAATACTACGCGGCACCCAAATCGAGTCCCCCGGCCGAATCGGCACATCCCGGCTTGGGTCCCGACGGATTTCTTCGGCATCGATGCGCAACTTCTCCTTGCCGCGCACGATTTCGACATTGCGCCGGTTCGCGTAATCCGTAAACGACGCCGCCGTGTTGATCGCTTTCAGCAACGTCATGTCCTCCGACCACGGATACCGGCTTGGCGCGCGGACTTCGCCGCCGACGTAAAAGAACCGCGCTTGCACTTGCACCGTGGCGCTGCACCGCACGTAAAATCGCGGCACATAGTTCGCCTCGATCCGTTCGGCCAGCTCACCGGGTGACGCCCCCGAGGCCGGGACACGGCCAATCAGTGGCAACGCCACTTCGCCGTTCTCATCCACTGTCACCGGGATTTGTTCCGAGGGTGTGACGTTCTGTTGCGTCCGACCACCGGTGCTGAGGCGGACAATCAACTCGTCCCCGACGCGCAGCCGGTTCTCCGTCGGCGCGCGCTCGGCCGCACCCAACTCCGCCGGGGCCGTGCTGGAAGTGGCACAACCTGCCAATCCCAACGCCCCGGCCAACAGCCACCCGGCGCTAAAATTTTTCCGTAAGCTCAATTTCATCGCTCTTGGTTTTTGCAGTCGTTCCTTTTTTCGCGCTGACCGGCTGCGGCTCCTTGGCGCGCAGGTCCGGGGCCTTGAGGTAGTTATCGTATTCTTGGTGGTAGTAGAAATAGGATCCGGCTTGCTCGAGCCGGACGTTATTGACGACGACGCCGAGCAGCTTGGCCCCGGAATGTTGCACCACCTGCAACGCGCGCTGCGCCATATCCCGCGGATACCGGCGGTGTTGAATGACCAGGAACGCGGTGCCCACATCGCGCGCGAGTGACGCCGCATCGCTGACACCGAGCACCGGGGGAGTGTCGTAGATCACCACGTCGAACCGCCGTTTGACAGATTGAATCAAATCCACCATCCGCTGCGACGTCAACATCGCGAGCGCGCCCTTGGCGTTCGCGCCCGAGCCGGCGGTGATCACGGAAACATTCGGCACGGCGGCGGTGGCAATCACTTCCTCAAGCGATTTGGCGGCGACAAGGTAATCAGCCAACCCCGCGACGTTTGGCACACCGAGCAACTCGTGCTGGGTCGGGCGGCGCATGTCGCAATCCACCACCAGCACCCGCGCGCCGTGTTGCGCGCCGACACAGGCCAGATTCGCCACGGTGAACGATTTGCCTTCGCCCGGCGCCGCGCTGAGCGCGCAGTAGCAATTCACATCACCATCCCCACGGGCAAATTCGATGTTCGTGCGCAGCATCCGGTAGGCTTCGAGATGCGCAGCCGAACCTTCCCCGCGCACCAACAACCCGGCGTCCTGGGGAACGACGCCCAAAACCGGGGCGCCGAGGTAATGCTCCACGTCCTCCACTTTCTTGATGCTGGTGTCGAGAAATTCGAGAAAGAACGCCATCACAACTCCCAGCACCAAACCCGCCACGCCGCCCAGGACGAGGTTCAGCGTCATCTTGGGGCTGACGGGGAAGAGTGGCGCTTCCGCGCGCTCGATGATCTCCACCGGGCTGCGCGGCAGATCCACGGTGACGGATTCCTGCTGCAAGCGCTGGCGCAGCGCGTCGAAGAGCTTGGTCTCCTGCTCTTCGAGCAACTGGGCGTTGCGGAACGGCCGGTACGACTCGCTTTCCATCAACATGCTTTGCGTCTTGGCGTCGTTGAGCTGCTTCTGCAAGTCATCCACCCGGCGCTGGGCGGCCAGGTATTCGATCTCGAACCCGGCCAGCACGCCCGCCAACCGCGCGTCCATTTGTTCGCGCAGTTTTTCGAGGCTGGCCTGTTCGCTGCGCACCGATGGATGCTCGGGGCCGAAATCTTGTTTGAGCATTTCCATCCGCAACTCGGACTCGGTGAGCGCGAACCGC
>CAZJCX010000067.1:12453-15830 GCA_964544425.1 uncultured Verrucomicrobiota bacterium
TGGGGTCGTTGATGAGCGTGGCGATCGTGTTGCGGAGTTGCAGCGGGGTGAGCTTCTTCAGCTCTTGCAGCCGGGACTCCCGCGAGGTCGCTTCGGCTTTGGCAATGGTCAGTTGCTGGTCGAGTTGCTGCAACGTCATGTCGGACAGCCGAAAATTGCCGAAGACCGGCACGTTCAGTTCCTTGCGGAGTCGCTCGACTTTGGCCTGCGCCTCTTGGACGCGCACCCACTGCGCGTCAATTTCTTCGCGCAGTTTGCTGAGGCCGCGCATCGTTTGATCGCGTTTCACTTCGAGCCGGTCGGACTGAAATATATCGGCCACTGTGTTGGCGATGCTGGCGGCCAACCGGGGATCGGTATCGATGACGAGGATCTCAATCAAACTGGTGTCGCGGAATCGGCGCACGTTGAGCGCGGCTTTCAGCTTTTGGGCCGCCAGACCGAGCGGCAACTCTTGGTCGGTCGCCCAAACCTTTTGCAGATTCAGACGTTCGATGACGGGGTCGAGAACGTTGCGGGATTGGATGATCTCGTACTGCGTCTGCAGGAAGAACGGATCGTACTGGGGAAACTGCTCGCGCTCAAAGACGGCAACGGTCGGCTTGTCCTGCTCGACCTTCATCCGCAGCGCCGCGCTGTAGCGCTTGGGCTGGAGGAACGTGACCACCGTCGTCACCAGCAAGACCACCAACAAGATGATGACAACAAACATCCAGCGCGATTTGATCACCCGCCAGTAATCAAGGAAATGCAGGCGCGCTTCTTGGGAAAGGTTGTTGGGCTGCATGGGGTTATCGGTGACGGCTAAACACTAGTGCGATTCGTCGGTTGAGCAAGCACTATCTATTCCACGACTCAGTACACCAATCGGCAACCGAGGGAGATGCGGTTCCGCGTGAATTCCCGGCCAGCGATATCCGAGGTTACTTGGTCAAAAATGTACCGCAAATCCCCGCTCACCCAACGCGTGAATTGGTAGCGCAACGTCAAGCCCGCCGAAAAGGTCTCCTCCGTCACGTCCGGGGTCGCCACCGGCACGCGGGGGTTGGAAAAACTGTCCAACGAAAAACTCCCATCCACACTCGCATTGAACTTCGTCGTGAAACGATGCGTCACGCGCGCATAGATGTCGCCGGAATCGGCGCTGCGAAACGTTGATACCTCCGTCGTCGTGATCGAGTATCGGAAGCCCCCGGTCGCGGAGCTGCGCGGGCCGTAGTTGTAGGTGATGGAACTGTCCACCCACGGCCCCAGGTCGTTGGAGCCGTCGCCGAACTCCCGCAACTCGACGCCGACATTGGCCTGCGCCGTCAATTGCGGATTGAACCGCCGCACGGCCGACACGTACATGACGTGCGAGTCGGAATTGCGGAGGTCATTGGTGCCCGGCACGTCGTACGCCACGTGGGCGAACTGGTACCCCACGCCGCCGGTCGTGCGGGGATCAATCGAATAATTCACCGCCGCCGACCCGCGATAGACATCCCGGTCGTTGATGCTCGCCGCCGGTTCGTCGTAGTCCCAATGATCCCACCCGCCACGCACGGATGCCGTCCAGCGCCGCGAAAAATTGTAGCTAACTCCGCCGCCGAGGTTGTTGTACGTGAAATCACCCTGCCGCCGCCGAATGAACGGCCCGCCGCCGCGGTCCTCGAGAATCTCCGGCTCGATGCCGCGCCGCAGTTGATTGCGCAAATCGAGTTGGAGTCGGGGATTCACCGTGTGCGCGAGTGTTAGATCCGCCGTGTGCTGTTGATCCACGTTGTCACCGGGACGGTTTTCAAAAACCGTGGCTTGGTAGGTGTAGCGGAACCCGACAAAGGTTTGATCAAAGGGGGCATTCACCAGGACTTGCGGTTCGAAGATGCCCTTCCAACTGCTGCGCTCGCCGTTGGGCACTGTGTTGATGTTGTCGTCAAACTCGCCGCGTGTGTTGAGCGTGACGGCCCACCGGCGCGACGGATCCCCCAGCTTGAACGGCTCATACGCCGCCCACGTCGCGGTCGCCGCCCACAAACCCGCCAGTAACACCAGCCGCTTCACGTTATTCCACAAATTCCAGATTGACCGGCCTCGGAATCAACGCCGCATGGTACGCCCGCGCCAACAGCCGCGTGATGGCCTCCCGGCCTTTCTCGCCCATGTCGAGCGTCCACTGATTCACGTACATCCCGCAGAACTTGTCCGTCAACGGCCGTTCCATCCCGCGCGCGAACTGTTGCGCGTACTCCACCGCTTCCACCCGGTGATCGAGCGCGTACTGGATGCTCTGCGTCAACAACGTCGAAAGTTTCCGCATCAACTGCTTTCCCAAATCCTTGCGGATCGCATTGACCCCCAGCGGCACCGGCAGGCCGGTATCCGCGTGCCACCACTCGCCCAAATCCACCACCTTGTGCAACCCGTGATTCCGGTACGTCAACTGCCCTTCGTGAATCAACAACCCCGCCTCGCACTCGCCCCGCTTCACCGCGTCCATGATTTTGTCGAACGGCACCACCTCAAACTTGAAATTCATCAACAGCAGCTTCAACAACAAGTACGCGCTCGTCATCGTCCCCGGCACCGCGATCCGGTCATCCGCCATCTCGCCCACCTCCATCGGATGCGCCGCCACCACGATCGGCCCACACTTGTCCCCAAAACTGCCGCCACTCGGCAACAACGCGTACTTGTCCATCACATATCCGTAGGCGTGGACGCTGAGCGCGGTGATCTCCAACTCGCCCTCCACCGCCTTGTGATTGAGCGATTCGATGTCCGTGATCACATGCCGAAACGTCAGCCCGCCCGTGTCCAATTTCCCATGCGTCAACGCATAAAACATGAACGCGTCATCCGGATCGGGACTGTGACCAATGGTAATTTCTCGTGGCTCCATGCCGGTATCTCCTTTGGGTTGCCGAGTCGGTAATACCACCAGTTTTACCCCGGCCCGCCAGCCGACGCCACGAAAAAAACCCTTTTTCAGCGCCGTCGAACAATTGACATTCCGGTTGTAGCCGCGCCCGCCAAGCGCAGCTACAATACGGGCCATGACCGTCACCGAAGTCCGCCGGCTGCTCGACCAGATCGCCCTGCGCCCCAGCAAGGCGCTGGGACAAAACTTTCTGGTGGATGGCAACATCCTGCGCATCGTTGTCGAGCAAGCCGACATACGCGCTGATGAAGTCGTGCTCGAAGTCGGCCCCGGCCTCGGCATTCTGACCGAGCCGCTCCTCGACCGGGCCCGACGCCTCGTCGCGGTGGAAAAAGACCGCCGGCTCTGCGCCTACCTGCGCGAGCGGTTTCCCGGCCTCGAGTTGATCGAAGGCGACGCGGTCAAAGCAGAATTGCCGGCCTTCGACAAGCTGGTGGCGAATCTGCCGTACAGCATC
>CAZJCX010000068.1:0-388 GCA_964544425.1 uncultured Verrucomicrobiota bacterium
ATTCGGTCCGGTGGTCGATGGTTGGGTGCTGCCGGACGATCCGGGAAAACTATGGATCGCCGGCAAGCAGGCCAAAATCCCGATGATCGTCGGCAGCAGCGAGACCCCGATCAATCCGAACGTAAACAGCACGGTCTGCCGAAACGTGCTGCCGCCATCGGGCTCGACCACCGGCAACATCTGGAAGCCCGCCGCCCGATAGTCGTCGCGAAACATCCATGCGATCGCGAAGAAATGCGGATGCTGCCACGCGAATAGGATGCCGAACAACACCCACGCGCCCGCTCCCATCCGCCCGGTCGCCGCCGCCCAACCGGCCACCGGCGGAATCGCGCCGGGAATCGCGCCGAACGTCGTATTCAGCCAACTCAGCTTCTTCAACGGCGTG
>CAZJCX010000068.1:403-8062 GCA_964544425.1 uncultured Verrucomicrobiota bacterium
CGTACAGAAACACCGCCAACAACACGAGGAACGCCGTCAGCAAATTCACGCCGCGCGCCAGTACCAGCACCCCGGCCAGCACGAGACTGACGCCGAGGCCGAGCGCGTGTTGCGGTTCGATGATGCCCGACGGCAACGCGCGGTGCCGGGTGCGCTGCATTTTCGCGTCGCTGTCCCGCTCCAGATAATTGTTCAGCACCGCTGACCCACCGGTCGCCAACCCCACACCGAGCAACGTCAGCGCCAACACCGGCACCTCGTGAAACCCGGCATGGCCGAGAAAATAGCCCAGCGCGGTCGTCACCAACACCATCGCCACGATGCGCGGCTTGACCAACTCCAGATACGCGCCCCACGGCACCGGCGCAGATTGCCCGGCCCGAACAAAGCGCCACGTCTTCATGGTCAGGATGAAACTGCACGCCAAAATCGCCGCGCCGATGGCGAGATGCAACGTGGGCATCCACACCTGTATCGGGTCGAGTTGGCCATGATCGGCTTTCGGGACGCGCACGACCAGCGTGATGACGCCGACCCACAACTGCGCAAAGACCAGCCAGCCGAGACCGATGGCCGGGGCGAGAAAATCCCGCCGGCGTACCGACGGCAACAACGCCATTACCGTTACTCCGGCACAGAGCAGCACCGCAAACGCGCCGAAGATGTGAATCAACACCGCCGCCTCCCCGTGCCGGACGGTTGCGCCCAAGATGATCTGCGCGTACACGACGAGCGTCGTCGCCAGCGTCAACCACCGGAGACTGCGCGCGCGCGGACTTTGCTCAGACTCCGCTCCGGTCGTCTGCCACCCGGACGATGTCACCACCGCGATGGCAATCGTGAGACAGAAGAACGCTTCCGCAAGCGCAGCGTGGGCGATGGAGATGGACGGCGGGAGGAAAAATATCACGGTCAGTCCGCCGAGCAAACCTTGCAGCAGGACGAGCGCGAGCGCGGCCAGTCCGAGACGGCGGATGAGCCGGTCGCGTTGTCCGAAGAACGTCCAGAGCGCGAGGCCGGTCGTCAGCAACCCCACGATGCTCGCGAGCAGCCGGTGGCCGTGTTCGTAAAGGATGCCGCCCACCCATTTGGCGACCGGGAAGGTGAACATGTGATGGCCGTAGGTGGTCGGCCAATCCGGTACGGCCAGGCCGGCCCGGTTGCTGGTGACGCTCGCACCGACGGCGATGAGCAGGAACGTCAGGCCGGCCACCAGACAGGCATACCGGTGCAGCCAGCGGTTCATTGCTCTTCAGCCTGTTCGGCGAGCCACGCCTCGTAGCCGGACTTTTCGTGGATGGTGAAGAAGCCTTTCATCCGGTAATGGCCGAGACCGCACAATTGGGCGCACGCAATTTCCGCGGGCACGCGCGGGCCAACCCGCACGGCGGTGATGCCGGCTTCGACGAGGCGCTTGGCAGCAGCATCATTGACGGCGCGGCCCTTCTTGACGATGGATTTTCCGTCCGGCCCGTTGTAGTCCTCCATCGCAAGGATGCCTTCCAGTTTCTGCTTGGCCGGCAGGGTGATGGTCTGGGCGAGTTGCTCGCGGATTTGATCGGACGTCTTGGTGGCGACGAATGAGACCGGGATGCTCATGCCGGGAATTGTATCCTGCTTCACACGCATGATCGGCAGCGCAAAACTGTGGATCACGTCTTTGGTCGAAATCTCGCAAATGACCGGGGTGCTCACAGGAACGTGGAGCTGGTTGATCGTGACGATGTCGTCCTTGGCCGACGGATCGCCGTCGCGGTCAAGCCCGATGGGGTTGGTCTGTTCATTGACCAGTTTGATGTCAGTCCGGCCGAACTTCCCATCCGGCCCCGGGTAATGAATGTTCCACGCGAACTGCTGGGCGATCACGCGGATTCTGACCGCGTCCGGCGAGTCGGTGACGGCGGCATTGACTTTCCACGACCAGAACGGAATCGAGATGCCGATCAGCAGCGCGACTTCGATGACGGCCACACCCGCTTCGAGATAGGACGAGGCGTGGGATTTCACGCCGTCGTGGTCGGCTTTCGGGTGCGCGCCACGGCGGAAGCGGAAGATAGTGTAGAGGAAAAACAACCCCCAACCGACGAACAACACGACCATCAACACATGCACCCAGCCGAGGAGGGCGTCAATTTTCCCGCCATGTTCGGCGGCGTTGATCGGCAAACCAAGATATTTTTCCCACATGATGTCAGACTCCTTGCTGCAACTCCAACCGGCGCGCCCGGCGGACGAAGCCGAGCAGCACCGCGCTCATTCCCGCCAGCACCACGCCAATGGTGCCCACCATGAACCAAACCGCCGCCGTCACCCCTTGCGATTGCGAGGAGTTGGGGTCGCCATAACAGGTGGCGCAGGCCAAAATGATGAATGCGCTGCTCATTCCCAATCTTTCGACTTCTTCAAGAACGCGATTTCGTAAATGACCAGCGCGAGGCCGAGCAGGAACGACACAATCCCGGCCCCCGTGTACGCCCACTTGCCGGCCGCGTACTCCGATCCCAAACACCACGCGCCGAATCCCAGACACAACAAGACCGAGATGGTGATGAAAAACACGTGAAAGGCTTTGAGCGACATGTTAGTGCGTTTCTCCTTTCGCCGGTGATTCGACGTGTTTCTGCGGCACGACGAACGGGCCATGATGCCGGCCCTGTTGATCAGCCGAGGTCCACAGCAACAGCGCAATCAACACGACAAAGAACACCGCCGTCAGCAGCAACACACCGTGGATCCATTTCACTTCATGGAACAAGTGCATGAAGTAGCCGGCCACCAGCGAGCCTTTTGCCAGCGCGATGATCAACGCCACGATGACCGCGATGATGACGCCCCACCCGTGAAAGAACGACACCGCCACCGTCAACACCGTGCCCACTGTCAGCGCCCAGAAAATTTTCCAGTACAGGCTGATCTGCTTCTTGATTGCTTCGGGGTGATGCTCTGCGCTCATGTTCGTCTCCTCCGCCTCATTTACCGGGCAGCAAATACAACGTCGGGAACAGGAAAATCCAGACCAAGTCCACAAAGTGCCAATACAACCCGGCCACCTCGATCCGATTCGTGAACCGCCGCGGCTCCGTGAACCACATCTTCGCGCCCGGTCCGAGCAGGTAGCCGTTCACGATCATCCCGCCGATCACGTGCAACGCGTGCAGCCCGGTCATCGTGAAGTAGATCGCCATGAACGTGCTGTCCGCCGGAAAAATCCCGTGCTGGAATTTCGAGCTGTATTCAATCGTCTTGATCACGCAGAACCCCACCCCGGCCAGGAACGTCAGCCCCATGCACAGCCGGTAGCGGGGAAAGTTCTTCGCCTTCAACGCCGCCCACGACAACACCATCGTCACCGACGATGCGATCAACACCATCGTGTTCAACGTCGCCAGCGGCACGTTCAAGATATCGGCACCGCTCTCCCACCGGTCCGCGCTGACCCGCAGCAGGATGTACGACGAAAACAGCGCGCCAAACAGCATCACTTCCGACGCCAGAAACAACCACACGCCCAGCTTGGCGTTGTACAGCCCGGTATCCGGGCGCTCGGTGTCATTATACGGGATGACGATCTCAGCGGACATCGGTTAACCCTCCTGAGCGACGTGTTGCGGCGTGAAGTCGCGTTTTGCGCCCGGTACGCTGTACTCATACGGGCCGCGATAAACGAACGGGATTTCGGTGAAATTGCCGTGCGGCGGCGGGGTGGGCGTCGCCCATTCCAACGTGGTCGCCTCCCACGGATTGTCGTTCTCGGCCTTCTTGCCGGCCCAGATGGTCCAGAAGAAATTGATGATGAACACCACCTGCGCCGCGCCGAGCAGCCACGCCGAGTGCGACATCACCTTGTTCAAGACCAACACATCCTGCGCGTGCAGATAAATCGCGCCGCCGTCGTACAACCGCCGGGACACTCCGGCCATGCCTTGAATGAACATCGGCATGAACACGCCGTTGATGGCGATGAGCGACACCCAGAAATGAACCTTGCCGAGAGTCTCGTTCAACTTCCGCCCGGTCACCTTCGGGAACCAGAAATAGATCCCGGCAAACAACGCGAACAACGTCCCCGGCGCCACAACATAGTGGAAATGCCCGATGACATAGTACGTGTCATGCAAGTGAATGTCTGACGTCGCCAACCCGAGCGGCAAGCCGGTCAGACCGCCGATGCCGAACATCGGCAGAAACGCCAACGCAAACAACATCGGCACCGTGAACCGGATCGAGCCGCCCCACAGCGACAGAATCAGCGCCGTCAAAATCACAATCGAAGGCACCGAGATGATCATCGTCGTCGTCTGGAAGAACGCGTTGATCGTCGTGCCCATGCCGGTCAGGAACATGTGATGCGCCCAGACCACGAATGACATGAACCCGAGGAAGATCGCCGCGTACACGAGCGATTTATAACCCCACAACGGTTTGCGGGTGTTGTTGGCGATGACTTCGCCCACAATCCCCAAGGCCGGCAGGATCAGGACGTACACCTCCGGATGCGCGAGAAACCAGAACAAATGCTGCCACAACAACGCGCTGCCGCCGCCGCTGACCGCCAGTTCCTCGCCGCTGACCACCAGACCGCTCGGCAGGAAGAAACTCGTCCCCACCAGCCGGTCCATCAACTGCATGACACCGGCCGCTTCCAACGGCGGGAACGCCAGCAGCAACAGAAACGACGTCACCAACTGCGCCCACACGAGAAACGGCAACCGCATCCACGTCAGCCCCGGCGCGCGCAACTGCACGATCGTCACGATGATGTTCACCGAACCCAGCAGCGACGACGTAATCAAAAAGACCATCCCCACCAGCCACAAACTCTGCCCGGTCAACAACCGTCCTAAAATCTCCGCGCCGCCCGGTACCGTGATGTTGGCCAGCGGCGAATAACTCGTCCACCCCGACTGCGCCGCGCCGCCCGGCACGAAAAAGCTCAGCACCATCACCACGCCGCCGATGAAATACACCCAGTAGCTCGCCATGTTCAGCTTCGGGAACGCCATGTCCTGCGCCCCGACTTGCAGTGGCACGAGATAATTTCCAAACGCGCCCACCGCCAGCGGCACGACGCCGAGAAACACCATGATCGTCCCGTGCATCGCGCCCAGTTGATTGTAAAACTCCGGCGCCATGATCCCGCCCGGCATCCGCGCTTCACCGAGCCAGTTGTTGATGAACCCGATTGGGAAGACCTCCCCCGGATATGCCAACTGCCAGCGCATCAACATCACCAGGCAAAACCCGAAAAACAAAAATATCAGCGAGGTGAAGCCGTATTGAATGCCGATCCACTTGTGGTCGGTCGAGAAAATGTATTTCCGCACGAACCCCGGCTCGTGCGCGTGCGAATGTTCATCGTGCGTGTGTGCTGACATGCTGACGGCAATCCTCCCGAAATTGGCCGGCGGGGCGGCGGCCACGCCGCCCCGCCCGGCATTGCGTCAAACTACTCGGCGGCCGGCTTGAACGTGAACTCCTGGGTCACGGCAGCGTCGGCCACGGTGACCTTCGCGGTTTGTTCACCCAACTTCTCGTGCCACGCCACGATTTCGTATGTGCCGGCCGGTAAATCTTTGAGCGTGAAACTGCCATCCTCGCCCGTTGTGGCATAGAACGGATGCTCCAGCACCCCGACGTACGCCGCCATCCACGGATGCACGTCGCACTTGAACTTCACCATCACTTCCGGCTGCGCAAACGTCCGCGTCGTCTCCATCCCCTGATTCGGCTGGCCGATGTTGAACTCCTTGCTCTTCGTCGGCAGCGCGTGGACGTTGTGCAGCGTGTCGTCGTCATTGCGAATCTTCAACGGCTGCTTCGCCATCATCCCGAACACGCGGGGCTTGTACATACACCCTGCCTGCGTAATCTCCACCGGCGTCTTCGGCGTCTCGAAGGTCTTCCCTTCCAGACCGCTCTTCACGTACACAAACACGTTCCGCAACGTGCCGTTCTCGTTCACAATCACTTCCTCGCTCGTCGCCGGCTCGTCCTCATGCATCTCCAGGCATTTCGGATCCGCGTCCATCTTGATCTTCTTCATCTTCGGCGCCGCGCCGTCAAACTTCACGCTACCGGTTACTTCCGCCGCGCGCGCGCTGGCGACCACGGCCACCGTCATTACCAAGACCATCCATGTTTTTGTTTGCATCGGTTTCTCCTTCAACGGGTTTATTGCTTTCCCGGCATCCTCCGGAACTGCCTAGTTCGACGCGCCAACCGCGCCCTCATTCACCGGCCCGCGAGCGGTGGCCTCACCGGCGGAGCCGAGTGATAACACATAATCCACCAACGCTTCACGTTGTTTCTGCCCGTCACCGCCGAGAATGTTCGGGGCGATGGTCGCGCCGTACTCAAATTGGGGCATGCGCGTGCCGGGCACGACGTTGAGCGGGTCCGGCAGCCACTTGTTAACCAGCCAATCGCGATTCAATCGTTGGGCGGCAATCGTCAGGTTCGGCGCGAGCCGCGGCAGGTCTTCGGGCGGAATCTCCGCCAACGGTTTGCCGAGCGCTTTGCCTTCCACGATGTGGCAGAGCGCGCATTTCAACTGATCGAACAACTGTTTGCCGGCCGCGAGATGCACCGGGTCGGTGTTGATCTTGGGCGATTGATACGGGAACTGGGTGCGGCCTTCGTAGGCGAAATATTTCACCAGCACGTTCGCCTCCGCGTCGCTCAGGCCAAACGTCGGCATCCGCGACTTCAGCCACGGGCGCACTTCCCCGGTCTGCGGATGTTGCAGGAACCGGAACAACCAGTCGGGATTCGTGCGCTGGCCCTGCCGGAGCTGGCCGGGCTTGCCGCTGACCATCGGCGGCTCCATGCCGGGCGGGACACCGGTGGCGCGGATCGCCCAGCCTTTGCCTTCGATCTGATGGCAGCCGGTGCAGTTCAATTCTTTGACCATCCACCGGCCGCGCTCGATTGTGTGTTCGGCGGGGGTGAGTTGGCGCGGTTGGTTCGGGGAAAGTTTCTCGTTCGTCATGCCGGTCACGACGGTGACGATCTGTTCGATCTGCTCGTCCGTGAGATTGAGCTTCGGCATCTTGAGATGTTCCTGCGGCGAGCGGGTGATGCCGATGCGGCCGATGTCGTAGGAGCGCGGCGCTTTGAGTTTCTGCTTCAGCCAGGAAATCCGGTCTTTGTGAATGTCCACGAGACCAAAGTCGAGTTTATCCACCGTCTTGCTGCCCCACTCGCTCAATTCCGCCCCGATGGGCTTGGCGTTCTCGAACCCGTGGATGTTGTGGCAGGCATAGCAGCCGTACCGGTCAATCAGTTTGCCGCCCAGATAAATGTTCTTCTTCTCGGCCGGTGTGAGTTGCGTGACGCGCTCTTTGGCGGCGGCCATCTTCGCTTTGACCTGTTTCACCCCGGCAGCGACCTGTTCCATTTTCCGCTGAATCGCCTCGTCATAGGTTTCTTCATACTCCTTTTGCAACGCGGTCACCTGCGCTTCTTCGCGGACGATCCGGGTGGCATCGCTGTAGTACGCCATGACTTCCGCATCGGCGAAATACGGCTCGATCAAGTCGTCGAGCTGATTGATTTTCTCCTCCGCCACCCGGCGCGGGAGGGTGACTTGCAGGAATTCCAGCGCGACCCGGTCGAGTTCGTTTTCATCCACGGCGGCAACCTTTTGCTCGTCCGTCTGCT
>CAZJCX010000068.1:8072-12996 GCA_964544425.1 uncultured Verrucomicrobiota bacterium
GTGGCGCAACGAAACGAGATAACTCGCAATGTCCGACGCTTCCTGATCGCTGAGCCGGAGGTTGGGCATCTTCGTTTCGGGATGATACTTCTTCGGGTCTTTCAACCAGGCGAAGAGCCAGTTGACGGAGGTTTTGCTGCCGGTGCCGCCCAGTTGCGGGCCTTGCGACCGGGCGCGTTGATACTCCGCCTTGTCGAGATAACCCCGGATTTCCTTCGTCGGTTTGAGGTCGGCCAGCTTGTCGTCAATGACGTGGCACGCCAGACAGCCGACTTCCTGCACCAACTCGCGTCCGCGCGCGATGTCCCCGGCCATGGGCGGCGCCGGGTGCTTCTCGTCCTCGCTGACGGCGAAGAGGAATTCCGTGATGGCGTTCATCTCGACTTCGTTGCGAGCCGGCGTGTGCTTGTTGTTGTCCAGCCCCCAGTACTTCGGCATGTAGGTGTTCGGGCGGAAGGCCACCGGGTCGGCCAGCCACTTGCGCGTCCAATCTTTGTCCGTCTTGCCGGCCACCTTGTAAAGGCTCGGACCGGGTTTGCGGAGGGTGCGGAGCGGGATGTTCAATTCGCTGCCCACGCGCGGCGCGGTGCCGACCGCGAGGCTATTGAGCCGGCGGACGTCGGTGATATTCACGTCGTAGGCCTTGCAGATTTCTTCGAGCGTTTCGCCGACCGCGACTTTGTGGAGCGAGTAGGTTTCGAGCTGCTTCATCTTGTGGCAGCTCCAGCAGCCAAGCTGCTCGATGAGCCGCCGGCCATGATCGAGTTGCTCGCCGCCGGCGAGGTGCGTCTGCTCGGTGTGACATTTCAGGCAACTGGCTTCGATGTACTTCTGTTCCCGCATCGGCTGGAGGTTGTAATGCTCGTGATACCAATCGTAATTTTTGACCCACGCATCCTTCTGCGTCATGGACACCGGCTGGACCTTGGCGGCGGCCTCCTCGTCGTCACGGGCATACTTCACCCATTTCTGCGACTGCTCGTCGAGGACGTGCGGGACTTTCGTCTCATGATCCGGTGTGTGACCGGCGCGCGCGAAATGGGTCTCGCGATCCCAACCCCAGTGACAGACGGTGCAGCCAAACTTGCTGGCCGGGTGCGGCGAGGTGTCGGACACGAACAAATCCATCCGCGGATGGCTGGTCAGCGGCTGCGGCAGTTTCGACCATTCGACAACGGTGAGACCGTGTTTTTCGCGGAAAGATTTTTCGTCCAGCGCCAGGTCTTTCTTTTCGATGGCGATGTGGCACGTGATACACCGGTCCACGCGGGGAACGGTGGTGAAATTGACGTCCACATGATGGTCGTAGGCGATGATTTGCTCGACTCGATAGGTCGGCGAGGCGAATTCGAGCACCGGCGCATTGACGACGGTTTGGACGAGTTTGCTGTCCAACTGTTCGAGCCGGCGGGTCGCGAGGTTTTGGGCGGTGAGCAGCCGGTTGATGCGGCGGTCAATTTCCTCGCTCTCGCCGACGAGCGCGGCCAGGACAGCTTGGGCGCCGGCCAGCTTGGCGTCGGCGGCCTGTTTTTCGAGTTCGAGATCGGCCACCACGCGGTTTTGGTTGGTGACTTTGCGTCGCCATTCCCGGACTTCGGCGACTTCTTCGTTGAGCGCGTTGCGGTGCAGCGCGGCTTCAAAGAAAGAGCGGACTTCGTCCCGCGTCGCTTTCTCCATGGTGAATTCGCGCATGATCCGGTCGGCTTCGACTTGGAGGCGGGCGTGTTCGATTTGCGCGGCGTTCAATTCATCGCGCTTGGCGGCGAGGTCAACGCGGAGTTTTTCTTCGGTGGTCTTGAGCTGGGAGAGGCCTTGCTCCTCCGCGCGGAGCGCGGCGGCCTGGGCATCGCTCGCGAGCCGGCGGCGTTCCAACTCGTAAAATTCGCGTTGGTAGTTCTTCCACTGCCGGTCGCCTTTGAGGCCAAGGAATGGGGCCTTGCCGCCCGAGTAATCCACCCAGACCATGAGCGCACAACAGACGAGAAACAGGAAACTGGCGATCAGGAACCACCAGTTCAGGCGGGGAATGTTATACGCGTGGACGGTTTCGGGTTGGTTTCTCATCGGCTCAGAATTTGATCCACGGGGTGTCCACGAAGTATTTCAGGTTGAAGAGCCAGCGGCAGACCATCTTCAACGGCAGCGTGCCCATCGTCAGCACGAGCATGACGAGGACGCTGTAGCGAATGACATCGGTGGACTCGTAAAACTTTTTCAGCCATGTCTTGGCGAGGATGCCGGGCAACGCCATGAAGTAGAAGGCGAGGAAGAGGATGCCGGCAAACTCGCGTTTGAATGCCATGCCCACCTCCCGCCAGAATGCGATGGTGTTGTTCAGGCTCGGCGGGATCAGTTCCCAGATGACGTTCTGCACCGGCGGCAGCCCTTGGTTGAACCATTCGACCTTGGTGACCTGATAAATCTTGGGGAAAAGGACAATCCACACGTAATCCGAGACGTTGACGTTGTTCAACGCGACCACCTTGTGCGGGTCCCAATACTCGAACGGACCGAAGAAGTTCCAGCCCGGCCCGCGCAGGAAGGTGCCGGTGATGATCATGAACACCCACAGCGCGAGGTAGCCGAACAAAAACATCGTGATCGCAAACTTCCGCTCGTGAAACGTGTAGTAGCCGTTGCCCTTGGGATTGTTGTCAATGTACGGAATGGCCATCAACCCGGCGATAATGATCAGCGGGAGCACCACACCGGCGTACCACGGATCGAAATAGACCAACATTTCCTGCAACCCGAGGAAGTACCACGGCGCCTTGGAGGGATTCGGTGTCGCCGCCGGGTTGGCCGGTTCTTCGAGCGGCGCGCGCAGATAAACCGCCCAGACAATCAGTGCGACCGAACAGAGAATCAGCGCAATGAATTCGATGTAGAGCAAGTCCGGCCAGACCCACGTTTTCGATTGGGAAGATTCCTTTTCCGCCGGGGGGAGTTTTTGTTCGGCGCGCCGTTCGTTGTTCACGGCCTGCGTCATCGCCGCCCACAACGTGATCGTCGTCAGGAACAACATGATCGTGATCGGTACATTGTCCGGCTTGGCGACGATCAGGCGGAAGTTCACGTCGAACAAACCGATGATGATCACGAGCGCTTCCAGCACCAAGACCGCGCCGCCCACCCACCAGTTGAAGATCAAGCGCCGCCACCGCAGCATCGCAAACGTGCCGACGGCCGCCAGCCCAAAACTCAGGCGGGGATCGGCCATGACGTTGGCCAGTCCCTTGAAGGCTTCGAATAGTGCGTTGGTCTCTGCCGGTCCGTGTGCCGTCATGGTTTAGAGAGGTCCCGAAATGCCGCCGTCTTTCCGAATGCGCCAGAAGTGAATCGCCATCAAAATCGCCGCACCGAGCGGGATGCCCACGCAATGCAACACGTAGAACCGCAACAACGTCGTCCCGCCAATTTCCTTCGCGCCCAGCAACATGAACCGCGCATCGCTGCCGGGATGCACCAGCGGCACGCCGCCAATTTGCAGGAAGTCGGAGAACGGGCCGGCGGCACCGACGAGCGGATGCGCTTTGGCCATGTTGGAGCCGACCGTGATCGCCCAGATCGCGAGCTGATCCCACGGCAACAGGTAGCCGGTAAAGCTGAGCAGGAACGTCAGCACCAACAAAATCACGCCAATCACCCAGTTGAATTCCCGGGGTGGCTTGTAGCTGCCGGTCATGAAGACCCGGAACATGTGCACCATCACCATAATGACCATCGCGTGCGCCGACCACCGGTGGAGTTCGCGCATGATGCCGAACGGCACTTGCGACCGGATATCCAGCATGTCCACATACGCGCCCTCGACCGTCGGCCGGTAATAGAACATCAACAACACACCGGTCAGCGTCAGCACAAGAAACAGGAAGAAGGACAACCCGCCGGCGCACCACGTGTACCGCAGCTTTACACCGCTCGTCCGCACCTTCGTGGGGTGCAGATGCAGGAACACGTTGCCGAGCACGATCAGCACTCGTTTGCGGTCCGTGTTGGGAATGCCGACGCGGAAGATGGACTTCCGGACCTGCGACTCGAAACTCTTGGCTGACTCGATTAGCTTGCCCATGCCACCTCACACCGCGATGAACGACCGCGGATCCTCAAATTCGCCTTTTTCGGCCATGAACAGCCGGCCCTTGTTCACCACAATCTGCCCGTCGTCCGCCAGCGACACCTCGTAGCGCCGCAACGGGACCGGTGCCGGGCCTTCAAAATTGACCCCTTGCAGCGTGAACCCGCTGCCGTGACAGGGACACTTGAACTTGCTTTCGTTCGGCATCCAGTTCGGCGTGCAGCCCAGATGCGTGCAGACAATCGAGATGGCGAAAATCTTCTGCCCATCATTCACCATCCACACCCCCTGCGACGCCTTGAACGACTCATCCACCGTGTTCTTTGGAAAATTATCCGGTGCCCCCACCTTGAAGATGTCCACCTTCGTAAAATCCACGCGCGGGATGAAAAACGCCGATAACACCGTCACCGCGCCACCGACCGCCGCCGCAAACGTCGCCCACGCCAGCGCCAAGTTGATCAGGAACTTTCGGCGCGGCATCGGCTGGCCGTCCATGTTCAGGACGCCCTTCTCCTGCAACTTCCGCACAGCTTGGTCGCGCGCCGACAACGGCTCGCCCGGCTTCGGTTTATCTGCACCTTGAAATTTCGTTTCAGCCATATCGCGTCACTTCTTCCTCAACTCATTGACCTGCTGCAACGCCGCGTTGCGTACCTGCAAATCCATGTCGGCCGTGCTGACCCGCTCCAACACCGGCAATGCCGCTGCCCCGTCCACCTTCGCCAACATCTGCACCGCGACCACCCGGTACCGCTGCCGATTCTCCAACGTCGTCTCCGTAAATTTGTCCACGTACTGCTTGTCCAACAACCGCTCCAACACCGCCCGGCCCGCCGCATCTCC
>CAZJCX010000068.1:13006-15825 GCA_964544425.1 uncultured Verrucomicrobiota bacterium
GCTCGCCAACCCAAACGCCGCGTTCCACTGCACCAAATCGTCCGGGTCGTTCAACGCCGCGACCAACAAATCCCGCGCCTGCGGATGTTCCAGCGTCCCCAATACATACACCGCCATCAATCGCACCGACACTTCATCGTGCCGGGTCAACTGGATGATCTTCCCCGCGGCCGCGTTCACCTGCAACCGTCCCAAAGCCCAGATACAATTCTTTACCGTCTCCGCGTCCGTGTCGTCCAGCCCTGTTTGCAAAGCCGGCACGGCCTCCGGGCTTTCCAATAACCCCAACACCAGCGCCAGATACCGCCGCGTCTTCGCATCGCGCTCCCGGGACTCCTCAAAGACCTGCACCAACTGCCCGACCGCCTGCGGATTGTCCTGCAAAAACTTCTCCCGGCCCGACTCACTGCTGATCTGCGCCGAAATATCAAAAATCCCCTGCCACCGCTTCGATTCCTGAATGTAATTCAGGAGGTACCGGGCCTGCTCCCCTCGCTGCGGCCCGCGCGTGGACTGCAACGCGCTGACATAATCCTTGAAATCCTTCCGCTCCGACGTCAGCCACATGAACATCGCGCCCAACGCCACGCAAAACGCCACCACGGCCAGTGGAATCACCACCAACTGCACCAGCAAAGTCACTGCTTTCGACTTCTCCGGTGCCGGCGGCTGAACATCCTCACTCATGACAAAGAACTAATGCTTCTCCAACTGATGCGGCAACATCGCCGCCCGGTGCGTCGGCGCATTCGGCACGATGATTGCGTCTTTATCGCACACGATCTCGCACAACCGGCACGCCACACAATCCGCCGCCACCACTTCCGCCACCTTATAATGCCCCGCCCCCGTATTGGTCGGGTCATCCTTCATATAAATGCAGTCGAACGGGCAAATATCCACGCAAAACTCACAGCCCGTGCAGTTATCTACAATGACCAGCGCCTTCGGAATCTGGCTCGGCTTGATGCGCGTGACGAGGTTGCCGTACTGATCTTGAATGCAGGAAACCGGGCAGTAGATCGCGCAAACACCGCAATCAATGCACCCTTCCGGGTGGATGACATACAACTCCTTCGACTTGCCGCTGATGGTGTCCACCGGACATTTCAGCTCGCAAACCGTGCACCCAATACAAGTATCGGTAATGAAATATGCCATTGCGACGACCGTCTCTACTCAAAGCTCAGCCGACTTTGAGAAAAATTTCACAAGGACTATAGCAACCCACTTCCGGAGTGCAATAGCATTTTCGCCGTGGCGTAGCGGCCGCCGTCCCGGCGGCCACCATCAAACGCGTTCCCCCTGTAGCCGCGCCTGCCAAGCGCGGCCACAACACACCCACGCTACCCCGCCAAACTTTCGCTTGCTTTGCCGCCCGACTCCGCCACAATAACGCCACGCTTGCGGGCGTAGCATAGTGGAAATGCACCGGCTTCCCAAGCCGGCGAGGAGGGTTCGATTCCCTTCGCCCGCTCCACCCCTTTACCGCGCCCAAACAAAGCCTGTAGCCGAGGCTTTAGCCTGCGTTTTTCCGAACGCACCCTAAAGGGTGCGGCTACAGAAAATCAGTTTCGTTGGGCGCACTTAGTCCGCTGCCAGAAACAACGGCACCAGGTGTTTGGCGTACAAATTCTCTGTCACCAACCCCGCGATCACCGCCCTTTGCGTCTGCAGCGCCCCCTGAAACGCCGCGCCGTGCTCTGCCGCCACCCGAAAACCAACGTGCACCAACTGCCGGAAATGGGGATTAAACCGCGGCTCGCGCGGGTCATGCCGCAACGCCGCTGCAAACTCCCCCCCCGTCCACACCCCCACCTCGCGCGGAGCCGGCAACCGCCGCCGATCAATCTCGATGACCGTCGCATAAGGCTGCGCCAGTTCATCCAACCGCTGAAACATCTGCCCATACATCGTCTGCGCCAGCCGCAACGCATCCCCGCCGGCCAACGCCAACCCCGCCACCTCCTCCAGCCACGTCGTCCCCGCCGTTTTCAAATGCACACCGGCGCCCGTCCGCCGCAATTGCCGGCGGATGATCGGGTAGAGGGAAAATTTATCACTGCCGGAGTGCACGCTCAGTTTCAACGTCGCCGGCAAGCCATACTCCCGCACCGCGAACGCCACCACCGCGAGGTCGTCGGCAAATTCCCGCTCGAACTGCGCGAGGTCGCCCACGTAATCCACGCCTTTGTTGAAACGCCCGCTGAATTTCGGCGCAATCGTCTGCACCCGCACTCCCTCGCGCGCCAACGCCGACAAAATCACCAGCAGCTCGACCGGTGTTTGCGGCGAGTCGGTCTCATCCATTGAAACTTCCGCGATGAAATTGTCCGCGCCCTTGGTCGCCGCGATGTGCCGGTACACCTTCCCCGCTTCCTGCGCGGCCAACAAATACTTCCGCGCAATCCGCTCCAGTTCGACTGCGGACAGTTCCACCGGCGTCGGTTGTCCGCGCTGGTGGGCCACAAATTCCCGCACCGCCTCCTCGCTGGCCGGCTGCGCGATGAAGTCCGCCACGTCAATCGTGAAGAAATCGCTCGCGACGATGAACTTGTCCACGGTCTTCAACCCGATGTGGTCTGCATCCACCCGGTACGCCCCCGGCCACCCCAACGCCCGCACCGCCGCATCGGCCTCTGCCCGCACACTGTCCGGGTGCGTCCCCACGATTGTGTGCTCGCGATTCGACTTGTTCCAGACCGGGGTGATCGCGACGCCCGCCGCCTGCGCTTTCTGAAACGCCGCCAACTGCGCCACGCCTTCCTGCCCAAACCGATCCCCAATCCCCACGCTGAATCGTTCCAGTTGCATGATCC
>CAZJCX010000069.1:0-5413 GCA_964544425.1 uncultured Verrucomicrobiota bacterium
TACACTCTTTCCCTACACGACGCCCTCGCAAAGGGAATCCAAGCCGGCGCCGAGGTCATCATCGTCGCGCCGTGCTGTCACAAGGAACTCCGGCCGCAACTCCAAGTCCTCCCGGCATTGCGCCACGGCATCTTGCGGGAGCGGCAGGCCGAGTTGGTGACCGACGCGTTGCGCGCCGCGTTGCTGGACTGGGCCGGGTACGACACCAAAGTCTTCGAATTCATCTCCACCGAACACACCGCCAAAAATCTGATGATTACCGCCGTCAAACGTGGCCGCCCCGGCCACGAAGCCCCCATCCGCGAACTGGCGGCGCGGTACGGAATCAAGGAGCAGCGCCTGGCAACTGCGCTACATTTCCCCGGATTGTCACCCTGAGCGAAGCGAAGGGTCTCTTTTCCGCACGACCGAGATGCTTCGCTTCGCTCAGCATGACAAACCTGACCTGGGAAAACTTAGACTGGCGAATCCTCGACCGGCTGCGGGAGCAGTTTCTCACCGCCAAGCCCGGTGATTACTGGCAGTCCCCGGCCGACCTCGCGCACTACGATTTCACGTTCGCCCAACGCATCGGCTGGAAATGGGACGCCGTCCTCGCCGAACTCCACCGGCTCGGCTGGACGCCCCCGCCCGGCCCCGTGCTCGACTGGGGTTGCGGCAGCGGCATCGCCGGTCGGCGCGTCTGCGAATTCTTCGGCATCCCGACCCGCCGCGTCTTCGACCGTTCCCGGCTGGCGATGGATTTTGCGGGCGGGGATCGTTGGCAGGGCGAACCCCCGGGCGTGCTCGTGCTCAGTCACGTCCTCAACGAACTCCGCGAACTGCCGGACGTGATCGCCCGCGCCGACGCGGTGCTGTGGGTCGAGCCGGGCACGCACGCCGACAGTCACGCGCTCATTGCCGCCCGCGAAAAACTCCGCGACCGGTTCCACGTTGTCGCGCCCTGCACGCACCGCGAGAAATGCGGGATGACCGGCAATGACTGGTGCCATTTCTTTGCCGCGCCGCCCACCGGCATCATGGCCGACGGGGATTGGGTGCGGTTCGCGCAACGCGCCGGGATTGATCTGCGGAGCTTGCCCTACAGCTATCTCGTCCTCGACCGTCGCCCCGTCGTCCCCGCCGGCGCGCGCGTCATCGGCAAACCGCGTCGCTACAAGGGCTACGCCAAAGCCCTGCTCTGCGACGCGACCGGCGTGCGCGATACGATGATCCAGAAACGGGACATGCCGACGAAGCAGCTCTACTCGGGCTTGGTCATCGAGTAGGGAATCTCGAACTGGCTCCGGGGCCCCGTGCGAAATTCATCGAGCGTCGGCGAGTAGGTGCGGACGCGGATGACGTTGTTGCTCGGCGAAAACTCATACAACCGGAGCCAGCCATTGCCGCCGTTGGGGTCGGCCTGATAATCGCTGAGGGCGATGTGGACCACACCGGCCTTGTTGGTTTCGGCCCGGTAGGCTTCGCCGTGGTTGTGGCCGCACAGCATCAGGAACAAGTTCGGGTTGTCCTGCAACCGGTGATAGTACGAGGGTTGCCGGTTGGGGTCGTACGTGCCGTCCACATTCAAGATGCAGTGCGTCACGGCGATGGCGCGCCGGTTGGCATTGGACTGGAGCACGCTATTCGCCCACTCATCCAGCGGCGCATAGTCCAGCTTGGGGCCGTTGTAGTCCGCGTAAACAACCACGAACTTGGACCCGCCCGCCTCGAAGAGGTCGTAGTGATTCTGGTTGTCAGCGCGGAAATGTCCGCCGTACCACGGGCGGTTGGTGAAGACGCCGAGGCCGACAAATTCATTGTACAGCTTGGTGCCGCCCGGGTGGTCATGGTTGCCGGGCACGACTCCCAGCGGGATGTTCTGCGCGAGCAGCCGGTAGAGGGCGTTGGTGGCGTTGACCCATTCTTGGCGTTGGTTGTCGCCGTTTTGGACAATGTCGCCGAGATGCGCGACGTAGACGATGTTGAGCTTCTCCCGGTTGGCAATGATCCACTCGACCTGCGCCACAAATGTGTCGGGGAATTTCTCCGAGTAGAACTGGGTATCCGGCAAAGCCACGACCGTGAAGTCCCGCCCGGCTGGTTCAGCGAACGCACCAAGCGCACACAGCAGCGCGAGGAGAATCGAAATTACGCGCGTTACCGGTGGGGGACGCTGATTATAGCAACTCGCCTTGGTTCTTGCCACGTGCCGCTCCGAGTTTCTTGTACGCGAGGTCGGTGGGGACGCGGCCTTGCGGGGTACGGTTGAGATAACCTTCCTGGATCAGGAATGGTTCGTAGACTTCTTCGAGCGTGTCCGGCTCTTCGCCGACCGCGACGGCCAGCGAATTCACGCCCACCGGCTTGCCGGCAAACTTGTGGACGAGGGTTTCGAGGATGCGCTTGTCCATGTCATCGAGGCCGTGCTCGTCAATTTCGAGCAACGCCAGCGCCTTGTCGGCCAGCGCGGCGGTGATGGTGGCGGACTGCGCTTTGACCTGCGCGTAATCCCGACAGCGTTTGAGCAGGTTGTTCGCGATGCGCGGCGTGCCGCGTGAACGGCGGGCAATCTCCAGCGCGCCACCGGGTTCGATGGCGACGTTGAGAATTCGGGCCGCGCGCGTGATGATCGCGGCCAAATCTTCCGCGGCGTAGTAATCCAGCCGCTCGGTCAGTCCGAACCGCGACCGCATCGGCGCGGTGAGCAATCCGCTCCGCGTCGTCGCGCCGACGAGCGTGAACCGCGGCAAGGTCAGCTTCACGCTGCGGGCGTTCGGTCCCTGATCAATCACGATGTCCAAGCGGAAATCTTCCATCGCCGGATAGAGATATTCTTCCACCGTCTTTTGCAGCCGGTGAATCTCATCAATGAACAGGACATCCCCGGTTTCGAGTTTCGTGAGCAAGCCCGCAAGGTCACCGGCCTTCTCGATGACCGGGCCGCTGCTGACGACGATGTTCGCGCCCATCGCCTTCGCGAGAATGTGGGCGAGCGTCGTCTTGCCGAGGCCGGGCGGGCCGCTGAGGAGAATATGATCCAGCGACTCCCCGCGCAGCCGGGCGGCTGCCACCGCCAGTTCGAGCCGTTCTTTGACTTTTGCCTGGCCGGTAAAGTCGGCAAACAAACTGGGGCGCAGCGACAAATCGAGCGTCTTGTCGTGGATCGTCTGCGTCACAAACCGGTCGGCCATGTGCGCGAAGATGCGAGAGCCGCCAGCGCGAGGCAAGTTTATTGTAGCCGGGCGCGGTGTTCGGCGGCGGCGCGGGCGTGTTTGGTGCCGGGGAGGCGTGTTTCGACTTCGCGCAGAATTTCCGCGGCACCGGCCCGGTCGCCATTGATCTCGACCAGCCAATCGGCGAGCCGACCGGCCACGAGCGCGAACGCATCGTCGCCGGTGGCTTTACGCAGCGCGGCGTGCAGCTCGGCGAGCGCGGCGTCGGGGTCGTTCAACTTCTCGCGCAACAACTCGGCGATGCGAACATGCGGATAGGATTCGACGGGGAACTTCTCGATGTCGGCGCGAAACGCGGCGACAGCTTCGGCGTACCGGCCCTGGGCGACTCGCGCTTCCGCGATGCTGTATTGCGGGCGCACCTCTATCGCGCGTTCATCGGGCATGAAAAGACTGCCGGCTCGGTCGCCGAGCCAGCGGATGGCCGGCAGGCCGATGAACGGAAACCACAATAAGCCGGTGAAGGCCACCCACGCCGCCAATGTGAACGGGTTGTATTGCACGGCCAGCCGGTTGAGTCCCCACCACCAGAACAACCACGTCGCCGCCAATCCGCCGGAGATTCGCAACGCCAGCGCGAGCCACGGGTTCATGCCGCGACCAGTTCGACCGGGTCGCCCACGCGCACTGTGCCGGGTTTACGGACGCGACAAGTTACGCCGGCGCGCCAGTCCGCTTGCAGCGCCGCTTCCAGTCCGGTGTGTGCCTCCTCCATCCGGTGGCATGGCGTCGTTTCGCCGGTGATTTCGAGTTCCACCGCGCCGATGCGGAGCACGCGCCCGGCGGTGTGCGCGAGCGGCACGCCTTCGATCAGGAAGTTGGCACGCCGACCGGTCCACGGCACGTCGGCACCGACGTCGCGGCAGGCGGCCGCCCAGCCTTCGCGGGCGACGACGGTGACCTGGCGTTTGCCGGGCTTGCCGCGCGAATCGCTGGCGACGCCGTGCTCGAGCGTGACGGGCGCTTCGGTGAGCAGTTCCATCGGCGCGCGGGGCGCGGGGCGGATGGCGATGGCGAGCAGTCGTGGCATGGCGCAGACAAGATGCGCTGGCCGCGACGCTCGTCGCAACTCTTATTTTGCGGGCGCGCCCGTCACCGTGATCGTGCCGCTGGTGGTGAAGGTTTTGCCATTCGGCAGCGTGGTGGTGGCGGTGCGGTCGCCGGTCTTGGTCTCGCGGTCCCAGTGTTTTTCGACGGTGCGGGCGCCGCTGCCGCCGTTTTGGTTGGTCCATTGGGTGTCGCGTTTGAGGTAGCCGTGGTTGCGCTCGACGTTTTGCTGCCAGGTGCCGCTGCGACCGCGGCTGGTCTGGTAGGTGCCGCCGCGCTGCCGTTCGGCGGCATGAGTGGCGGCGACAGTGACGAGCAATCCAGCAATCAGGAGGATGATTTTCATTTGGTTGATCCTTTCACCACGCCAGACGCAGCCGCGCCCGGAAAGGTTACAACGCGGCGCGGACGAGTTCTTCGACCGTGGCGGCGTCGCCCAGTTTGGCGGTGGCTTGCTGGACGGCGCGTTGGGCGTCGGCGGCCTTGAAACCGAGGGATTCGAGCGCGAGCACGGCGTCGGCGAGGCGGGCATCGGTCGGTTTGACGAGCGCGGGGCCGGCGGTGCCGCCGATTTTGTCTTTGAGTTCGACGACGAGACGGTCGGCCGTTTTTTTGCCGATGCCGCGGAGGGCGGACAGGGTTTTGGTGTCGCCGGCGGCGATGGCGGCGCGCAGGCTGGTGACGGAGGCGGCGGAGAGGATGTTGCAGGCCAGCCGCGGGCCGATGCCGGTGATGCTGATGAGGAGGAGAAACATTTCACGCTCCCCGGCGGTGGCAAAACCGTAAAGTTGTTGCGTGCCATCCTGCGCGTTGACGTGGTGGTAGGTGAGGAGCTTTACCGGAGCGCTGGTGGCCGGCAATTTCTCGTAGCTGGAAACGGGGATGGTGACGGCGTAGCCGACGCCGTGGCAATCCACGACGACACGAGTGGGTGTGGACTCCGCAAGCTGGCCGTGCAGATAGGCGATCATCGGCGGCGGGCGCTACGGGTACTGGCGTTTCTGGATCACTTCGATGGTGAGCAGGCTGTAGCAGGTCGTCAACACCGGATCATTCTCCCACCAGCGGTTGTTGTCGTTCTGCCAAAAACCTTCGTGTTTCTGGAGTGTGACCAGTTTCTTGAGCAACCCGTGCCGCCAATCGTTGTCGGC
>CAZJCX010000069.1:5438-10488 GCA_964544425.1 uncultured Verrucomicrobiota bacterium
CCGTCAGCGCTTTGGCGAGCATATGATAGTAATAGAAAAGACCGGCTTGTCCCATGCCGGGGTTTTCCTCGAGCGAGAAATGGCGCGCCAACCAGTTTGCCGCCGCCGCGACGCGCGGGTCATCCTTCTTGAGGTCGGCGTAGATGTAACTCTTCAGCCCCGCGTAGCTCATGCTGGCGTAGCTGCGGAGCGGCTTCGGGCTTTCCGTCGAATCATCATCCGCGAAGCTCAATGGCGGCACGCCTTTGGCGGGGTCGCCCGGCATGTAGATGAAACCGCCACGATCTTCTTCCTTCACGTTTTGCGCCCACGGCTGGTCGTTGTGGCCGGGCAGATTCTGGCAGCGCTGGAGAAATTGAATCGCCTTCTGCCAATGCAATTTCCCGCCTTCGTGTGGCGACTCCCCGGCCATTGAATCGAGGGAATCGGTCAGCTTGATCGCCTCCAACGCCCACCCCATGTTCGACAAGTCCGGCCGCTCGCGCCGGCCGTAGCCGATCCCGCCGTAGCTTGGATTGTCGTGGCCCACGTCGGAGCTTTCGTCGTACTGCGAGCCGAGCAGGAATTGCCGGGCATTTTTGATGACGGGGAGATACTCCGGCTTGCCGGTCGCCAGCAACGCCATTGTGCAGATCGCGGTGGAATAGTTCGGGTACTTGTCCGTCTCCCCGCCCCCGAAGATTGCGCCGGTGGGTTTCACGCAACTCAGGATGAATTTCTCGGCGCGTTCCGCCGCCGCCTTTTGCTCAAGGGTCAATTCCCGGTTCGACCGGTAGAGCGCGGTCAACGCCAGCCCGGTGATGGCCGGATGCATGTTCCACGAGCCGTTGTCCAGTTGCTTCGTCACCAACCACGTCAAGCCCCGCTCCTGCGCCCGCGCGACTTCTTTCAGGAGCGACTCATCCGATTGACTGGGCAACGGCACGGCCAGCGCGGTGACGGCCGCGAGGAAAAACACAAGGATCTGTTTCATGATGGGTAGGGTAGGCGAATGGCGAAGGGGATGCAAGCGCAGGGCGGTCTCAAAACCGTGCGGTGCCGGTCACGACCACGTTGCGGCCCGGCTCGTTCACCCCGGAGCCGTGAACCCGGTAGTTCTTGTCGAGGATGTTCTCCACGGCGGCGGTCACGGTGAAATGCGACGAGACGTTCCAGCCCGCGCGAATGGTCCACACACCGTAGCCGGGCGTGCCGCCGGGCGGGATGCGTTGGTTGTCGCGCACGTCGCTGCTCGAAAGTTTGTTTTGCTCGTCGGACAACAATGTCAGCGTCTCCGCCCAGAATCGGTTTTCCGGCTCATCCCAGCGGACGCCGGCGGCGCCGTTCAACGGCATCATCTTGTTGAGATATTCTTCGCTGCTGACCGGTGCGGACGTGGGGAAGCTGTCCACTTCGCCCTCGATCCAGGCGACCCAGGCGAACACCGACCACTGCGGATGCACCTGCCAACGGCCACTGGCTTCAATGCCCTGCGCGAAACCGTCGCCCGCGTTGCGTTTGGTGACTTCGTTCGCGCCGCTGACTATCGCGCCGGTCGGTTGGCGCACGATCATGTCGTGGATGACCGTGTAAAAATAGGACAGTGCGGCGGTCACGGTGTCCGTCTGCCATTTCACGCCGGTTTCGAGGGCGAGGAAGTTTTCCGGATCCAAACCCGGCGCGGCGGTTTCAATCTCGCCGCTCTGCGCGATGTCCAGCCGTGTCAGATCGGACAAGTTTGGGGCGCGAAACCCTTGCGACACGCCGGCAAACCAGCGCCCGCGATCAGCCTCGTCCACACGCCACTGCAACCGCGCGCTGCCGGCGACGTGATGCCAGTCATCCTCCACGGCCGTCGCCAAGCCGGTGACCGGATCGCGCACCTGGTTGGCCTCGGCACGGGCGTAGGTGTAGCGACCGCCCACGATGACGTTCACGCGTTCGCCGACCGGCACGTCGTCTTGCAGATACACACCGACCAAGGCGTAGCTTGCGTCGTCACCGACCGGCCCTTGAATGGCGGTCGTGAGAGTGCCGTTTGTGGCAATGGTGACCTGGCCCGAATCCACCCAATCCCGGTAATACTCCGCGCCGTACGTCAGGGTGCCGACCGGGCTGGGGGAGACTAATTGCGCGCCGAAGCCAAGCGTCTGCACGTCCACGTCGGAAAGGTCGCGCACGCCGTTGCTGCGCACGCGCGTCAGGTTCTCGCCCTGGTACTGGTAGGAGACGCTGAGCGTGACTGAGTCGGCCACGCCCGCCAGTTCCCACGCGCGAAACTGCAGGTAACCGAGATGGCGCTGCTGGTCGAAGACGTGGGCGCGATCATTGCCGTTGGTGGTGCCGTTGAAGTTGCGCGCAAGAATGGTGCGATGCGTCCGCCAGGCGTCGAATTGATCCACGTGTTGAAACGCCGCGATGAGCGTCTGGTTGGTGGCGAGGTCGAGTTCCATTTTCGCGTCGGCGGCCCATTCATCGTAACCCGTGCGCGGTTGGCGCCCCGCGCCGCTGCGCAAGTCGCCGTACGATTTGATCGTCAGCCCGCCCCTCAACGACACCGGCCCCGCCACCGAGCCCGCTTCGGCGCGGCCCGTGTGCGAATCTTCCGCGCTGGCAAACCGATACGAGGCCAAGCCGGTCGGCTCCGCGGGCGTGGACCGCGTCAGCGCGTTGACCGTTCCGCCGATGGCGTCACTGCCGTAGAGGACGGAGCTTGGACCTTTCACCACTTCGAGCCTCTCAATACTGAATGGGTCCACCGTATTCCAATACTGGTTCGGCCCCTCGCGGAACGTCGAGTTGTTCAGGCGGATGCCATCCATTAGGAACACCGTGCGAAATCCGGTAAACCCACGCAGATACGGCGACCCTTGCCCATGCCCCGTCTTCTGCACCATCACGCCGGGCGTCTCGCGCAGCACCTCCGGCACTGTCCGCGCGCTTGCCAATCGCGCCGCCTCCACCGTCGCCAACGTGAACGGCACATCAAACGCCGCCGACTCTGACCCGGTGGGCGTCACCACCATCTCCGGCAACTGCGTCACGGTCTGCGTCTCCGCCAAACCAACCTCCGCCAACACCAAACCCAACCCCACGCCGATCATCCATTTCATGTGCGCGCCACATAACAAGCGCCGTACCAAAACGCATTCGTTGCGGCAGAACGGCTTGGGTGGTCGGCGCGGCGTAATGTGACTAACCTTTAGACAATCGCCCTGCGTTGCTGTACAAGACCTAGCCAATGACCGGCGCTGCTCATTCTCGACTCCTCCGAAAAATCGTCCTGCCGTTCGGCTGTTTCGTTATCGCCGGCTCCATCGCCCTTCTCATCGTGCTCGCTGCAGCCGAGCGTCGCCACCAACACGAACTGCTTCACCTGCTGGCCGCCGACAACGCTGCCTTCCTCCGCCAAACCCACATCCCGGCCACGGAACGGTTTGCCGACTACCTCAGCCGCGTCCACGGCTTTCGCGTGCAGTTTCATCCGCACGCCCAACCGCTCCCGCCTCTCGACCGCCAAACCGACCGCGCCGTCGCTCCGCTCGATGATACAACTTTGCTGATCCTCACCCGGCCCACCCGATCTTGGACGGCGATTCTCCAACGTCCCGATTCTTGGCTGGCGCTGAGCGGCTTCTGGTTGGGAGCAGCGGGGCTGGCGTGGCTGACTGGCCGCCACTGGCTCCAAACTGAACGGCTCGCGCTGCTGAGTCGGCTCACCACCGGTCTTGCGCACGAAATCCAAAATCCCGTCGCTGCCATCCGCTTGCACGCCCAACTCGGCGAGGCCACCGCGCTGCCACTCATCCGCGCCGAGACTGACCGGATCGAGAACCTCATTCATCAATGGCTCTACCTCGTCCGCCCCGTCCCGCCAAAGACCAGCCCGGTCGCCCTCGCCGACCTGCTGGCGGATGTCCTCCACCAGTTCTCCGCCCAAGCCGAGCACGCCCGCGTCCGCATCATCCAACGCACCGCGACCGCGCCGGTGGTGGCGGCCGACCGCGCGCGCCTGATGCAGGCGCTCGGCAACCTGATCCTCAACGCCATCCAAGCCATGCCGGGCGGCGGCACATTGACGATCGAATACCTCAATGGCCGGCTGCGATTTGCCGATGCCGGCCCCGGTTTCTCGCCTGCCGCGTTGGCGCGCGGCACGCAACTCTTCTTCTCCGAACGCGAAGGCGGCATGGGTGTCGGCCTGACCGTCGCCCAAGAAATCATTCGCGCCCACGGCGGCGCCCTGACGCTCGAAAACCAACCCACCGGCGGAGCCTGCGTATGCCTGACCCTGCCCCCCGCATCCTGATTGTCGAAGACGAACACGCCCTCGCCGCCGCGCTCGCCGGTGCCGTCCGCCGACTCGGCGCCGAACCCGTGACCTGCGCGTCGGGCCAACGCGCCCGCGAAGAACTCGACGCCAACCGTTTCGCCCTCGTCATCCTCGACATCGGCCTGCCGGACATCAACGGCCTCGAATTACTCGCCGAAATTCGCAGCCCCACCCTCGTCATTACCGCCCACGGCAACCTCGACAACGCCCTCGCCGCCAAACAACGCGGCGCCGCCCACTACCTCGTCAAGCCGCTCGACCTCACCCAATTTCTCGACATCGTCTCCCAACTGCTCGCTCCACCCGCCGCGCCCGGCCCGGTGGCCGATGCGGACAGCGCGCTGCTCATTGGTGGTGCCCCGGCCATGCAACCCGTGTTCGTTGCCATCGCTCACGCCTGCGCCAGCGACGCTCCCGTGCTCATCACGGGGCCGACCGGCACCGGCAAATCGCACGTTGCCCGCGTCATCCACGCCAACAGCGCCCGCCAAGCCCGGCCGTTCATCACGCTCCACTGCGCCGCGCTCCCGGAAACCTTGCTCGAAAGCGAACTCTTCGGCCACGAACGCGGCGCGTTCACGGGTGCCGTCACCGCCCGACGCGGCCACATCGAACGCGCCGCGGGCGGCACGCTGTTCCTCGACGAAATCGGCGACATTTCCCCGGCGGTGCAGGCGAAACTCCTCCGCGTCGTGGAGGAAAAAACATTCACGCGACTCGGCGGCCGGGAGGAACACC
>CAZJCX010000069.1:10511-15745 GCA_964544425.1 uncultured Verrucomicrobiota bacterium
CCACGCCCGCCGAAGTCGCCGCCGGCCGTTTCCGCGAAGACCTCTACTACCGGCTCCACGTCCTCGACATCGAAATGCCCGCGCTCACCCAACACCTCGAAGACCTCCCGGCCTTGAGCGCCTTCTTCCTCGGCCGCTTCTCTCCCGGCCGCCAGCTGGCCGGGGAAACGCTGCGGCGGCTTCAGCAATACTCGTGGCCCGGCAACGTCCGCGAGCTGCGCAACGCCATCGAACACGCCGCCGCCGTCGCCACCGGCCCCCGCATCCTCCCGCAACATCTCCCACGCACCCTCCGCCGCGCCGAACCACCGGCCGCGGATACGTTGCAGGAAGCGCTTGCCCCGTGGCTGCAACACCAACTCGTCGCCGGCGCCCACTACGACGACATCCGCACTGCCATTGAAGCCTGCGTCCTGAAAAATCTCCTCCGCCATTTCGACCACAAACCGAGCGTGCTGGCGCGCGAGTTGAAGATCAACCGCGCCACCCTGCTCAAGAAACGCAAACAAATCGGACTCGCCCCATGATCCAACGCCTCCTCCAATCCGCCACCAAAGCCGCACTCGACCGCGTCACCCCCGACGAACTGCTCGCGCCACACCCGATCGTCTCTCCCGCCGATGCGCTCCTCGTCAAAGCCGCGCTCTACCTCAAACACGGCTACCTCGACGACTGTCACAAAATCGCCCAACAAATCGCCACACCCACCGGCAGTTACTGGCACGGCATCATGCACCGGCGCGAAGGCGCCATCAGCACCAGCCATTACTGGTACGACCGGGTCGGCGCGCATCCCGTCCTCGCCACCATCGGCGGCTACCCGCAAGACGCGGCCACGGAGGAGCGGGAGTTTGAGTTACTACTTGCTCACACCATCTCCAGCGCCACGAGTCCCTCACCCTGACCCTCTCCCCACAAGTAGGGAGAGGGGAACCGAATTGGGATTCCCTCTCCCCATTCGATGGGGAGAGGGTCAGGGTGAGGGCACTGCGTTAGTTCACCCCCGCCAGTTGCACGCGCGGGACTCCGATGCGCAGCGGTTGACCGGGTTGCTCCACCAGCGCCGTCACATCGCGCCAGCGATGACTCGGCGGCCGGCAGGGACTGGTTAGAAACGCCCGCCAGAGCCGGTAAACTTCGGCCACCGTCAGCCGCTCCGGCGCGAACACATCAAGACCACTCGCGATGGTGCCCAACCGGCTCCGCCGCGCCGTCCCGCGCCGACCGGCAATCCAAATCCGGTGTTGGCTCAAATTTCGGCCCGGTACGACCTGCCACTCCGCGGCAAATTGCCGGCCGTGCGCCCAGACTTGAAACATATTCCCGTCCCGGTCGTAGCACGCCAATGCCGCCAAACCGGGCTGCCCGGCCAGCTCATGCAGCAACCCCGGTAAGTCGGCAATTTCCACATCCAAAAACTGCCGGGCACCGGGCGCCTCCACCAAATTGTGTTTCGGCAAGCCGACCAGCCGGTCGGCAGTGGCGTCGTAGACGGTCAACCCGGCGTCCCCCAGCGCGCCGAGCAACTGCGAGGCAAAGCGCGGCGCGACAACCGTGAGTCGAATGAACCACGCACCGCCGTCCACTGCCGCCGCGCGTTCGATGTGGACTTCGCGCACCGCGCCGCGATGAGCGTGCAAGACGCGCAGGAGCCGGGCGTGGACGTGCCGGATGAGAAACGGTTCGATCGCCGGTGCAAACCGGCCCGCCAACACGTCCGCCGGTCGGCCCGGCTGATCGTTGTCGGCCCATTTCCACAGATAGCAGGTGCGGATCATGATTTGGTCACCGGGGTGGAGTCGCGCCGCCAGCGGTTGCGACGGACGCGCCGGTCGGGGCGCGGATCGAACCAGACGGCGGGGGCCGGCTGTGTCGCGAACAAGTCGCGCCAGCGTTGCCAGAGAGTAGTTGAAGTCTGTCGGGGTTGATTGCGGTGCATGTCGTTCCTTTCGTTGCGCGCCATCCTACCGGGGTGGGTCGGACAAATTCGGTCTGAGGGTGAAAGAAATTCCGGGAGGGTGGGACTGTTTTTGTCCAACCCCTCGTGTATGCTGGCGGCCATGAAAACGACGATGGTTGCCGACCGGCGGTCGCGGCCGCCGCTGGCGCGGATGCTGCGCATTCACGAACGGCTGCGTGACGAACAGTTCCCGAATTGCTCACAGTTGGCGTTGGACTTGGAGGTCGCGCCGAAGACGGTGCAACGTGACATCGAGTTCATGCGCGATCGGCTCGATTTGCCGATCGAGTTCGATTTTCGCCGCAACGGTTTCCGCTACACGGCGGCGGTCGGAAACTTTCCCACTGTGCAGGTCACCGAGCAGGAACTGATCGCGCTCCTCGTCGCGGAGAAGGCGCTGGCGCAGTACAAAGGCACGCCGTTTGAGAAGCCGCTGCACGCCGCGTTTCAGAAGCTGACCGAGGGTTTGGAGGACACCGTGTCGTTTCGGTGGGGCGACCTCGATTCGGCGATTTCCTTCCGCTCGCTTGGCCATACGGTCGCGGATTTGGAATTGTTCGAGACGCTGAGCCGCGCGGTGTTGCGGTCGCAGGAACTGGAGTTCGAGTACTACAAACTGACCGGCCGCAGCCACGAGCCGCGCCGCGTCCAGCCCTACCACCTCGCCTGCATCGAGAATCAGTGGTACCTGTTCGCCTTCGACATCGCGCGGCAGCAACTCCGCACCTTCGTGCTCTCGCGGATGAAAGCGGCGCGCCCCACCGGCACCCGCTTCACGAAGCCCGCCGATTTCTCCGTCGCGAAACATCTCAGCGACAGCTTCGGCGTCTTCTCCCCGGCCGGTGAGCCGCAGGAAGTCCGCATCCGCTTCGACGAGTTTGCCGCCCGGCTGGTGCGCGAACGCCGCTGGCACGCCTCGCAGCGCGTCAAAGAATTGCCGGCGGGCGAAATCGAACTTTCGCTCCGCCTCGCCAACCTCACCGAGATCGAACGCTGGTTGCTCAGTTGGGGCACGCACGTCCGCGTCCTCGCCCCCGCTGCGCTCCGGGACTCCCTCCGCCGCACCGCCGAGCAACTCGCCGCCAATCACGCCACGTGAGGGCGCCGCGCGTCACGGTCATGAGCCGCCGTCTCGGCGGCTGGTGCGCGGCTTCGCGTTGCACGACCGGGTGGGGAATGCTACAACCTCGGCGCGTGAAACGACCCGTGCCCACACTCGGAATCCTCGGCGGCGGCCAACTCGCCAAGATGACCGCCGCCGCCGCCGCGCCGCTCGGCTGCGACGTCGTCGTGCTCGAACGGCCCGGCCGCAGCCTCGTCACGCCCGCGCTCGATGGCGATTGGAACGACCCGGTCTGGACGCAGAAGCTGGCCGGCCTCGTGGACGTGGTCACGCTCGAAAGCGAGTTCGTCAACCTCCCCGCCCTCGAAAACTTGCCGGCTTTGTTTCCGAGCGTGGCGACGATGCGGCTCGTGCAGGACAAGCTGCTGCAGAAACAGACGTTCGCCGCCGCCGGTTTGCCGGTGCCCCGCTTCGCGGATGCCCCGACGCCGGACGCGGTGCGCGCGGTTGGTTTCCCGTGCGTCCTGAAGAAACGCCGCAACGGTTACGACGGCAAAGGCAATGCCACGGTGCGCGCGGCCGCCGATTTGCCGGCCGCGTGGGCGAAACTCGACGGCGACCGGGTGGCGTTGTACGTGGAGGAATTTTGCGATTTCACCCGTGAGCTGGCCGTGATCATCACGCGCGGTCAACGCGGCGAAATCGTGCGCTACCCGGTCGTCGAGACCATCAACCGCGACCACATTTGTCACGTCGTCAAAGCGCCCGCGCCGGATCTCCATCGGGCCGCCGGGACGGCGGCCGCTACGGCGGCGGATTTGGCGCAGCGCGCGGTGGAAGCGGTTGGCGGCGTCGGCAGTTTTGGGATGGAATTTTTTCAACACGCGGACGGCGCGGTGCTCGTCAACGAAATCGCCCCGCGCGTCCACAATACCGGCCACTACACCATCGAAGCGTGCGCCTGCTCGCAATTCGAGAACCACGTCCGCGCCGTTCTCGGCTGGCCGCTCGGCTCGCCGGCGATGCGCGCGCCGGCGGCGGTGATGATCAATTTGCTCGGCGCGGGCGAGGGCGACGGCGCGCCGGTCGGTTTGGAGCGGGCGCTGGCGGTGCCGGGCGCGCACGTTCACGTGTACGGCAAACGGCGCAGCGCGCGGGGCCGGAAAATGGGTCATGTCACGGCGCTCGGCGCGACGGTGGAGACCGCGTTCGCCACCGCCCGGCAAGCGGCAGATTTCATCCGGTTTGGAACATGACACACCGGCTCTACGCTTGCCTCTTGAGCGTGTTGTTCGTCTGTGGTTGCCGGACACAGGAGGTGTCAACGACGCGCCCGTCGCCGGTGACGCGGGTCCCGTTACCGGAGCCGGTGCGGGAGTTTCGCGGGGTGTGGGTGGCGACGGTGGGGAACATTGACTGGCCAAGCGCGGCGGGATTGCCGGTGGCGGAGCAGCAGCGCGAGTTGCGGGCGATTCTCGACCGGGCGGTGCAAGTGCGGTTGAACGCGGTGATCTTGCAGGTGCGCCCCGCCGGGGATGTGTTGTACGAGTCGCCGCACGAGCCGTGGTCGGAATTTCCGACCGGCCAGATGGGTCGCGCGCCGCAACCCCGGTACGATCCGTTGGCATTCGCGATCACGGAAGCGCACCGGCGCGGGCTGGAATTGCACGCGTGGCTCAATCCTTACCGGGCCAGCCATCCGAAAGCCACGGGGCCGGTGGCGGGAAACCACGTCACGCGGGCGCGGCCGGAGTGGGTGCGCCGCTACGGGAAATATAAGTGGCTCGATCCCGGCGAGCCGGCGGTGACGGAGTATGTGTTGAACATCGTCCGCGACATCGTGCGCCGGTACGACGTGGATGGGATTCATCTCGACGATTATTTTTATCCGTACCCGGAAGCAAACGTGGAGTTCCCGGATGACGCGACGTACCGGCGGCACGGCGGCGGGCGGGCGCGGGCGGATTGGCGGCGCGAGAACGTCAACGGCTTGATCCGGCAACTCTACAGCGCGGTGAAACAGACCAAGCCGTGGGTGCGCGTCGGTATCAGTCCGTTCGGCATTTGGCGCAGCGGCACGCCGCCGGGGATTCGCGGCACGGGCGCGTTCGACAATCTGTACGCGGATTCCCGGCTGTGGCTGGCCAACGGCTGGCTCGATTATCTCGCGCCGCAGTTGTACTGGCGCATCGCGGAGCCGGAGCAGAGTTT
>CAZJCX010000070.1:0-4817 GCA_964544425.1 uncultured Verrucomicrobiota bacterium
CCACCATCGCCTCACCGGAGGTCAGGTTCAGCCAGCAGGAGACGTACATCCCGAGCAACGCCGACACGCCGCCGATCAGACCGGCCAACGCCAGCATCGTGTGCATCCGGTTCGTCAGCAAATACGCCGTGGCGCCCGGCGTGATCAGCATTGCCACCACCAGCACCACGCCGACCGCCTGAATCGAAGCGACAACCGTCATCGAGAGCAGCGTCATGAGGAAATAATGTACCGCCCCCGCTGAGATGCCGATGGACGTCGCCAGCACCGGGTCGAAGGAGGTGATGACGAGTTGTTTGTAGAAGAGAATGATCGCCAGCAACACCACCGCGCCGATGATGCCGGTCAGCCACAAATCGAGCGCTGTCACAGCGAGCGGCTGGCCGAACAGGTAACAACTCAAATCAAGATGCACCCGCTTGAGCTGGCTGATCATCATCACACCCAGCGCGAAAAACCCGGTGAATACGACGCCAATCGCCGTGTCCTCCTTCACCCGTGTGTTGCGGCTGACGAATCCGATCAGCAACGCCGTCAACAACCCCGACGCAACGGCGCCAATGAACAGCGCCAGCGGATTCTTACCGGCCACCATGAACCCGACCACCACCCCCGGCAACACCGCGTGCGCCAGCGCGTCCCCGATCAGCGCCATCCGCCGCAAAATGATGAACGACCCGATCAACCCGCACGTCACCCCCACGATCAGCGACCCAATCATCGCTTTATGAAAATACAGCCACGGCTCGATGAACAGCGTGTGCCAGTTCATTTCACCACCAACAGTTGTTCCGCCTGCTGCAATATCGTCAACTGCCCGCCGTACGTCTCGCGCAGCTTCTCCGGCACGAACACCTCTTTCGTCGGCCCAAACGCCACGACGCGCTGGTTCAACATCACCAGCGAATCATACTCGTCCACCGCGCTCAAATCGTGGTTCACCACCAGCAGCGTCTTGCCGGCCGACTTCAGTTCCGCCAGCAAATCGAAAACCACCCGCTCCGTCGCCGCGTCCACCCCGACGAACGGTTCGTCCAGCAGCAACACCTCCGCGCGCTGCGTCAACGCCCGCGCCAAAAACACCCGTTGCTGTTGCCCCCCGGACAAATCACGAATATGCCGGTCAGCCAACGCACTCATCCCCACTTGCTCCAGCGCTTCCATCGCGATTCGCCGGTCGGCCGCCGTCGGACGTTGAAACAAACCGAGCTGGCCGAACCGGCCCATCAACACCACGTCGCGCACCGCCACCGGGAAATCCCAATCCACCGATTCCTTCTGCGGCACGTACGCAATCAACCGCCGCGCCTCCGCCAGCGGCCGTCCCAACACCATGACGACGCCGGTGTCCATCGGCAACAACCCCATCACCGCCTTGAGCAACGTGGACTTCCCCGCGCCGTTCGGCCCAATGATCCCGACGATCTGCCGCGGCTCGATCCGCAATGACACATTCCGCACCGCCGGTTTCAGCGCGTAGGACACCGTGACGTTTTGAATTTCGAGCGCGGGCGTCACTTCGCCAAGGCCTCCACAATAATCCGCACGTTCTCCCGCACCATCCCGACGTAGCTGCCGCCGGGTGTGCCGGGCGCACCGCACGAATCGGAAAACAATTGTCCCCCCACCCGCGCCCCGGCTTGTTCGGCGACGTATTCGAGCATCTTCGGGTTCACGCTTGTCTCGACGAACACGGCCGGCACGCCGGCATTTTTGATCTCTTTGACAAGCTTGATCACGTCTTCCGAGTTCGGCTGGCTCTCTGTGCTGACGCCTTGCACGGCGAGCACTTCAAAGTCGTACGCTTTTCCGAAATAATGAAAGGCATCGTGGCTGGTCACCAGTTTTCGCCGCCCCGCCGGCACCTTCGCCAACTCGGCACGCACCCACACGTCCAATTCACGCAGCTCGGCCCGGTAACTCTCCGCGCGCGCCCGGTAATGCTCCGCCCCGGTCGGGTCCATCTGCGCCAGTCCCTTCTCGATATTGTCCACGTACACGAGCGCGTTGCGGACATCGAACCACCCGTGCGGGTCCGGTTCGCCGTGATACGTTTCGCTGCGCTCCGCCGTCATCCCGTCCGTGACCGCGACCACGGGACGTTTGCCGGGCGCGTTCGCGATCAAGTCAGTGATCCAGCCCTCGATGCCGAGGCCGTTGATGAACACGATGTCCGCCCCGGCCACCAGCCGCAGGTCATTCGGCACCGGCTTGTACAGATGCGGGTCGCTGCCCGGCTTCATGATGCAACGCACCTCGACCCGGTCGCCACCGACCTGCTGCACCATGTCCGCCACCATCGTCAACGTCGCCACCGCCACCGGCTTGTCGGTTTCGGGCGCGGACCCAGCCCGGCCGCAGCCCGCGAGCAACAACACGCCACCCAACCACCACCATTGTTTCATATGAGACCCTTTCTTGAAGTTAGCTGAAGCTAACTTTGTTTGGAAGTCCTAAGCCACGGCGCGCAGGTTGTCAACACCGCAGTTGCCGGGGCGCAGTCTGTCCGCTATGAATCGGCCATGCGAAACATCTTCGGTCTGATCATTCTGGTGCTGGACATCGTGGCCATCATTGACTGCCTCAAGAGCGGGATGAGCGTCGGCAAAAAAGTTCTCTGGGTCGTCCTGATCCTGCTCCTTCCGATCGTGGGACTGGTCCTCTATTATCTGCTCGGACGGAAATCGGCGTGAGCGGGCGCGCGCTCATCGCCGCAACACTGTTCGCTGCGGTCAGCGTGACCGGAGCGGACTTTGAAACGCATTGGCGCGATGGCCAGGCGGAAGTCAGCGGCTACCGGCTCACCGTCAAACGCTATGGCCAAGACCGCCGCGGCCATGCCGTGGCGATTTTCGTGACGGAGCCGTTCAGCGAGGCGCGGCGGGTGAAAGCGGAGGCCACCGGTCCGGACGCGGTCGAGGCGTTGAAGTTGAATCTGGTGCGCGATTTTCAGACAGGCCTGTACGACTACAACACCATGGCCTCGGTCTTTGTGCGGGCGCGGGACTTGTCGCCGTTGAAGACCACGTTCAGCAGCGCGGAATGGTGCGGCCATGTTTTCGAGGAACGACTGTTTTTCCCCCGCCAAGTCACCGCGCAGTATCACAGCTATTTCGATGGCGAATCGGGATCGCTGAAACTGGACTGGCCGGAGGGCGGCATTACCGAGGAGGGTTTATGGATTTTGCTGCGGGGATTACGCGGCGAGTTCCTCAAGCCCGGTGACGCGCGGACGGCGCCGTTCCTGCCCAGCGCGTACCACCACCGGCTGAGCCATCAACCGCTTCGCTGGACCAGCGCGGACATTTCGCGCAGCGCGATGGAGCCAACTTTGTACACCGTTCGCATCGCTGATGGACGGACTGGAAAGTTCTGGATCGAACCGCAATACCCGCATCGCATCCGCCGCTGGGAACTGGCGCCGGACGTGGCGGCGGAGTTGACCGGCTCCGTGCGCCTGCCGTACTGGCAACACAATCGCACCGGGGACGAACATCTGCTGCAAAAGCTTGGCATCAGCCCGCTGGTGGAATAGTTTCTGCATCCTCAAAACAGACAGCTTATGAATAAACCTACCGGTACTGCCGCCCTCGTTGGACTTGGCTACGTCGGACTGCCCCTCGCCACCGCCCTCGCCCGCCATCTCAAAGTGGTCGGCTTCGACATCAACGCCAAACGCGTCGCCGAGTTGCAGCAGGGGATTGACGCCACCGGCGAGACGCTCGGCGGCGACTTGAAGAACCCCAACATCTCCTTCACCACCGATCCCAAAGCATTGCGCGCCTGCAAATACATCATCGTCGCCGTGCCGACGCCCGTGGACGAGGCGAACGTGCCGGACCTGGAGCCGGTCGAAAGCTCCGCCCGTATCGTCGGCGAAAACCTTTCCAAAGGCAGCATCGTCGTTTTCGAGAGCACCGTCTATCCGGGCGTCACCGAGGAAGTCGCGCTCCCGATCCTCGAAGAGAAGTCCGGGCTGAAACTCGGCGATTTCAAAATCGGCTACTCCCCGGAACGCATCAACCCCGGCGACCACGAACACACCGTGGACAAGATCACGAAGATCGTCAGCGGGTGCGACGCGGAAACCTGCGAGGAACTCGCCGCGTTGTACGGCTTGGTGGCCGGTGCCATTCACAAAGCCCCGAACATCAAAACCGCCGAAGCCGCCAAGGTCATCGAAAACATCCAACGCGACCTCAACATCGCCTTGATGAACGAACTCTCGCTGATCTTCGCCCGGGCCGGGATACACACCGACGAAGTCCTCGCCGCCGCCGGCACGAAATGGAACTTCCACAAGTACCACCCCGGCCTCGTCGGCGGCCACTGCATCGGTGTGGACCCGTACTACCTCACCTACCGCGCCCAACAACTCGGCTACCACCCCCAAGTCATCCTCGCCGGCCGCTACATCAACGACACCATGGCCCGCTACGTCGGCAACCTCGTCATCAAAGGCGTCAGCGCCGTCGGCAAACCCCTCAAAGACGCCACCGTCGTGATCATGGGCCTGACCTTCAAAGAAAACGTCCCCGACATCCGCAACAGCAAAATCCACGACACCATCACCCACCTGCAAGGCTACGGCATGAACGTGATCGGCTGCGACCCGCTCGTCCCCGCCGCAACCGCGAAGAAATACTTCGGCGTCGAAAACATCGCCTTCGACCAACTCCCCCAAGCCGACGCCATCGTCATCGCCAACAAACACGACGCCTTCAAAACCCTGACCCTTGCCCAACTCAAATCCAAGATGACCCCTCCGGTCCTCGTGGACATCAAGAACCTCTTCCCCCGCGCCGCCGCCCAGTCCG
>CAZJCX010000070.1:4827-5859 GCA_964544425.1 uncultured Verrucomicrobiota bacterium
TTCCACTACACCACCCTCTAAGCGCGCCCAATCCCTCACGCCACGGCGCCAAGCCGGCCACCACCGGCACGGCAGGCAACTGCGGATCAGTCGGAGCACGCGGATGGGAAGGCTCAGCCAGCCCAGTCGGCGCAGAGGAGTTCGGCTTGCTGGAGAACCGTGGCCGTCGCCTTCTCCTGCTTGTCGGGCGGGTAGCCATACTTCCTCAGGATGCGTTTCACCATGACCCGGATCTTGGCGCGGACGCCTTCGCGTTCGGTCCAGTCGATCGTGACGCTCTTGCGAACAGACTCGACCAACTCCCGGGCAATCGTCGTCAGCGTCGGCTCGCCTAACACCTTCACGGCGCTGTCGTTCACTTCGAGCGCATCGTAGAAGGCGAGTTCGTCATCGGTCAGTTTCAAATCCTCACCCCGCTTGTGGGCGTCGCGCATTTGTTTCGCCAGCGCGATCAACTCTTCGATGACCGCCGCCGCTTCGATGGCGCGGTTCTGGTACTTGCGAATCGCTTCCTCCAGCAGCTTCGCGAAGGAACGCGACTGGATCAGAAACTTCTTCTCGCGCAGTTTAATCTCGTTGTTCAGCAACTTCCGCAACGTCTCCACCGCGAGATTCTTCAGCGGCATGTTCCGCACCTCAGCCAGAAATTCATTCGAGAGAATCGAGATGTCGGGGCGCTTCAGGCCAGCGGCCGCAAAGATGTCGATGACTTCCTGCGACGCCACGGCGCGCGAGATGATTTGGCGGATGGCGGCGTCAATCCGGTCCGGGGATTTCTGCTTGTCGGGACTCGACTTCGACAACGCCGCGCGGACGGCTTGGAAGAAGCCAACATCATCCCGAATCGCCAGCGCCTTATCGTGCGGCACCGCCAAGGCGAACGCCTTCGACAGTTCCGTCACGGCTTGGAGATACCGGCGCTTCTTGTCTTCGGGTTTCTCGTCCTTCGTCGGCTTGAGGATGTGCTCTTGCGCCAGCGGCAACAAGCCAAGCTTCTGCGCCGGTGTGCCGGTGACCCATGCCGACCGGTCG
>CAZJCX010000070.1:5950-15347 GCA_964544425.1 uncultured Verrucomicrobiota bacterium
GGTCAATCGCCGTCTCGCCGTGGCCGCCGCTTTCGGTGTACGTGGCGAGCGCCTTCTTCAGTTCATACGCCAAGCCGAGATAATCCACTACCAAGCCACCGGGCTTGTTGGAAAAGACGCGATTCACCCGCGCGATGGCTTGCATGAGCGAATGCCCATGCATCGGTTTGTCCACGTACATCGTGTGCAGGCACGGGACATCGAACCCGGTCAGCCACATGTCGCGCACGATGACAATCTTCAACGGGTCTTTGGCGTTCTTGAACCGCTTCGCCAACGCCTCGCGCCGCTGCTTGTTCCGGGCATGCTTCGCCAGCTTCGGCCCGTCGTCCGCGCTGCCGGTCATCACGACCTTGATCACGCCTTCCTTGTCGTCCTCGTGATGCCAGTCAGGATGCAGCTTGACGATCTGGTCGTACAACTCCACGCAGATGCGCCGGCTCATGCAGACGATGAGCGCCTTGCCGTCCATCACTTCCAACCGGGCTTCCCAATGCTTCACCAAATCCGCCGCCACCAGCTTGAGCCGTTTGTCGGCGCCGACGATCTTCTCCAGCGCCGCCCACTTCGTCTTGAGGTACTCCTTCTTGGCGATTTCCTCGCCTTCGGTTGCCTCCTCGAAATCGGGATCAATCTTCGGCTTCTCGTTCTCCTTGAGCTCCAGCTTGGCGAGTCGGCCCTCGTAATAGATCGGCACGGTCGCCTTGTCTTCCACCGCGCGCAGGATGTCGTAGATGCTGATGTAATCGCCGAACACCGCCCGCGTGTTCGCGTCGGCCTTTTCGATGGGCGTGCCGGTAAACCCGATCCACGACGCCTGCGGCAACGCTTCCCGCATCCGTCGCGCAAACCCATCAATGAAATCGTACTGGCTCCGGTGCGCTTCATCGGCAATCACGACGATATTGTGGCGTTCCGACAACGCCCCGCGATCTTCGGGGGCAAATTTCTGAATGGTCGTAAACACCACACCGCCGCTCGCCACATTCAAGAGCTTCCGCAAATGGTCGCGGCTCTCCGCCTGGACCGGTACCTGCCGGAAGAGTTCCCGGCACCGCGAGAACGTCCCAAACAACTGGTCATCCAGATCGTTCCGGTCGGTGATGACCACGATGGTCGGGTTCTCCATGCCGGTATGACTGACCAACCGGCCCGCATAGAACGCCATCGTCAATGATTTACCGGAACCTTGCGTGTGCCAGATCACACCGATGCGCCGGTCACCGATTTCCCCGCCCGGCTGATGCTTCGCAAAATACCCCGTGCTCGCTTCCTTCACCACCTGACGCGATGCTCGCAACGTCTCATCGACCGCAATCCTGACCGCGTGGAACTGATGATACCCGGCCACCTTCTTGATGATGCTCCCGCCGCCTTCATCCTCGAACACGATGAAGTTCCGCACCAGATCAAGGAAGCGTCGCTTGTCGAACACGCCTTTGAGAAGCACTTCGAGTTCCGTGGAAGTTTTTGGCGCGACGACGTCGCCGTCAATCGTCCGCCACGGCATGAACCGTTCCGCATCCGCGCTGATCGTCCCGATGCGCGCCTCCAAGCCGTCGGAGATCACCAGCACCGCGTTGAAGGTCAGCAACGACGGAATATCCTGCTTGTACGTCTGAAGCTGATTGAACGCTTTCCAGATGTCGGCGTCTTCATCCGCCGCGTTCTTCAACTCAATCACCGCCAGTGGCAACCCGTTGACGAAAATAACCACGTCAGGCCGCCGGTTCGCCTGACCCTCGATCACCGTGAATTGATTCACCACCAGCCAATCGTTCGCGTCGGGATCGTCCCAGTCCACCAGCCGCACGAGATCGGTCTTGTTCCGGTCACCGTCCCGGTATTCCACCGCCACGCCGTCCACGAGCAGCTTGTGAAACGCGCGATTGTTTGTAATCAGCGACGGATGCTGCGGCGTCGTGACCTTGCGGAACGCATCATCGAGTGCTGCTGCCGGTATCTTCGGATTCAACGTCGCCAGCGCATCGCGCAGACGGCGAGCAAGACACACTTCGTTCCAGTTGGCACGTTCTGCGCCAGCCTCTTCGGGGGCAATGTGTGGGCCGAACTGGGTTGCGTAGCCGAGTTGCTGCAGCCAGTCGAGCGCGGCTAGTTCAACATCGGATTCGTTGAGAACACTGGCCGGCATGAGCACTCATGGCGCTTCGCACGTCACCGGCACCGAGCTTGGAATCGGTAGAAAAGCTTCACCATTGCAGGGCTTGAACTGCTCCGGCCAGCAGGCGTGCATTCGGCACAGCACCCGCATCTGCGCTGGCGCATCGGCATTCACTCGCTGCACAAACAACTTGATCCATTCGACGTCGCATTCACGGATGAGATTCCACACGTCCTCCGCCAGATACCGGGGCACGTACCCAATCAAGGTGCGGTCTTCGACTGTGCGGAGTGCGATGGCGTAAGGGTCGTGCGTGTTCTGCACATCCCACATCATTAGCAATGAATCACCGGCTTTGAGCCGGTTAATCCGTTCAATCGCGGCAGCCGGCATCCAGCGTACTCCATGCAAGAAGAACTTGTTCAGATAGCACCCATCCACGTCGCGGATCGGACACGGAAACACCTCAATGGAGTCCGTCTGTCGTCGTCCTTCCGTCACCGCGAGAATGCCAATCGGATCAGGCGGGTTGTTCGGATCAAATCCCGACCACGTGAGAAACGCCTCATATTCTGGACGCGTCCGCGACAACAGCCGGTTGGAAAACAGCGGAAACAACTCATCCGACTCGTACACCTGCTCCAAGTCCTTCATCTCAGGAAACGGCTGGAATCCCTCCAAGGTGCGCGCACCCCGGGTATAGCAGAACCGATAAGTCTGGCCGTCGTAGTCCAGCCGGCCCACCGGTCCCCACTTGCCGTTGTTTGAATCCCCTGATCGCCAAGCGACAAACAAGGCATTCATAGTTGACTCCACTCGTTCACCAAACGCTTCTGATTGACTGCCAATAATTCTAACACAAATTCCCGCGTCACGCCCGACATCCGCATGGGCGGGACTTCGTTCACAACGGATACTACTTCATCCCGCCGGGTGCTCGCAAGCCGTTCCACCCAAAGCCGCGCTGCCGGCACCGACAATCCGGCAAAGGCCCGAAACGCTTCCAGCGTCGTCAGCGGTTTGTCGCTGTCGGTCGCGTAAAACGCTGACCTTGCCCGTTCAGCGAATCGTTGCACCGTGTAATTTGCGTCCCGTGTCCGCAGCCGATTGTTCATTTCTTCTTCCGTCAGATTCCGCGCCAGCGACGCGCCGTGGTCGAACGTCGGGGCAAGCCGCAGCCGGTCACTCCGCAATGCGCCCCAGTTCTCGTGATGCCGGTCCTGATTTGCCACCCACGCGTCCAGCATGACGTAGCCGATGAACGTGTCCAGCGCGGTGTTGATCCCCGACGGCATCGTGCCGGCCCATTCCATGGACGGTCGCTCCAATGTCCGCACGATCTCGGCGACCGCATCGACCGTATGCTCTCGCACCTTGTACCGCTGGCCAATTTGCGCTGGATACCGGGGATCACGTTGGAGCAACAGTTGATTGCCAAGAACAAGTTCCAGCGGCGGCGGCGCGCATGTGCGGCAGACTACTCCCGGCAAGATGTATGTTGTGCCGGCGTATTCGGCAGCGAGTTCGTAATGAACGTGCGGCAACCCGATCAGCCCGGCCAGATGACACACAATCTTTTCCGCCCAATCGTCGCCCGTGCCGCGCTCCTCCGCCTTGAACAACATTTCATGATTGGCAAACCAGAACTTCCGCTTCGTTCCCAATTGCTCATAAGCTTCCGCCTGCCGGTTATCAACTTTGATGACTTGGAACATTCAGGCCATCCATTCTACGAACCGTTGCGGCAGGAAAGCTTCACCAAAGCCGGTCCGCTCCTGATGCAACTCCCGGGCGCGATGTGCGGGCCGTGCTTGGCGGCGTAGTCTAGCTCGCCCAGCCACGCCAGTGCGGCTTCCTCCTCGGTGCTCTCCGCAAAGTTCTGGCTCATGCCGGGCCTCGCCGCTGGCTGCGCACCCGGTACAGCCGCTCCGTGAAGCCGCCTTCCTTCTCAAACGCTTCCGCCTGCGCTGCCAGTTGCCGGTCGAGCAAGCTCACCGCCACCGCAATCAGTGCCAGCGCCGCGTTCGCGGCAATCTCCGGATAAGTGGACACTGTGGACTTCATGGACACTTTGGACTTCTCCGGCCCACTGCCCGGTCCACCCGGTCCACCACGTCCATTTCCCGCCCGTCCATCGTGCACCTCGCGCACCCACGCCGCCACTTCGTCCGCGGTGGTGCAGCGCCGGGCAATCAGCGCCGCCCGGCGCGGGTCTTCGCGCGCCCACAGCGCCAGCCCGTGCTGCCGCAAGTAGTCTTCATAATCCAGCCGCAGTTCTTCGAGGCTGGCCCGGGCCACATTGGTGAGCTTCAGCTCGGTCTTCTTGGAAGTGCCGCTCGCCTGACTGCCCTCCGCGATGTTCTGTACGCCGCTCCGCGCCGCCTGCACCATCTGATCGTGCGTGCGGCTGCGCGGCGAAATGTACCGGTCACAGAACCGCACCGTGACATCATACGCGAGCTGCGCCACCTGAAAGCTCTTGAGCTTCCGGTAGCCCCCGTGCAACGGGATCAGGCTCTCGGACTCAGGCATGGCGTCGTTTTAGTCCTCCCCGTCCACAAAGTCCATTCCGTCCATTTTCACTTCTGCTCCCTCAGCCATTGCAGCGCCGCCGGGTGCTTGTTCCACGCCATGCCCAACACCTTCGCGTAGCACACCGCCTCCTCCTTGCTGCCCATGGCGTAGCTCTCCGGTAGGTACTTCGGCAGCCGTGAGTGCCCCTTGATGAATCCTTGTGTGTGCGGGTTCTGCTTGCGCGCCACCGCCAATGCCTTCACCGCCGCCGGCAAGTCGCCGCTCAGAAACCGCTCCAAAACCTTTCCCCACGCGAACACCGTGTTGTACTCGCAATCGCCCTCATACTTCTCCATCAACCGCCGTACCTCTTCCAGCCGCCCCAGCGCCAGATACCCCGGCAACAGATGATACCGCACCCCTTGATTATCATTCGGGTTCAATTCCAGCATCGCATCCCACTCGGCGACGGCTTCCTCCAACCGGCCCGCCACCCGCAACGCCTCCGCCAACTCCTCCCGCGCCCGCATATAGGGCCGCGTCTCCAAGAACCCCCAAAAATGTCCCGCGTACTCCTTGAACCCTGCCGGCCCGAGATTCTTCTCGCCCACCGCCACGATCTTGCGCGCCACCTCGATGTATTCCTCGTCCGTGAACAAACAATTCCGCGCATACGTCAACAGCGCGTCCACGTTGGTCGGGTCGAGCTTCAGCGCCTTCTCAATCAGCTTGCGCTCCTGCTCATCCGTCTCCGCCTCCATCGCGTCGTAGAACAACTGCTGCGCCTCATAGGCCGTGTCCTCGCTGACGCCGCCGGTCTCATGCAACTGCCGCTCAATCGAGCGCAGCAACGACTCCGTCGTCGGCGGCTTGCCTGCCTTGGTGGTTTTGGGTTTCTTCTCTGGTTTGTCCTCACGTGGCATAATCATATCAATTCACAATTCGCAATTAAGAATTACGAATGACCTCCTGTGTCGATGTTTTGATCTTTGAGAGGATGCGGCACAATTCCTCGACGTCCGCTTGAACGGACTGAAACTCGGTTTTGCTCAGATAGCCGGTATCTTTCAGCAACCGCAGCCAGTAGCTTGTTTCCCTCGCCTCCTTGTAGGCGATGGACATCTTGGAGAGAAAGTCGGCTTTGGACTGCGCACCAATGGCTTCCTCGACGTTCGCGCCTATGCTCGTACCGGCCCGCAGCACCTGTTTCGACAACACGAACTCCTTCTTCTTCTCGGACAAGTGCTGATAAAGCCGCACCACGCGCACCGCAAACGCATAGCTCTTAATTTGGATGACGTTTTCCTTCAATTCGTAATTCCTAATTCTTAATTCTCAATTCTCCGCTCAGCAGCTTCGGCAGCAGCGCGTCCCGCAGCGCGGCGAGGGTTCGGGATTCGTGGATGTTGGCAATAATGCGTTCGACCAGCGGCTGAATCTTGCCGGTACGTTTGGCGGCAACTTTCTCCGATGGTAGCGCGATTTCGTAGCGGGCGATGTCTGACCAACTGACTCGTGGCATCTTTGTGCCGGTGGAGCAGGCGTCGGTATGATCAATCAGGTCTTTGCTGCTGAGATGCCCGAGCAACAGTCCAAACCATGCCGGCTTCTTGGGCACGATGGTCAGAATGTCTGTCGAGCACACGCCGTCGAGTGGCGCGACGCCGACTTTGTGGAAGTACGGACGCAGCTTGCCGAAAAGAATCTCACCACGCTGGAAGCGCGCCTTGCCGCTTTCCAATTCGCCAGCCGTGCCCCAGTCCGACAGCGCGATGGAGCGTCGCGGCATGTGCTCAAGGCCGATGTATGGCGTTTGTGGATCAATGTCACCGGGGTCAACGCCACGCTTCGGACTCTCGGCGATGTCGCCGAGCGTACCGGGTTCGCCTTCCGCCATCATCCTGCGGAATTCGGTTTGGGCGAGGGCCTCCAGCGTCTCGTTCATCCGCTGATTCAACTCGATCTTGTCGTCCAGCGCCCCCAACACCCCCGCAATCGCCCGCTGCTCGGGGAGTGGAGGCAAGCACAGCTTCACTTGTGTCATGGTGCGTGCGCTAGCGTTCGGTTGTGCGGACTTGTCGCCAAGCACACCGCGCATGTACTCCCAGAATTCTAGTGACTTCAGAAAATAGGAAATGAAGCGTGAGTGGGCTTTTGCACCAACCTTGAGCCTGACAAGGTACGAGGCAAAAACCGCGTCGGGCGGATTTGCGATGTAGGCGCTGACCCCGGTGGTAGCGCCGGTCCGTGCAATCACCACATCGCCGTGATGCAGCCGGTATCCATCGGCGTCACCGTCTTCGATTTTGCAGTGCGGTACGCTTTGCCAGTTGATATGCCCCGGCACGATGTCGGTTATGCGGAGAAAGCGTGGACCTACCGGTGATTCGTTAGCAGACGCCGTGTAGCCGTAATCAATCGAGTCGCAGAGATCGGCAAGCCGGTGTTCTGGCCATTCAGTTCGCATCGGTAATTGATTTGAGATTTGCGCGAATCGCCATTTCCAGTTTCGCCGACTCGGTAAACTGTTCCTCCAGCTTGCCGGTAAGGCGTTTCATCTTCTGATCGAATGGCTCACCGTCGTCTTCGACATCTTCCGCACCGACGTACCGGCCCGGTGTGAGCACGTGGCCGTGGGCGCGGATGTCTTCGAGCTTGGCGCTCGCACAGAAGCCAGGAATATCTTGGTAGGGCGCGACCGCCGGGCGCGCCGCTTCCTTAGCCGACTTCGGCTGGCCCGGCGGTCCAGCCCTACCATCACCGCGCCACGCGTGATATGTGCCGGCAATCTTGGCGATGTCATCGCCGGTAAGCTCGCGATGGACGCGGTCAATAAGCGTGCCGAGTTTGCGGGCGTCAATGAAGAGCGTTCGTCCCCGCCGTCCACTTTGTCCATTCCGTCCATCTTTTGTCCGTGCCAGAAACCACAGGCACACCGGTATCTGCGTCGAGTAGAAAAGCTGGCCGGGCATGGCCACCATGCAATCCACGAGGTCGGCTTCAATGATCGCCTTGCGGATGTCGCCTTCGCCGGATTGGTTGGAGGACATCGAGCCGTTGGCGAGAACGAAGCCCGCCAGACCGGTCGGGCTGAGGTGATGGAGGAAGTGTTGCACCCAGGCGAAGTTGGCGTTGCCGGCGGGCGGGACGCCGTATTTCCACCGGGCATCTTCCTTGAGCTTGTCGCCGCCCCAGTCGCTCAGGTTGAACGGCGGATTGGCGAGGATGAAGTCGGCTTTCAAATCCTTGTGGAGGTCGCGCTGGAAACTGTCGGCGTTCTCCTTGCCGAGATCGGCTTCGATGCCGCGGATGGCGAGGTTCATCTTGGCCAGCCGCCACGTGGTCGGGTTGCTCTCCTGACCGTAAATCGCGATGTCGCCAATCCGGCCGCCGTGGGCTTCGACGAATTTCTCGCTCGACACGAACATGCCGCCCGACCCGCAGCAGGGATCGAACACGCGGCCCTTGTACGGCGCGAGCATTTCCACGAGCAACTGGACGACGCACCGGGGCGTGTAGAACTGGCCGCCCTTCTTCCCCTCCGCGCTGGCAAATTGAGACAGGAAATACTCATAGACGCGCCCGAGGATGTCTTTCGACCGGCTGTCCTTGTCGCCGAGGCCGATGGTGGAGACGAGGTCAATCAGTTCGCCGAGGCGGACGCCGGTCGCGCCCCAGCGGGTGTATTCCTTCGGCAACACGGCTTTCAGGGACGGGTTGTCGCGTTCGATGGCGACCATCGCGTCATCAATGAGTTTGCCGATGAGCGCGTCCTTGGCGCGGGATTGGAGGTATTTCCAGCGGGCTTCGGGTGGCACCCAAAAGATGTTCACGGCCCGGTATTCATCGCGGTCTTCCGGGTCGGCGCCTTTTTCCTTGGAGAGCTTGGCGTGTTGTTCCTCGAAGGCGTCGGAGATGTACTTCAGGAAGATCATCCCCAGCACGACGTGTTTGTATTCGGCGGCGTCGAGATGCCCCCACAGTTTGCAGGCCGCCTGCCACAGCGTCGCCTCGAACCCCAGATTCGCGCCACCGTTGACCTTGGTCTTGGGCATTCGGGCCATGCGGGGTCTCTCTTTGCCTCGGGAGCGAGAGTATCAGGGGGCGAGGATGGTGACAAGGGAAGGCGCCACCGGGACATTGGATCAGTTACAGGTGGCAGCGCCTCTCCAGGGCGTCCGCGGCCCGCTCGGAGAGCGGGCCCGACCAACGACCACCCAAGACGGCCCCATCACACCGAGAGAGGCCTCTGGGGAACAGCTGCGCCATTCAGCGCGGCTCGCAACCGGCGTCAGCCCGACACGGTGATGCGGTACCCGGTGTTTTCCCTGCCGGGGAACGGGACGGCGCAGGTGGCAACGGCAACCAAACAATCCATCTCGGCGTGCAGCTCGATCGCCGCGCCCGCCGCGGACGATGGCGGCTCGACGTGCATCGCGCCGGCGGTGTCGACTCTGACCCGGAAAAACAGGTTCAGCGGGTCGGGCACGGCATGCGAGGCCACGTTCCACGGCGCGAGCGCTTGCACCAGGTTCTCCAGACAACCGTCCCGCGAGACGCCGAACCGTTTCTCGAGCGCGTACCGGCAACACGGCGGATACAGCAGATCATGACCGCCAAACGTGTCCCGGACAATTGTCAGCATCACCTGCGGCGGAAAGGTGTTCGTCCAAAGACCGTCGCCGGTGGTCGCCGCCACCTTGCGGGTCTCGACCCGAGTTCTCGCGGGCGACAGTTTGACCGCCAGATCGCCGGCCCGCT
>CAZJCX010000071.1:0-3087 GCA_964544425.1 uncultured Verrucomicrobiota bacterium
CGTGGCATTTCATTCCCGGCGGGAAACGATTGCACGAAGTGCCGCTCGACCGCTGGCTCGGTGCGTGTCACGTCCTCAACCTGACCGACCTCCTGGAATGCGTGACGGCGGAAGCGTTGCAGGCGCGCGTGCCGACTGGAGCGGTGCGCTTGCTGTTCAAAACTCGCAACAGCCTTACTGACTACTGGCACGAACCGTGGAATCCGAATTTCATCTATCTGCACCGCGAAGCTGCGGAGTGGTGCGTCGCGCAGGGGATTGTGACGATTGGCTTGGATTACCTGACGATTGATCCGCCGACCGAGCCGACGTTCCCCGCGCATCTGGCGTTGCTCGGCCACGAGATTGTCATCATTGAAAACATCCACCTGCGCCACGTGCCGGCCGGCGCGTATGAATTACTGGCCGCCCCGGTCAATTTGCAGGGCGTGGACGGCGGCTGGTGCCGGGCATTGCTGCGGAGTGAATCATGACCAGCTTTGAAAAATTCGTAGCTGGGATCGTGCCGTCCGACCGGCCGTACTTCTACAGCGAGCCGGTGGAGGGCGCACACGTCGGGGCTGGTGACGACACGATCACCGTCACCGGACGACTGGCCGGATTGGAGTTGAAACACACATTCCACCGGGCCGCAGACCAGCCGTGGTTGGAAGAACAGATCACGCTGTGCAACCCCGGCCGCGCGACGGTGGAAGTGCCGGATTTCGAAGCGGGGTTTCTCGTGCCGGTCACCGACGCGGCGGATCGGATCGTCGCGATTCCCTTGCGAAAGCGGGCCGACGACCCAGCGGGGTTCGTGCATGATTTTGCTGCCGGTGATTTGTTGACCCTCCCCGGCAGCGCGCCGGTAATCACTGGCGATTTGCAATACAGCACCGTGCCCTCTCCCCATCAGTGGTCGGAAGGCTGGGCGTGGACTCACGGGGCGCAGACGCTGGGCATTTTTAAGTTCAACCAAACGACACCGGAGTTTAGCACCATTACCGCGCATGGCGACCGGCTGCGCGTGGGCGGGGTGGGGATGTTGCCGGTTCGCGTCGCGCCCGGCCAGACGCTGACGCTCGGTCTGACCCGGTACGAAACGATGGCCGGGGATTATCGCGCGGCGCTGACGGCGTTTCGGCGATTTCTGGACGAGCATGGCTGCCGGTTCCCGGCAGATTACAACCCACCGCTCCAGTGGAATGAACTCTACGACAATCCCGATTGGACGTTGAGCACGCCCGGTAAACCGCCGCGACGGCGGGGGACGACGCGGCGCACTTTGTACACCCACGCGGCCATGGAAGCGGAGGCGGCCAAGGCGCAGGCGTATCACTGCGAGGCGTTGTATCTCGATCCCGGCTGGGATACGGAGTTCGGTTCGTTCAAGTGGGCGGACGAATGGATGGGCGACATGCCCGGCTTCGGGCAGGATCTGAAACGCCGGTATGGCCTCGAGCTTGCGTTGCATTGTCCGCTGGCCACATGGGTGGCTGTGCCGTGGTGGCAACAGTATCAGCACGAACTTGACTGGCCGGTCGCGACTCGCCGCCACGCAGAAGACGGCACGATCATCCCGGACTCGATCTGCCTCGGTTCGCAGCAGTATCTCGACGAAGCGGCGCGCCGGCTGTTGGAATTGTGCCGGCAGGGCGCGACGTTCTTGATGTTCGACGGCAACTGGTGGAACGGCGGTTGTTGGAATCCCGACCACGGCCACCCGGTGCCGTACACCCACGCCGACCACGTCGCCGCGAATCAGGAGCTTTGCCGGCGTGTGAAGGCGAAATACCCGCGCGTGTGGATCGAGATGCACGACATGCTGGCCGGTGGCTCGACCCACCGGCTCACGCCTGTCTATTACGGCTACGGCGTGCCGGGCGGGTACGACGAGAATTGGGGATTCGAGTTGATGTGGAATCCCATCGAAGACCTCCGCTCCGGTCGCGCCCACGCGTTGTACTACTACAACCTCGGCTGCAACGTGCCGGTCTACCTGCACATTGATCTGCGCGACGACAACGAACACTGCGTCGTCCTCTGGTGGTTCGCCTCGACCTGCCGGCATCTCGGCCTCGGCGGTACGCACGCGAACCCCAACGTCGTCACAGCCCAGCAACATGCGCTGGCAAAATACCGGACGCTCGACCGGTTTTACAAACGCGGCGAGTTCGTTGGCATCAGCGAAGAAATCCACGCGCATGTGATGCCGGCCGAGAACGCATTTGTCGTGAATGTCTTCAACCTCTCCGATCAACCGCGCCGCCTCGAAGGCCGCGTGCCTGTGGCGCAACTCGGCATTGACCCTCACCGCTGGTACGCCCGCACCGAACGCTGGGCCGATTTCGACGCCGCCACCGGCCTGTTTCGCGTCAACTGCCAACTCCCCGCTTGGGGCGCACAACTGATCGAGTTCTGGGCGGTGGCGTAAACTTGGTCAGAGTTTCAAGACGGCCACGCCGAAACGGGGCAGCGTCAGTGTCGCGCTCGTCTTTTGGCCGGTGATCAAATCCAGTTTGCCAGCGGGCACCGTCACCGTTTGCTCCTGCTCGGTTTGGTTGAGAACGAACAGCAGTTTCTTGCCGTTGCCTTCGCGCACGGACACTTCAACGCCCACGGGCGGGCGCAGCACGCCGGCCACGTTCGCCTTCGCCAGCGCGTCACCCACCACTTGATCGTAAAACTCCGGCTCGCGGACGACGGTGCCCACGTAGTAGCCCCAGCCCTGTCCATGGCGGTGGCGCGTGACGGCGGCGAAGTTCGCCATGTGCCACGGTTCGTCGTAATTGGCCAGCACCTCCGCGCCCTGCGGTGTGATCCAGTCCGTGTACCCAAACGCCGTGAACTTGCCGGCGAGACCGTGCACCGGATACTCGGCCGGTTTGTTGCCCCACAACCCGGCCAGCGCCTCGTATTCCTCGATGCGGATGCCGAGCGTCTCGCTGAGCAAGCCCGGCAACGTGCGGTCGTGGCAGAGGCTGGTTTCGGTTTTGACACCGAGCCGCAGATCCGCCAGCAACACGCCGCCGGTGCGAACGTAGTCGGCCAACTTCTGCGCCAGCGCATCCGGCAGGACGTAGAGTTGCGGGGCGATGACGAGCGCGT
>CAZJCX010000071.1:3137-6496 GCA_964544425.1 uncultured Verrucomicrobiota bacterium
GTCGTAGTACCGGCGAATGTGACCTTGCAGAAACGTGTTCCCCTCGAAACTCGGCTGGCTCTCCTGCGCCCACATCGAATCATAATCGTGGAGAATGGCGACGCGCGCGTTGACGGTCGTGCCTTCGATCTCCGGCCAGAGCTTGTGAAATTCTTGCGCGGTCTGCGCCGCTTCGCGGTACCGGCGCAGCGGCACGCCGTCGTGACCGAGCAGCCCGTGCCAGTACTGTTCGCGCCCGGCGGTGCAACTGCGCCAGCGGAACCAGAGCAACCCGTCGCAACCGTGCGCGAGTTGCTGGTACGAGATGAGCCGGATCTCACCGGGCCGCGGGTTGCGGCCAAACGCGCCCCAGCCGCCGGGGCCGGCCGTCTGTTCCATCACCCAGAAATTCTGCTGTTTGAACCCGCGCACCAGGTCGGCGGCGCAGGCGGCGTTGTACATGATCTCGGGCGCGCCGAAGACCGGGTAGTTGTCCCAACTCACGAAATCGAGGTCCGCGCAGAGTTCGCGGTAGTTCAATGTGAAGTGGAACGACATCGTGTTGTGCGTGACGAACTGTTTCGGGCAGATTTCCCGGATGATCCGCAACTGATCCGCTTGGAAACGGACGTTGAGATCCGAGTTCCACCGCCGCCAGTCGAGCCAAAGCCCCGGATTATGCGAACCGGCGTCGTCTGGTAAAATCAGTTCACCCCACGTCTGGTACGTCTGCCCCCAGAAATGCGTCCCCCACGCTTGGTTCAAGGCGTCGAGCGTCCCGTACTTCGCGCGCAGCCAATCGTGAAAATCCGCCCGGCAGGTGTCGCAGTAACAGGGGTTCGCGTCGAACTCGTTGTCCGTCTGCCAGCCGATCACGTTCGGCGTGTCCTTGAAATGCTCCGCCATCGCCCGCGTGATCCGTTCCGACAACAGCCGGTACGTGCCGTTGGTGAAGCAGTTGTTTTTCCGCACGCCCCACACCTTGCGCGTGCCGTCGAGTTTCTGCGCGAGACAGTCCGGGTACTTCCGCGCCACCCATGCCGGCATCACGGCGGTCGGCGTGCTGACGAGCGCGGAGATGCCATGCTTGCCAAGCAATGCCAGCGATTCATCAAACAGCGAGAAATCATACCGGCCCTCCTCTGGTTCCATGAACACCCACGCAAACTCCGTGAGCCGCACGACATTGAAGCCCGCCTCCTGCATCAGTCGGGCATCTGTCGCCCAGCGTTCCTTCGGCCAGTGTTCCGGGTAGTAATCAACGCCAATTCGCATGATGTAATCCTTTCTTGAATTCACCTGGTTGTCACCCTGAGCGGAGCGAAGGGTCGCTGTCGTTTCTGGGCTCGACCGTGATTGGACATCCGAGATTCTTCGCTGCGCTCAAAATGACACGTCCGGAAGCGCGGTCCCTGATGGTTCAATCCGCACCGTTCCCCAGCCGTCCATCCCCATCCAGCCGTAGCTGCCGCCAAACAATTTTGCCTGCGCCAGCTTGCCGGGGGTAGGGTGGGTGTTCACGAACATCTCCAAATGAAATTCCGTCTCGGTCGCGGTCACGCTGAGCAACGCCAGCGGTATCCGCGCCGTCAACACGTAGCCATCCGCCGTCGGCTCGTGCGCGCACTCGATCTGCGGCGCGGCGACGATCTTGCTGTTCGCGTGATCGTGGCGCGCGGCGCCGCTCGGTAAGAGAAAATACTGCTGCACCTTGTGATGCGTGGTCGCCGATTCACAAAACAGTTCGATTCCGGACCCCGCCCACGGCTGTTCGCGGTTCGCTTTCACGTCCGCGTCGCGAATCGCGGCGCGCAACACCAGCCGATTGCCCGCGAAGGCCAGTTGCATCTGCCCGATCAACTGCCCGCGCGCGCGCAACTCGCGCACCGGCTGCTGCTCCACCGGTAAGCCGCGATGAATGGTCACATCCTGCCGGCAGGTCAGGCACTGGCCGACCATCGGTAAGTTGTCGCCCTGGGCTGTAACCAGCACCGGCTCTGCGCCCGCCGCCAGCGTCACCTCCACCGCAAACACCACGCGCTCACCGGGTGCGAGCCGGTAGGCGAACCGGGTCGCGCCGGTCAAAGTCGCCTGACCCGTCACACGAAACTCGCCGTCGCCCAGCGCCGGCACGTGATCGCGATTGGTTAGCGTCAACGACAGACGCTGCGGCTGACCGGGATTCACATACACCGCCGCCGGCATGTTGGTCAGCCGCTCGCCATCCGCCGCCGTGGGAAATGTCGGGTCGCCCAATTCGAGACGCGGTTCGAGCGCCCTGTAGCGGCGGTCTATGACCGCCGCCGCACCTGACGAAATCTCCGCGACGCGGCGGTCGTAGAACGCCGCTACAGAGTCGTCCACGACACTGCCGGCATCCTGGCCGAGCGCCAGCCATTCGGCGAACGTCAGGCCGGCAAATTCCGTGGCCGCACCGCCCTGTACGCAGTAGCGGTTGTTGCGGAAAATGATCGTGCGCGGGTTGCTCCAGAAGTAACCGAGCATGTGCGGCGACGCGCCGTAGAAGAAATTGCCTTCCACCAGTCCGGTCAGCACCGATTCCTCCCGCCCGCGCGCCAACAGACTGGATTTGGTCAGCGCGAACACGTTGTTTCGCACCATCAACCCGCTGCCGTAGTGAATCGAAAGCGCGTCGGTCTGCGTGTGATGAACGACGTTGTCCTCGATGGTGAGGAACGAGCTGCCCTGATCAGGATAAATCCCGCTGCCGCCGTAGCCGTAGCACGACACGTCGTGGACGTGATTGCCGCGCACGATGCCGCCCGGCTGGTAGCCAAGCAGGTAGATCGCGCCCATGTCGCTGAGCAATTGGCGGCCGATGTTATAGACGTGGTTGTGCTCGATCACATTACCGATGCACCGTGTCGGCGCGTAGTTCCAACTCCAGCCGCAGGAGATGCCGGTGTAGTACAGATCGAAAACCTCGTTGTGATGAACGTGGTTGAACCCGCTGTCGCCGATCCACACCCCCACCGCGCTGTGGAAAATCTTTCCGCCATCATGAATCCGGCAGCGCGCGACTTCGGTCTGCGACACCGCCCAATCGCCCCTCACCCCGACCCTCTCCCCATCGGATGGGGCGAGGGGATCGGATGGTGTTTCCCTCTCCCCGTTTGCGGGGAGAGGGTCAGGGTGAGGGGCTGCCGCCCACCCCATGGCCACCAAATCCATCCCCGCAAACGCCGCGTCTTCGGACGCGCGGACTTCCACCGCCCGCTCATGATTGATCTTCACGCCACCCGCGCCGAGGTCGTGCAGGCGACAATCCAGAATCTTGTTGCCCGTCGAACCGAGTTGGACCTCGATGGCGTACCCGGCCACCTGCGACACTGTGCAGTTCTGAATCACACAGCCGGTTG
>CAZJCX010000071.1:6532-15308 GCA_964544425.1 uncultured Verrucomicrobiota bacterium
CCCGCCGCAGTTGAAGCGCGCCCGGCACATTGAACGCCGCCTGCACCGCCCCCGTGTTCTCCGCCGGCATCTCCCACTCGGCATGCCGAAACACCAACCCCTCCAACCGCGCGTTCCGGCAGCCTTCCAGTCGCACCAATGTCGCCACCCGCGGCGCGATGACCTCCGTATTCTCCGGCGTCTCACCGGGGAGCGGGATGTAATACAGTGTCCCGCCGGTCAAACACCACTCGCCCGGCTCGGTCAACGCCGCGAAAGCATTCTCCACGTAGTAACGCGCGTTCTTGCCCGTCTCATCGTGCAAATCGCTGAACGCGCGCGTCACAAACGTCATCGTCCGCGTCGCCTCATCCAGCGCCGCGATGCGCAAATGCTGTTCGTACCAGCGTTCCAGCGCCACGATCCGCACATCCGCCAGATTGCTCCAGCGAGCGCAGTCACCGGCCGCGTACACCGCTCGCGTCGCGCCCTTGTACCAACCCGTGCTGCGCCCATCCGGCAAGGACTCGAAATGATAAAAACCCGTCTTCGGCAACCGCGCCCGTGGACGGCGTCCGCCGTTCACGAAAAGTTGCGTGAACGTCCCGTCCACCGGCAACGTCCAGCGACCATTTGCGACCCGCCAGCCGGTAAGCTGTTCGCCGCCGCTGATGATCGCGCCCGCGCCGGTGATGGTGAGGTCGGAGTTGCCGGGGCCGAGGATGACCGGCTGTCGGAGGCGATAGATGCCGGCCGCCAATTCAGCCCGCACGTTGCTCAAGCGGGGGAGTTCAATCGCCAGATCGGCCGCGGGTGTGAGACGAATGGTGTTCACGATTGTTCGAGTGCGCGCAGCGCGACCGGGATGGACTCGCGCCAGTTGGCCGGTAAATCTTCGGAAATCTCGAAGGCGAGACCGCGCTTGCCGGCGCGTTGTTGTTTCGCGAGGACGGCCTCGGCAAGCTGTGCGGGTGGCAGCGAGTAACAGTTCACGTTGATGTGCGCCCAGAATACCTTGTCCGGCCACGCGCGGCGACATTCGTCGTAGGTCATGTCGCCTTCGGGCGGTTCGGTGAGCGACTCGATGCCGTCGAACGGCGCGCGCGCGATCTGATCCGCGATCACGCTCAGCGCGCCGTCGTAATGGACAAAGACCCGCTTGCCGGCCGCGCGCAGGATGGGGAAGGCTTCCTCGTACACGGAGACGAGCAGCTCCCGGTACCACTTCGGGCCGAGCATCGAGATAGTCAGGTTCTCGATGAGCTTGACGAACCGTCCCGGCCCACCGGCCTCAGCGCGGACTTCATTCAGAAACAACTTCTTGCGCGCGTGGAAGAGGTCGAATAACTCCGGCGTTTCCTGCGCGAGGTCGAGGCAGAATTGTTCCGTGCCGGCCCAGTCCACATTGATGACCATCGCCGGTGTGCGCGACAGGCCGGTGGTCACCAGTCCGCGTTCGCCGAGCTCGGCCTCCGCGGCGGGGAAGGGGGTGTAGTCGGGGACAACTTCGGAATGTTCGGTGATCCATTGCAAGGTCTTGTAGTCGGCGGGCGACTTGACGAAATGCTCGGTGCACCAGCCGTTCTCGACAAGGAACGAAACCGCGCCGACCGGCGTTTGGCGTGTCTGCCGGTAATAGCGGACGCCGTTGCGCGTGCCTTCGTCCACCACCACCGCGACGCCGTGCTCGACGATCCGGTAATTCAGCACGCCGCGACTGAGGATTAATCCTTGATCCGTCAGCCGCCGCACATCGTCGGGATTGGTGTTCTGGAAGAACCAATCGTAGATGGACAGCGGCGTGCGCGCGGGCGTTTCGCCGTTGAGCGCGGCGATCAGGTTTTGCCGGGGAGTGGTCAACGTTCGGATTCCAGTAGCGGCTGGTAGGGACGGCTCTCCGAGCCGTCCGAAGTCTTGTCGCTGGTGATGCATCGCAGACGGCTCGGAGAGCCGTCCCTACCGGTCTGCGATGGATCCACGTTATCCGCGCAACACCTCAAACTGGGCTTGCTTGTCCTTGTGACTGCCGGGAACGCTGTAGGCGGCGGTGTTGAAGACGGCGCTTTCGTTGGTGCGATTCGGCTGCGAACCGTGAATCACGAGCGAGCCGAAGAAACACATGTCACCGGGGTCGTACTCCACCGGCACGGAATTGAACTGATTAAAGTCCTTGCCCAAACCCCAGACGAACGCATCCCCCTCGAACTTGTGGTGGTTCAAGAGACCGAACTTGTGGCTGCCGGGAACGTAGTGCAGACAGCCGTTCGCGATGGTCTGCGGATCAATCGCCAGCGCGCAGTTGACCTGCGCTGGTAACTCTTCGCCAAAATGCCAGTAGCCGTAGTCCTGATGCCACGGGAAGAAGCCCGGCACGTGTGGCGCTTTCATCAACAACTTCGAATGATACAATTCGATCCGCGGCCCGAGAATCTGCGCCACGATGTCGAGCACGTCGGCGCGACGAATGACCGAGTTCAGCGTCGGCGACACGCACTGGCTGCCCATGAGTTGCATGATGCGTTTCGGTTGGCCGGCCGGTAGATCGGATTCCCACGATGCGCCCGCGCCCGGCACGGCGTTCGGATTCGCGGCGAATCGCTCGTGGACTCCGGCGAGTTCCGCTTTAATTTTTGCGACGGTGGCGGCGTCGGCGACGCGTTTCACGACGACCCAGCCGAGTTCGTTATACGCAAACAACTGTTGCTTGGTCAGTGGCATGGAATTCCCCTTTGGTAGATGGTGTTCCTAACAGTCCGCGCCGCGCGGGACAATAGACAGGACGGCTTTTGTGATGGACTTTCCCATCATCAAACAACCGGTTTGCCGCGGTCAAGGCGCAGCTGGCGGATGGAGCGCGGTCGTGGGAACGGACTTGCGATCGGCTGACCGGCTTTCCCAATGCCAGTGAAACAACGGGCCATGGTAGCCACTGTCCCGCGTCCGCACGTTCTGCAACGCCCGCCACTCGATCTTCACCGGGACTCGCCGGCTCGCCCGCAACATGACCGGCTGGCTGTCCACCGTCTTCGCCGGGCCGAGCAGGTCGCCGCAGAACGGCCGCGACCAAGGTTGCGCGCCCTGACTGCTCTGCAACACGAGCTGACCGGCCACCCACATCTTGAAAACGCCGGTGAAATAAACGCTGAACACGTGCGGCTCGGTCAGCAACGGTTCGAGGTCGCCTTCCCACACCACACGCAGGTCGTCGAAATCCGCCGGCTTGCCGTCGCCGCCATCGTTGTCATTAAGCGCCCCGAACCGCAGGCGCGGATCAATCCGTGTGAACGCCACCGTGTCGCCCCGGTAATACGTCCCGCGCAGGCCCGTCCCCTGCCGGCGCGCCGCCGTCACTGTGCCCACGCGCACCGTCCCGCTCAGTCGGACGATCTCGTCCCACCCGGTGATCTTGAACACTGGCATCTCGCCCTGACCGGGGCCGAACCAATACACGTCGCCATTCGCCAACGTCACCACCTCGCCCACGCCCGCGTCGTCCTTCCACCAATGCCAGTCATAGACGTGCGCCGGCAGCCCGTCGTCCGCGCGCCGGTCGAGAAACGTCCCGACGTACAGCCCGTCCTTCGTCCACGCCACCGCCGATGGTTGTCCGCCCCGGTCGAGCACGATGATGCAATCGTGCGTCTCGCCGAGGATGCCGGTGGGCTGGAACAAGTCCCCGCGCGCGCCCCGCACGACGCCGTGCCGGCTTGCAGCGAAAAGCAACTCACCGGTCGGCGACCATTTGAAGAACCGCGCGCTCCCCGACTCGCACGCCGGCCAGAAATACCCGTGTCGCTCGTCGCCCGGATACCGGTTGCCAATGGCGACCTGATACAAATTCCCGGCCGCGTCCCGGTACGTCCCGCGCGATTCCTGCAACACCGTCGGCACCGGCTCCGCCACAACCTCCGTCGGCAGCCACTTCCCGGTGGCTTCATCAATCCGAAACACCACCGGCTTGGCCGACGCCCGCAACCCACCGTCCACAAACCGAAACAAATTGTACGGCGACCCGCCGAAATCCGGCTCGTGCGTATAGACCGCGTGCACCCGCCACGTCCGCTTCGCGTAATCCACCTTCGCGTGCGTGTACGTGCCCCGGTAATTCTCGAAGAACACTTCGGCCGGGCTGGCCGGGTTCACCACCGCATCCATGTAAAACGCCTGTCCTCCGTAATACTCCGCGAGAATCCGCCCGTCCGTCCCGCTCACCACCGCCGTTCGCCGCGGCGCGACCGGCTCGGCGATGATCAGATTCCCGCGCGCGTCCGCCGCCATGTCCGCAATGTCGCGGAAGTGTTCCGGCGCATACCGGCCCAGTTCCCGCCCGCCCGCGCGACCGAAAGCACCAGCCGCGTTCCAAACGTTGTCACCCTGAGCGAAGCGAAGGGTCTCCGTCGTTCCGCCCGCATCGGAGAGATTCTTCGCTTCGCTCAGAATGACAGTGGGAGTGTACTTCTTGATCTGCTGGCTCGGTCCACCCTCGAACACAAAGAGCGTGTCGCCGTCGAGCGCGAGCCGTTGCGGATTCGTCAGACCAGCCACAATCTCGCGCCCCTGTTCATCCACGATTCTGTCGCCGGTGAGAATGAAGAAGCCGCGCTCACCGCGCGCGGCTACAATCGGCGATGCCACGTCCATTGTGCGGGTGACTTGCCGGGTTTTCGCATCCACCAGCCGCACGGCGTTCTTCTCCTTGAACGCCAGCGCGAGCGTGTCGCCGTGCGCGCTGAGGTGGTTCGCCTTCACGCCGTCCCACGTGACATCCCACGTGCCTTCGATCTGGCCGGTGTCGCGATTGAACTGGCGCAGATGCCCGGCTGTCGTCAACGCGAAGAGCTTACCGGCCGCCACGCCGAGAAACAGCGGATGCTGCCCGTCGAACGTCTGCCCAATCGCCCAGCGCTGCGTTTTCCAATCGAGCGACTGTTTCACGATCTCCGTGCGCGCTTCTGCGTGCGCCGAGCCGAGATAAATGCCGGTCTCGTCCACGGCGACGCAGGTGACGGAGTAATGATTCCCCGGCCATTCCCCAATCGGCGAATGCGGCGGATTCTTCCCCAGCAAAAACTGAAACTCCGCCCGCAATCCCGGCGACGACACCAGCCGCCATTCATAAGTGCCCGGCCCGACCGGCTGACCGTCCCGATCCAACCCATCCCAAACCGCCGCGTGCTCCCCCGCCGTCAACTCGTCCCCGCGCAGCAACTCCCGGTACTGCCGGCCCGATTGCCGGTCATACACCGCGAGTGACACCCGACCGGGTCGCTCCAGTCGAAACCGAATCACGTCCGGCGTCGCTGGCTCGCGAACCTCCCGTTGCGGCGTGCAACCGGCCAATAGGATCACCACCGCAATTCCGACTGCTCTCATCCCGCTTTCTGTAACGCCGCGCGGGCGCGGATGGCAATGTTCGGTTCGGGCGTCCATTGCCAGCGAGCAAGCTCGGCGCGGGCGGCGGCGGCGGGAAATTGCGCGAGCGCCCAGCAGGCGTTGGAGTGGACGTGGTAGCGTTGTCGCGCGTCTTGCAGGAGCTGGGCCGCCAACGGAGCGACCGACGCATTGCCGCGCGCGGTCAATTCGCGCAACGCTTGCACCGTCACCCGCCACGCCCCCGGCACGGGATTGTCCAACCGCGCCAGGAACTCGGCGTCGCTCACACCGGCGCAGGCCGGGTCGGCCGGCCACGCCGGCTCGTGGCCGCTCATCATGGGTGGACATGGCTGCGGCGTTGCGGGCGCGTCGCCCAGGTCCGGCACGGTCACGCTGGCGCGACCACCTTCCCAGGTTGCTTCCCACGTCCACGCGCCGGTCGGTCGCACGGTGAGATTCTCCGCGACGAACGGCAGCAACACCGTGGCCGTGCGCAGCGCGTGGCCGGTAAAGCTGCGCCGCAACAACTCGCTGCCGTTCCATGTCCACACGCCGTGCCCCAACGCCTTGGGATAGCCCGGACACTTTTCTCGGTGAGCCTGCTCGCCCACCGGCCAGCCGACCGTGACCGGCACCGGCTCCGGCGGCAGAAAAACCTGCCAATCCCACGCCAGCGATTCCGTCGCCCGGTAGTCATCCACGATCCAGCCGATACCGGCCGCGTCCATCGCGATGAACCGCCGGGCAACGCGCAACGGCAACGTGGGATCGTATTGCGCCCGGCAATCGAAGGCGACCGCGTGCCGGTCGGGCGCGCGTTCTTCCCAGACGCACTGGCCGGTGGTGGCGTCGAGCGGAAACCACTCGCGTTGCCCGGCCACAATGACCGAGTTCGCCAAGCCGATGGTGCCGGTATCCACGGCGTGGAGAAGATTCTCCAGCGTGCCGTATTGCTGGAGGATCATTTCCAACTGGACCGGCGCGAGACGCTGACGCAGCCCGGCAACGTCGTTGGCGAACTGCGCGCCATCGCATTTGCCGCCGTCGCCGAAGATCGCCGTGCCGTTCACTTCCCACAGGACGTGATTCGGATTGCACTGGTACCGGCCCACGGCTTGCACCGTGTCCGATGTCCGATCGCCGCAGAGCATGAGCCGGCTGCGTGTCGGGGTATGATCAATCACCGCCGCGCACTGCGGGCGCATCCAGCCGGTGAGAATCCCCGGACGGCTGGCCCGGCGGTCCAGCCCTACCGGGTAGGGCGCGACCGCCGGGCGCGCCGCCGCCGTGTACGGCCAACACAACAACGCCCACATCCGGTCATCGCTGCGCCAAGCCATCGTGTCGAACTCATTCCAGTTCTGGCGGATCAAATCTTCGGGCACCGGTTCGCCCGTCATCCGACATAGATAAACCAGCGGCGAGAGGATGTAGTAGCTGGCCCAGCCGTGGTTGTCCCACCCCGGTGCCGCGCCGCCCGGGCTGGCGAGATCGCGATGCAGTTCGAGGATCGCCCGCAACGACGTGCCATTCGGGCCATGCTTCCTCTCGAACACTGCCCGGCCTTCCTGTTCGATGAGCAACATCGTCAGCCACATCGCCAACGGGCTGACCACTTCCATCTGGTAGGTCGAGCCTTCGCCGCTGTAACCGTCCGGCGGCATCAACCCGATCCATTGCCGGGCGCGGTCGAGTCCCAACCGCGCCAGCCACGCCGCTGCTTCCGTCTCGACCCCGAGCCGCAACAGTCCTTCGCCGACGATGGCGCAGGTCAGGCTCAGCGAGAGAAACTGATTGTCCGCCGACGGCGCGCGCCCGGCCAGCACCGCCACGACGTGTTGCCGGCAGAATTGGACGAGATTGCGACCGAGTTGCTGCCGGTCGGCATCCGACCACGGCGCGAGCGCTTCGATCCACGTCGCGTAGGCGGCGACGCGCAGCGCGTGCGGCGCGAGACACCATGTGTGATATTCGGTCGCGTCGTTCTCGCTTGCCGCAAGACTGGCTGCCCGCCGCAACAACGCCGCGCGTGCCTGCTCGACGCGTACCGGGTCGCGCGTGAGCCACATCGGCAGGAACTGGTTCTCGACCGCCCAGTCCGGCTGCGCCCGGTGTTCAAACGCTGCCAGGAGATCGGCTGGTGCGGCGCACCGCGCATCGGTCAGCGGCATCAGGAGCGGTCGGTTCATCAGAGCACGTTACCGGCCGTTCGGTGCGCCGGCGAAGGAAACACGATGCGAACATTACTTCCCGACCGCGCCATCGGTCAACTCCCGAACCTCGTCCGCCGTCCGGGAACTCACGGCGCGAGGTCGGTGCCGAATGGCGAGGTGCCGCGAACTCCGCCGACTTCGCGCAGGAGTTTTAGCGCGGCGGTACCAGCACCAGCACGCGCGACGCTTCCGGTCGAACCGGGATGTCAAAAACCAGGCTGCCAACGGCGGCCGTCGCCGTGAGGCGCTCCCCCGAGTCGAGGTCTTCCAGTTGGTAGTCGCCCGGGGGACAGACCCAGATGGGCGTTCATCTCGCACCAGCGGCCATGCAAAACGGTCATGGCGGCGGTCAATGATGATCGAGGAGTGGCTGATGCACGGCGCCACGTTACCGGGTGTCCGTCCGACCGGCGAGGGAAACAGATGCGAACACGGTGCCAGCGGGTATGACCAAGCCACGCCAGATGCCACTCACCGACTTGGGCCGTTTCACCGCCCGCCGCCGGCCAGCCAGCCGGTCATGCTCCCCGCCCGTGCGTCGTACCACCCATCCAACGAGAACACTGTTTCCGCGGGCGGGGCGTTGGTAAACGCGGGGCGGCGCGATTCACACGCCTGATGGTAGGAGCCGTTCAGATACTGTTCCATGGGTTGGGTAGCCCCCAGATGGGGTCGTTCTTTCCCAGCACCATCGTGTTGAGATGGGACGGACACCACATCGTCGCCGTGGCGGGATACGTGGGATCGCTGCGCGGGAGATACCCGAGCACTACCAGCGCGCCGGTGTTCGGAGCAACCCACTGCGGCCCTTGCCAACAGACGTTCAGGCGCTGGATTGCCCCTTGGTCCGCCCCTGTGTCCCAAAGTCGAATGTTGCCATCCCAGACGCTCGGCCGCGGCAGCGCCCCTTCCCGCGCGCGCTTGAGCGACGGCAACAACAACGCCGCCAGCAACGCGATGATCGCAATGACGACCAACAGCTCGACGAGGGTGAATGCGGCGTGGCGCTGTTTCATCGTACAAAAACATAGCCGCCCATCCCCGGCTTGCAATCCTAACCCGATACAGACACCCTACTGGCTTTTCTGCGTCATGAGTGGCAAACACGCGCCCCGCAACCTGCCCCCGCTGACCGGCTGGCCCCGCCTGCCGGCCCGCGTCAACCGTACCGCCGCCGCCACGGCGTTGCTGCGCGACGTCGCCCGCCGCCT
>CAZJCX010000072.1:0-288 GCA_964544425.1 uncultured Verrucomicrobiota bacterium
TGGCGCGGGGTAAAGGATTGGGACGGGCTCGACCTCGCCCGCAAATTTCCGGCGTGGGCGGCGGCGCAGTTCGGAACTCGCGGCACGGCGACGAATCATCTGACGGGCGACGGTTGGTGGGCGTGGTTGATTCCGTTGAAAGGCGGCGACGTGAGCATCGGCGTGGTGTACGATCAACGGCTCGTCGAGTTTCCCAGCGGCGGCGCGCTGGGCGACCGGCTGAAGGAGTTTCTCGTCCGGCATCCGGTCGGCCGCGACCGGGACGGTCAGCGCCGAGACCAGCTGCAC
>CAZJCX010000072.1:298-1678 GCA_964544425.1 uncultured Verrucomicrobiota bacterium
GATCGAAGGCGATGTGCTCGCGCGGAAAAATCTCGCGTACTCCAGCGCGCGGCTGGCCGGGGATGGCTTCGTGCTCGTCGGCGACGCGGCCGGATTTCTTGATCCGCTGTACAGTCCCGGCATGGATTGGGTGAGCTACACGGTCACGCGCGCGGCGGAGTTGATCCTCACCGGCCCGCAGCTCGCAGCGGCGTATGAGATGGATTTTCAGACGAGTTATCGCCGGTGGTTCACCGCACTCTACCGGGACAAGTACGAGTACCTCGCCGAGTTCGACTTGATGCAACGGGCGTTCCGGCTCGATCTCGGCCTGTACTATCTCGGCGTCGTTTCCCAACCGTTCCGGCTTGGCGCGCGCGCGCACGCCACGCCGACATTTGGCACGGCCACCGCGGCGCCGGTGCATTTCCTGATGCAACTCTATAATCGGCGGTTCGCGGCCATCGCCCGCGCGCGGAGGCGGCGCGGCGCGCTCGGCCGGCACAACGCGCACGAGCGACGATTGCTCGAAGGCTTCACGTTTGGCGGACGCGACGTTCGCAAAGTGTGCGGCGCCCTGGCGAGTTGGTGGTGGCTGGAACTGACAGAGGGCTGGCGGACGTGGTTTGCGCCCGTCCCGGTCGTTCTACCGCGCCAAAGCGAGGCGTTCCGATGAAGACGATCCGCTTGGGCGTCATCGGCGTCGGCAACATGGGTTCGTACCACGCGCGCCTGCTGGCGGAAAGCCGGGTGCCGCGCGCGGAATTGACGGCGGTGGCGGACGTTGATCCCGCCCGGCTCGGGCGGCATCCCCACGTCGCTGAGTTCACGAGCAGCGAGGATTTGATTCGCTCGGGCAACGTGGACGCCGTGCTCATCGCCACGCCGCATTACGCCCACACCACCATCGGTGCCGACGCGCTGCGGCAGGGCTTGCACGTGCTCGTTGAGAAGCCGATCTCCGTCCACAAGGCCGATTGCGAAACGTTGCTGGCCGCCCACCGCGAACCGGGACCGGTCTTCGCCGCGATGCTTAATCAGCGCACCGACCCGTTCTACGGGAAAATTCGCGAATTGGTTCGCGGCGGCGAATTGGGCGAACTGTACCGGATTCACTGGACGATCACGGATTGGTTCCGCACCGCAACGTATTACACCGCGAGCGACTGGCGCGCGACGTGGGCCGGCGAAGGCGGCGGCGTGCTGCTGAATCAAGCCACGCACAATCTCGATTTGTTTCAATGGATGTTCGGCCTGCCGGTGCGCGTGCGGGCCGTGTGCGGCTTTGGCCGGTATCACCCGATCGAAGTCGAGGATGATGTGACCGCGATGTTTGAGTTCGCCAACGGCGCCACCGGCGTCTTCGTCACCTCGACGGGCGAAGCGCCCGGCACGAATCGC
>CAZJCX010000072.1:1795-2536 GCA_964544425.1 uncultured Verrucomicrobiota bacterium
CCACGGCGGAGCGCGTGTTCGAGTGCCCCCATCACGGCGGGCAACACCTCGCCATTCTCGAAAATTTCGTCGCCGCGATCCTCGACGGCGCGCCGTTGATTGCGCCCGCGCGCGAAGGCGTCGGCGCCGTCGAACTCGCCAACGCAATTCTCTGGTCGGCCGGCCGGCAGGCGCCGGTGGAATTACCGCTGGACGCGGCCGGGTACGCGGCGCATCTGCGCGGCCTCGTCGCGCGTTCGCAATTCAAAAAACCAGCCACCCGCCACGCCCCGGCAGAAGTCGCGCCCTACCTCGCAAAGGAGAACTGACATGGACAAAATACGTCTCGGCATCATCGGCGTCGGCAACATGGGCACGCAACACGCCCGGACGCTGTTAGAAGGCAAGGTGCCCCGCGTCGAACTCGTCGCGCTTGCCGACCCGCAGCCCGCCAAGCTCGAACCGTTTCCCGGTCTCCAACACTACGACGACGGCCAGAAACTGTTGCGGGCAAAAAATCTGGATGCCGTGCTCATCGCCACGCCGCATTACGCCCACACCACGCTCGGCATCGCGGCGCTCCGACGCGGCCTGCATGTGCTGGTCGAAAAGCCCATCTCCGTTCACAAGGCCGACTGCCAGAAGTTGATCACCGGCTACGAACACCGGCCCCGCGCCGGTCAGATTTTCGCCGCGATGTTCAATCAACGCACGGATCCGTTCTACAACAAGATTCGCGAGTTGGTGCAATCGGGCGCGCTC
>CAZJCX010000072.1:2546-5353 GCA_964544425.1 uncultured Verrucomicrobiota bacterium
GTCAACTGGATCATCTCCAATTGGTTTCGCACCGAAACCTACTACGCCTCCGGCGGCTGGCGCGCCACTTGGGCCGGCGAAGGCGGCGGCGTGTTGCTCAACCAGTGTCCGCACAACCTCGATCTGTTTCAATGGATGTTCGGCATGCCGAGGCGCGTCCGCGCCTTCTGCCATCTCGGCCGGTATCACAACATCGAAGTCGAAGATGACGTCACTGCATACTGCGAGTACGCCAACGGCGCGACCGGCGTCTTCATCACCTCGACCGGCGAAGCGCCGGGCACCAACCGCCTCGAGGTCACCGCCGAAAATGGCCGGCTCGTGTACGAAGATAAAAAGATCACGTTCCGCAAAAATGAAGTGCCGATGAGCGAGTTCAGCCGCACCACGCCCAAGCCGTTTGCCGCGCCCAAGACCACCACGGAAGAAATCACCTTCCCGGACCACGGGCCGCAACACACCGGCATCCTCCACAACTTCGTCGCGGCCATCCTCGACGGCCAGCCGCTCATCGCGCCGGCGGTGGAAGGCATTCACTCCGTCGAACTCGCCAACGTGATGTTGTTCTCCTCGCTGCAACAGAAAACCATCGAGTTGCCGCTCGACGCCCGCGCGTACGCGCGCCGGCTCAAAGCTCTCATCAAGACCTCCCGCTTCGTGAAGCCCGTCGTTCGCCCGAGCGGGCCCACGGACATGTCCTCGTCCTTCAACTGACGAGTGCGCGGCGTAGCGCCGCCGTGTCCAGTTTCCCCCGGTCCGTCCGCGGCAGGCTGCCGGCAATGTGCCAACGTTTCGGCAGTTGCCACAGCGGCAACCGGCCGGCCAACACCCGCTCGATCTCCGCGCGCGGCCGATCGGTCTCGACCGCGGCCGCCAGCAAATCGCTCCCATGCGCGTCGCGCCCCACCGTCGCCCACGCGTCGGTCACGCCGGCAATTCTCCGCAGTTCGGCCTCGACGACGGCCGGGGCAACTTTCTTCCCGCCGATGTTCGCCACGACGCCGACGCGGCCCGTCAGCATCAACTCGCCTCGCACTCCCCATTCCCCTCGGTCGGCCAACACAAATCGCCCGGTACCCACCACCGCCCGGCTGGCGACGACAATCCGGCCATCCCGCCGGATCGTCACCCGCACGCCGCGCAACGGTTTCCCCACCCCGCGACCGGCCCCGGTCCGGTCGTAACAAATCCCGCCCGTCTCCGAGGCGCCGTAAAAATTGTGAACGCGGACGCCCAATTTCTCGTGGAACTGCCGTGCCACCTCCGGCGCCAGCGGCGCGCCCGCCGAGATGGCGAGGCGCAACCCGGCCGGTGGTTTCACATCCGGCAGTTGCGCCAACGCGCGCAACACCGCCGGCACCGTCGGGAAGACCGTCACCCGGTATCGTTCGATCCAGTCGGGAATCTGCCGCGGCACGAATCCCGCCGCGCACACCACTGGCGTGCCCTGCAAAATGAGCGGCATCACCAGATTGCCGAGGCCGTAGGAATGACCAAGCGGAATCAGCGCGAGATTCACATCCGCCGGCCGGATCCCCATCGTCGCGCAAACCTGCCGGCCATCCGCCATCAAATGACCGGCTGTGCAATAGATCGGCTGAAACTGACCGGTAGTCCCCGAGGTTGACTTGATCAGGCAACAGCCGCGTTTGCTCGGCCACACCGGTGCGGTCCGACCGGCTTCCAACGGCGCCGCCACGCCGCCGCGTTTCTGAATCGCCAGAAATTCGATGAACCACTTCGCTGAGTTCGGCAGCGTGAACGCCACGACTCCGCCCGGCAAACCGGCGGCCCGGCGTTCCGCCGCCGCGGTCAATTCCGCCGCGGTGAACATCCGCCCCGTCTCCGCCTCCGTCACCACTACCCGGTCGGCCAGCCGCCGCGCGGTGCGGCGCCACGTTTCCCAGAGCGACTCCTGGCGGTGGGCCGAGCGTCCCCGCGAGGCCGGTGCCGTCACGCGATTGCCTCCGCGCATTCGCGGGGAAGCTCGCGCCACCGCTGACTCCGGGTCGTCATACATCCGGCCGCAATTCCGTCCGCTGCCCCATTCGCGCCAGCCACCACCGCAAGCAGGGGGACGTGATCACCGTGCTGAAAATCGCCATCAAGACCAGCATCGTGAACACGCTCGGCGGGATCACGCCCAGTTCGTAGCCGACGTTGATGACGATCAGTTCCATCAGCGCCCGCGTGTTCATCATGATCCCGATGCAGCCCGATTCCGGCCACGACAATCCGTGCCACCGCGCCGCCGCGGCGCACCCGAAAAACTTGCCGAAGGTGGCGGCGGCGATCAGCAGCGCGCACCAGCCCCACAACGCGGGCGTGTCGAGCGCGTTCACGTTGGTGCGCAGGCCGGTGAAGGTGAAAAAGATTGGCAGGAAAAACACCGTCACAAACTGCGCGACGGATTTCTTCCACGCCGCGACGAACTCGGGCCGGTCATGCAGCAACACGCCGATGATGAAGCCGCCGAAGATGACGAACACGCCCAGATAAAACGTGATCAGCCCCGACACAAAAATCACACCCAACATGAACGCGAGGATGTTGTGGGGCAGTTCGCCGTTGACGGGCGGATAGCGGTCCAACAAGCGCCGTAATAGCGGACGGGTCACGAACAAATTGACCACGAAATACACCACCAGCAGCACGACCTTCAGGAAAAAGTCCGGCGCGGAGAATTGCGCCACCGTCAACGCGCTCACCAGCGCCAGCAACGTCCACCCGGTCACATCGTCGAGCGCCGCCGCGGTGATGGCGATCGCGCCCAACCGCGTCCGGCTGATCCCCAACTCCATCATGAT
>CAZJCX010000072.1:5363-10149 GCA_964544425.1 uncultured Verrucomicrobiota bacterium
CCCCAAAATCGGGATGGCCGTGATGGAGAGCGCCACGGCGAGAAACAACCGGTAGCCCAGCGGTTGAATGTCCGGCGCCAACGCCGCGTGCGACACATCCCCCAGCCACCACCCCAGCGCAAACGGCACCGCGATGCCGACCGCCGAAATGGAGATCATCGCGTTCCGATTCTGCCGCTCCCGCAGATGACTGAAATCAAACTCCAACCCAATCTGAAACATCAGCAGTGTCAGTCCGATCTGGCTCAGGATCAGGAGCGGCTGGGCCGGGGTGGAATGGAACACAAACTCAAACTGCGCCGGAAACAACCGCCCAAATAACGACGGCCCGAGCAACAGCCCGCCAATGATTTCGCCCACCACGCGCGGCTGCCCCAGTTTGCGCGCCAACCCGCCGCACAACCGCGCCCCGGTAATGATGCAGAGCAACTGCAACAACGTGAAGCTGACGAGCCGCTCCGTTTCGAGAACGCTACCGGCCGCTGCAAAGAAAAAGTTCATTTGGAATGGGGTGCGATAGTAGCCGGTCGCGCGGACATAAGCCAACTGCAAACCGTTTCCAGCGGTTGCGCCCTTTCGTGCGGCCTGTTAAAAGGCTCGGCAGCATGGACGCGGGACTTTGGTTGCCAGTGGCGGCGGCGTTTGGCGCGGGGTTCATCATCGCGGGCGGCGGGACATTGCTGACGTTTCCGGCGTTGCTGGCGACCGGCCTGCCGGCGATCGCGGCGAACGCCACCAGCACGGTGGCCATCGTGCCCGGCTCGGCGATGAGCGCGTGGACGTACCGGCGCGAGATCGCCGCTCATCGCAAGCTCGCCGGGTTGCTGGCCGCGCCGTCGTTGATCGGCGGGCTGGCCGGGGCGGTGTTGCTGTTGCAGACCGGTGAGGAGCTGTTTCGCTTCATCGTCCCCTATCTGATTTTGCTCGCGTGCGCGTTGTTGATGTTGAACGAGCCGCTGGGCCGGTGGATGACGGCGCGCGCGGCGGCGCACCCGAAGAAACACGCGGCGGCGTTGTGGTTGTGTCAATTCGCGATTGCGGTGTACGGCGGGTATTTCGGGGCCGGGATCGGAATCTTGATGCTGGCGGCGATGGCGATTTTCCTGCCGGAGAGTTTGCAGGAGGCCAATGCGTTGAAGAATCTCCTCGCCACGCTCATCAACGCGGTGGCGGTGATCTATTTCCTCGCCGTTGGCGCGGCCGTGGTGCCGGTAGCATTGGCGATGATGGGGGCGGCGATTGCGGGCGGGTTTGTCGGGGCGCGCACGGCGCAGAAAATGTCGGCGCGCCTCTTGCGCGGCGCGGTCGTGGTGTACGGGGTGATTGTGGCCGGACGGATGTTGTGGTAGCGGCGCATCATTGTGGCCGCACGCGGCTACACGATCCACTGTAGCGGCAGTCATAGACCGCCTACAGTGGCGGCTTTTTCATGGCCAGTAGACGGCTTCGTCGGGCGTCGCGGTGTGGTGGGCGGTGAGTTGGCGTTTCATGTGGCCGGTGATGCTTTCGATGATCTGGCGGACGATGGTGTCGGGCGCGCCGTCGAAATATCTGCTTTGCAGCCGCATGTCGCAGGGGTCGTTGACGTAGTCGATGACGATGTATTTCCCGTCGCGGTCGAGGGCGATTTCGGTGCTGAAGAAATCGAGTTGGGCGACTTCGGCGACGATGCGGACGATGCGGGTGAGTTCGTCCGCGTTGACGACGGCGTGGTCGGCGGGGGTGATGATGGCGTAGCGGTGCGTTTTATCGTCCCACCAACACGGGATGATGGCACCGCAAACGTGATAGACGCGGAACCACGCGCGGCGGCCGCCGAGGATTTGCGGTTCGACGCGTTGTTGGATGAGAAACCGTTGGTGGCGCATCTTGGTGCGGGTCTGGAGGACGTGGAGCGCTTCGGTGGCATTGAGGGACACGCCCACCCCGCCGCCACCCTTGGCCGGTTTGACGACGAACGGTTTGACGAACGGTTCGAGGATGCGCGGGTCAATCTCCGGCTCGGCTTCGTGCGGCGGGAGGATGACGGTGAACGGGAGTTGCAGGCCGCGCAGCAGCAGGTCGCCGTGGATGTTGGCTTTGTCAATCGAGCGTTGGTAGTGGTGGTGGGCGTTGATGAACTTCGTGCCCTTCGCCTGCAGCAGGCGGTTGAACTGGAGAAACTGGTCGTCGTTGTCGCTGGCGCGGTCGAGGCACCAGAGGAACCGGCGTTCGTCATTCTGCACTTCGAGGTAGGTCTGCTGGAGGTTGTGCGGGCCGACGAGGTAGCAGCGGATGCCGGCATGGAGACAGGATTTGTCGAGGAGGTGGACGAAATCGTGGTCGTACTCCCAGTTCCACGCGAGACCGAAATGAATCTCCGCCGACCGGCTAGCTATGGCGTCCATGTGCTGTCTCCACGCATGCAGGCGAGAGCGCGTCCTGTACCAACTGACTGCGGATGGCCAGGACCGCGGCTTCGCCCCGTGTGCCCACGGGTGCGGGAGGAGCAGCGGACGTGAGTTCGGTCGGTTCGGGGTATTCGAAAACGCGCCCTTCGTAATTGCGAATCAGGACGCGTTCATCATCGTGCGCGAGGACATAGTCGGGCGCGACCGGCACCTTGCCGCCGCCGCCCGGCGCGTCGATCACAAACTGCGGCACGGCGTAGCCGGTCGTGTGCCCGCGCAACGCTTCCATGATTTCCAAGCCGCGGCGCACCGAGGTCCGGAGATGATGTGTCCCCTTCACCAGATCGCACTGGTAAATGTAATAGGGACGCACCCGCATCATCAGCAGCTTGTGAACGAGCGATTTCATCACCAGCGGATCGTCGTTGACCCCACGCAACAACACCGTCTGGTTCCCCAACGGCACCCCCGCATCGGCCAACCGACCGCACGCCTCCCTGACTTCGTGCGTAGCCTCCCGCGGATGGTTCGCATGAATGCTCACCCACAACGGATGATACTTCCGCAACATCGCGCACAACTCCGGCGTGATGCGTTGCGGCAAAAAAATCGGAATGCGCGACCCGATCCGCAAAAACTCCACGTGCGGAATCGCGCGCAACTGACTGAGCAAATGTTCCAGCCGCTCGTCGCTGAACAACAGCGGATCGCCGCCGCTCAACAACACGTCGCGGATTTCCGGATGCCGCCGGATATACTCAATCGCCTCGGCAAACTCCGTGTGCAAATGCTGTTCCCCGGCCCCACTCACCACCCGGCTGCGCGTGCAATACCGGCAATACGCCGCGCACCGATCCGTGACGAGAAACAACACCCGGTCGGGATACCGATGCACCAAGCCAGGCACCGGCATGTGTTCATCCTCGCCGCACGGGTCAATCATCTCCCACGGCGCGGTGGACATCTCCTCAATCCGCGGCACGACCTGCCGGCGAATCGGACAGTCCGGATCATCGCGATCAATCAAATTGAAAAAGTACGGCGTGATCGCCAATGCCAGATGGTGCCCGGCCAGTTGAACGCCCAGTCGTTCCTCATGGGTCAACGGCAGCAGTTGCTCCAACTGTTCGAGCGTAGTGATCCGGTGGCGAAGCTGCCACCGCCAATCGTTCCAGTCCGCATCCGCGACGTGCGTCCACGGCCCCTTCCCCGCCGTGGGAAAGCGACTACTTAGCGGATCGTCAATCTGTTGTTCAGAATCCCCCGACTGCATTGGCATCGCGAGTATAGGATGCCGCCCCCTCGTGTCAAGATTCCCAATTTTCCACTGTCGAAAACAAGTAGTGATATGACCGCTGGAAATAACGAGCGAACTGGCCGCTCTGGGCGGGATCAGGAACGGGCCATCAACCACAGGAGGTTCGATGGATGGCGATCCAATGCCCGCCGTGGAGCGGGCAATGAAAGCACCAGTGGACCAGGGTCGGTTGACGGAGATTGGGCGGGCGCTGGCGCAGTTGGGCATCGAACACATCCCCAGCTACTGTCCGCAGGGGCGAGGACGAATGGAACGGTTCTTTGGCTCGTGGCCGGGACGGTTGCCGCAGGAGTTGGGGCGGGCGGGGATCACGGACCGGGGAGCGGCCAACTTCACGTGTTATTGACAGCGGAATACGGATTGGCAGACGCGCCGACTTCACCATCACAAAGTAGCCACAAATCAGTGCCGGCTCGGAGAGCCGTCCCTACCCCAGCACCGTCAGCGTCCCGCTCGTCACGCCGAGTTGACGAACGACGGCGAGCGGCTGGAGCAGATCCGGCGAACCACCGGCCAGCAGTTGCCGGTAGGCTTGCAGCAGTTGCCGGGATTGGGCGACGTTCTCTTCCAACAACTCCACGCGGAACTGCCGGGCACCGGCGGCGAGAAATTGTTCCAGAAATTCCACCCCGCTTTGCGCGCACGAGTGATAGACCGTGTTGCGGCAACCGACATCCGCCTTGACCGGATGATCCACGCCCACCCGGTCACGCAATTTGAGATTGTGAACGTCACACGGCCGGCCGCAGTTCGTGTGGTCGGTGCCATTCGTCATGAACGCGGCGAAGACGCAATGGTCCATGTGAAACATCGGGAGGTGCTGGTGCACCACAACCTCAAACCACTGCGGCGGGGCGGCGGCGAGCAGATCGAGCACCTGCCGGCCATTCAAATCGTACGACATCGCCACCCGCTCCAGTTTCTCCTCCAGCAACAATTCCGCCGCGCGCGGATTGGCCACGTTCAGCGAAAAGTCACCGACTTTCCGCAGCGGGCTTTCCCGGAAAAACGCCAGCCCGCCGAGATTGCGGATGAGCACACCGTCTGGCTGGGCATTCTCGATGAGCCGGAAAAACCC
>CAZJCX010000072.1:10159-15250 GCA_964544425.1 uncultured Verrucomicrobiota bacterium
TTCTGGATGCGCGGCGTCGCGAGCAGGATCGCCGCCGTCCCGCCGGCGCGGACCAGTTTGACCGCGTCGGCAAACCGGCGGATGTCCTCGAAGTCCACATAGATCGTCGGCACGGCTTCGTCGAGCGCAACCTGGATCTGATCCATCGTCCGACAGAGGACGGAAAGCTGCGGCGCTACCTGCGTGGCACACGCGTCACGCGTGTGCCGCACCATTCGCGTCGCCTGCACGACCGGGGCGGTTGTGCTACTCACAGGCGCCTGTTGCGTCAACGCCGCCACCAGTTCCCGTCGCAGCCGGTTCAGTTCACTGACCGGCAAAATCACCTGACCGACCAACTGGTTGTCCAACTCCCCCAACACAAAATCCGTCTCGCCCATCCGTCCGAGTTGCTCCCGCAACGCCTTCTCCGTCAGCGGCCGTTTGAACGCCGTCTGTAACGCCATCGCGGACCGCACGCGCACCCCATTCGCCTCCACCGTCAGCGGTTTGCCCGCCGCGCCGCTGACACGCAGATCGAGCGGCGTCTTCGGTTTCGGAATGTTACCGGAATAGCTCTTGCGCAACTCGCGCTCCAAGTGCGGGTCGCTCGTCTTCCACACCCGGTCGCCCGGTTTGAGCTTCGTGAAATCAATGTGACCGCGCGCGAAGAACAGCTTACCGGCTTCCACCTGCCAGACGCGACCGCCCTGCTCCTTGTCCGTGTCGCCACCGGTATCGAAGACCACGCCGTCCCCCGGTTTCACTGGCTGGTGGGAGCAGCCTGCCGGGCGGGACTCCGTTGCCGACGAATCCCCCCGTCGCGCCGGGCCGGGCGCTGCCCCAAAATCAACCTCGACGACGTCCGGCCCCACTGGCTGGCTCGTTCCCAAGAACGGCCCGCGCTTCTTGCCGTACCGGGCGTGGACGAGTTGTTGATGATTCACCCCGTGCAGCCAACCGGAATACAACCCACGCGAGAACGTCATCTCCAACTTGTACCGGTCGGCCTCGTCCACCACCGCCGCATCAATCGCCTTGCGATACACCTGACACGTGGCCGCGACGTACTCCGGCGACTTCAACCGGCCCTCGATCTTGAACCCCCGCACCCCGCGCCGGATCAGGTCCGGTATCTCCGCCACCGCCGCCAAATCTTGCGGCGAGAGCAGGTACCGGCGGTCGCCCAATTCGCGCACCGCGCCATCCACGATCAACTCATACGGCAACCGGCAAGCCTGCGCGCATTCGCCGCGATTCGCGCTGCGCTGGCCGAGCGCCTCACTGGTCAGACACTGCCCGGAATACGCCACACACAACGCGCCGTGGACGAAAGTTTCCAATTCCATCTCCGCATCGCGAAACAACGCCAACTCCCGCAACGACGTCTCGCGCGCAATCACGACCCGTTTGATGCCGAGTCGTTTGGCAAACGCGACGCCTTCCGGTGACGTGATCGTCATCTGCGTCGAAGCGTGGACCGCCAGCCGCAGCCCCAACTCCCGCACCAGCGCCGCCACGCCGAGGTCCTGTACGATCACCACATCCACCCCGGCCGCCTCGAGCGACCGCAACTCGCGCTCCGCTTCCGGTAATTCATCGGTGAAGACCAGCGTATTGAACGTGCAGAACGCCCGCACCCGGTGCTCATGAAGAAACCGCACCAACTCCGGTAGCTGTTCCTCCGTAAAGTTGTCCGCCCGCAACCGCGCATTGAACCGCGGCAACCCGAAATACACCGCATCCGCCCCATTCGCCACCGCTGCGCGGGCACACTCCCAGTTCCCCGCCGGCGCAATCAATTCAGGTTTGGTGGTCACTCCCGCATCGTATCAGAGCGCGAACGGGATTGAACGCTTTTCCCGCGCGGGAGTCTGAAGTATTGTCCGCAACGAAACGCGAGGCGTTGGCATCTCAAACCAAACCCAAAGGAGACCATGATGAAGACTGTGAAATTGTTGTTGGTCGCGCTGGTGGCGCTCACCGGCGCGGCGCGGGCGCAGGACGTGTACGAACTCGACAAGACGCATATGGAGATCGGGTTCTCGATCAGCCATCTGGTGATCAGCGAGGTGAAGGGCCGGTTTAATGAGTTTGAGGGTACGGTCACACTGGGCGCGGAGAATGCGCTGGTCAGCGCGGCTGCGACCATCCAAGCCAAGAGCATTGATACGGCGGTCGCCAAGCGCGACGACCATTTGCGAAATGAGGATTTCTTCAACGTCGAAAAATATCCGACGATCACATTCGCCGGCAAAAAGGTGGAAAAGGATGGCGGCCAGCACGTGTTGGTGGGCGATTTCACGATGCACGGGACGACAAAAGAAATTCGACTGCCGTTCACGATCACGGGCCCGATCAAGGATCCGTGGGGCCATACTCGCATCGGACTGAAGGCTGAAACCACGTTGAACCGGAAAGACTACGGGCTGACGTGGAACAAGGTGCTCGAAGCCGGTGGCCTCGCCGTCGGCGAAGAAGTCAAAATCAGCATCAGCGGCGAAGCCGTGAAGAAATAGCGCTGAACGCGCCGATACACGTGCTGCCGCCGGGACGGCAGCCTCTACATCACATGACTCGGTGTGGCGGTCGCCGTCCCGGCGGCAGCCCCCTTCGCCGGCGGCATTGACACACCTCGGCTGTTCCCTATAGTCGCCGCTCGTGACCACGGAGGAGGTACGGATGCTGGAGCGGGCGGACGGGACGCCCATCACTGACCGGGAGGTGCGGAGCGGTCTGCGGTTGAACATCATCGCGGGCGCGCTCGGCAATGTCTGGGTCGCCACGGCGTTGGGCATCCCATTCGTCATGTTGCTGCAGGCGCTCAACGCCAGTGGCATCGTCATCGGGTTGGCCACCACGGTTCAACAACTCGCGATGGTCGTGCAAATCCCGGCCGCGTTGCTGGCCGACCGGTTTCGCTCGCGGAAAAAATTGTGGGCGTGGTCGGTGATTCCCCACCGGCTGTTGTGGTTTCTGCCGGCGCTGCTGCCGTTGTTGTTGCCGGATAATCCCGACCTCACCGCGCAAGCCATCGTCCTTGTGGTGGGGGTGAGCGCGATCCTCGCGCAGGCCGGCACGGCGTGCTGGTTCAGTTGGATGACCGATTTGGTGCCGCCCGCTTCGGCCGGCCGGTTCTGGGGCAAACGCCAGAGCTTGGTCATGATCGTGTTTTTGGCAGCGACGTGGGCCACCGGCTATGTGCTCGATATTTTCCCCGACCCCCGCGAGCCGGGCGGGTCGTTCATGGGGTTTGCCATTGTCTTCGGCGTCGGAGCGTTTTTGGGGACGCTCGACGTTCTGGTCCACCTCGGCGTGCCGGAGCCGAAAGCGCAGCCTTCCCGGCATGAGCTTTCGATCTGGCAACGCATCCTCGAACCGCTGCGCGGGCGGGATTTCCGGTACCTGAGCCTCGCGCTGGGGGTGTGGACGTTCGGCGTGGGGATGGCCGGGTCGTTTGGCGTGGTGTATCTGCGGCGGGACTTTGACATTTCGTACACGCAACTGTCGGCCACGACGATCGCGGCTTCCATCGGTGTGATTCTGGCCGGGCTGCAATCCGGGTACATCATTGACCGGCTGGGCGCGCGGGCGTACAGCATCGTCCTGTTGATCGTGACGCCGTTGTTGAGCGCGATCTGGTTTTGCATCCGCAACGAGCCGCTGGCGTTTCGCCTGCCGTGGATCGGCGATTTTACGCTGCCGCAGCCGGTGGTGTTGCTGTGCCTGATCAACGTGCCGGCGGGCGCGCTCTATTCCAGCCTCGGGCTTTGCCAACTGCGGTTGCTCAGCGTCGTCGCCCCACGCGAGGGGCGGACGATGGCGATGGCCGTGCATTGGACGATCATCGGGTTGACCGGCGCCCTCGGGCCGCTGCTGGGCGGCGCGATCATGGATTGGTTCACCGCGCGGCCGGTGGCGTTCACTTTCCCGACGGGAACGAACCTCAGTTTTTTCCACGTCCTGACGATCGTTCACGCGCTGCTGGCGTGGGCCATTTGCATCCCGCTTGTCCGCCAACTCTCCGTCCGCAAAGGCGACATCCCGGTCGGCGAAGCCCTGCCGCGGCTCTGGCTGGGCAATCCCATGCGCGCCGTCCGGCACGTGTACAGCATTTATGCCATGAGCGCCCCGGTCAGTATGGATCGCCGGGCCGACGCGATCCGCGATCTGGGCGAAGGCCGCGCGGCGATTGCCGTGTCCGACCTGATCGAAAAGCTCGACGATCCCGCCTACGACGTGCGCGAAGAATCCGTCCGCGCGCTGGGGCGGCTCGCCACCAAAGAGGCCACCGTCGGTCTCATCGTCAAACTGGAATCACCGGACTGCGACCTCGCGCCCCAGATCGCCCGCGCTTTGCGCACCGCGAAGAGCCCGCTGGCCGTGGATGCGTTGCAGCGATTGCTGGCCAGTCATGACCGCGAGACGGTGTGTGAAGCGGCGCGCGCACTCGGTTTTCAACGCGCCACCGCCGCCGGTGAGCCGTTGCTGAAACTGCTCGCCACGACCGCTGAAGACAAGATCTTCGCCGCCGCCGGTGAGGCGCTGGCGCGACTGCGCGAACGGCGGGCCCTGCCGATTCTCCAACAACGACTCCGTACGACCACCAACGCGCTGCTCAAGAAGTCGCTGCGGCTGAACATCGCCGACCTGCTCGGCGAGCCCGGTGAGTTCTACCCGCTGCTCACCCGCGAACAGACCGCCACCGGCAGCGAAGCCGAGCGGCTGCTGGGGGACTTGCGCGACCGGGTCAACGACAAGGAACTCGTCCGCCAACTGGAACGCGCGTTCGAGAAGTCGAATCTGAAATTGGCGGCCGACCTTCTCGGCCAGATTACCGGCCACCTGCCCGTCACGCCGGAAGCCGGGCAATTCATCGCCGCGATGCGCGACCACTGGGAAAGCGCCGAGCGAATGGACGTTCTGTTGGGCATTTACATCTTGCACGCGAGCCGGTAGGAACTGCACGTTCCGGTGGGCCGAGCGTTCCCGCGAGGCCGAACAGCTTTCCCTGCTCGCGGGGACGCTCGTACCACCGGTCAGGTGGCCGGCTCGCAGGGCCGTCCCTCCCGGGATGGGTGCGCTTGACTTTCCGGGTTGGTTTGCTCTTAT
>CAZJCX010000073.1:0-2748 GCA_964544425.1 uncultured Verrucomicrobiota bacterium
AGCCGTCATACGTTCGACCTCAAAGCGTGCGCCGGCAACATGCGCGACGCGAAGTTTGCCGGATAGATGGCGGCGACGATGGACAACACCACGCCCGCCACGATGGCGCCGAGTACGTACACGGTCAGCGTTCCCGGCGCCAACGCGCCCACCGTCAGCGCCGCGCCGTACGTGATGGAATAGATCACGACGGCCACCAGTACCCCGGCGACCGCCCCGACAACGCTGCCCACCAGACCGACGAGACTCGATTCGATGAAGAAGATCTGACGAATGAACGCCGACAGCGCGCCGAGACATTTCATCGTGCCAATTTCGCGGAACCGCTCCGTCACGGACATGAGCATGGCGTTGCTGATGCCGATGACCGTCACCAGCAGGGAGATCACCACGATCCAAATCGTGCGCGCCCGCGCTTGTCGGGCGGCAGCCGCCAACTGCGCGCGTTCGTCCTCTTTGATCTCCCGGTTGAGCGAAATCACACCCACAACCGAGGACTGTCGGGTGGTTAACACAGGCACGCGACCGACTTCACCGGGAACCGTGGCTGCTCCCGCCACGATCACCGCCGCCGCGCCGACCGGCTCCTTTTGCCAGAAGGCCCCTTCGCCTTCCAACGCGGTCAGGAATCGTTGCTCACGCGGCTCCAGTGTTGCGCCGCGCACCAGATAGAGCGACCGGCCTTTGGCGGAGCCGATTTCCGCGTTGAGAAAATTGAGCATCCGTTTCACCTCGGCCCGCAACTCAGTTTCCGCCCGCACACCGTCTTGGATCAACTGGCTCGTGAGGATCGACATGAGAAACGCAATGCCGAGCACGACGCCCATGATTGTCACCAGCGACCGCCCGAACCGGATGCGAATCCCTTGGAGCACCACGCCCAAAGCCACCCGCAGCGGGAGACGGACTTGGTTGTGAATGCGAGGGGCCATGTCAGAACGGCGCTCCGGAGACGGCTTGTTTGATCAGGTTCATCGCGATCGTGGCCATGCTGATCAGCCCGACGCCGGTAAAATAGCCGGCGATGACGGTGGGGATCATGCGCAGAAATTCTTCGCGCCCAAATTTCTTCTGGAAATAATACCGGCCCGCCAGCGCGCCGACAATTTCGAGGAACATCGTATGCGGGATCCCTCCCAAACCGCGAATCATCCCATAGATCAGCAAAGTCGGCAGGCCGACCACGCTCAAGACGCCGTACAGCGCGATTGTCAGGATCGCGCCCAGCCCGATGACCTTGGGTTTCGCCGCCGCTTTCCAAAACTGGCTGTCGCGGATGTCCTTCTTGGCGGGGTCCTCGCCGGGCGGGACAAAGGTGGAGGACAGGCGCAAGGCGAAGTGTTTCGATTGCAGTTCCCAGTGTTTCTGGGCGTAGGGAAATGCCTGTGACGGAATGGCGGCGGAATGCCAGATGAAAGAGTAAAACAGGAACGAAAGGACATATAAAATCGGAATGGCGACCAAATCCACTTTCACCAGCGACGTGAACTTCACCCCGGTCAGCTCATTGATGCGAAACGACTGGATCTGACCGCCGTAATTTTCGATGGGGATGGGTGCGAGCCAGATATCAATCCCCTTCACCCCGGAGAGGATGAACGAAGTCTCCTTAAGCAACGGCAGATCCACGGTCTGTCCCGCCAACCCCAGCAGGCGCCCGTTGATGTAAGTCAGCAGCGGGTTATAGACGAACACGAAGATAAACAGAAACACCAGCAGCGTCAGTTGGCGCGGCAACAGCATCCAACACACCCCGATGATCGCCGCGCCCGCCACCACATAGCCGGCCAGCGCCAACCACAACGGAAAATCGCCGCGACCCCTCTGCGGAGTCGCCCACAAATCTTCCGCAGACTGCTGGTGCCGGCGTTGCTCGCGAACTTCGGCCAAGCGCGCCCGCACATCGCGCACCGTCACATACAGGCTCACCGCCGCCAAACCGAGTGCCATCCCAATCCCGAACGCCATGTAAAAGTCCACTTGGTTCGCGAAGAGCGTGTTGATCGTGTCCATGCCGGGCTGCCACAGCGTCAACACTCCCGCCTCATGCAACAGCGGGTTGAGGATCAACGTCAACACGATCGCCACAAACCCGCCCACCACCGCCCAAAACGGGATCACCATCCCGATCAACACAATTCCCAAATCGAACGTCATTCCGGTCGGCGCCGCGGGCAAGACGCCTTCCGTCAGCGTCGTCAATTCGACCCACGGTTGCGGAATCAAAAAGATCGGTTTGTCGAGAAACAACCCCGAGATGGCCGGCACGCCGACTTGGAGCAGGCCAAATCCCAGCCCCAACGTCGCGCCAAGCGAAAACAACCGCCACTTCGACCCGCTCTTTTTCTGCCCGGCCTTCGCCAGCGCTGCCGCGCTGACCTCCACCCTGTCCGCCCCGGACTCCGTTGCTGTCTTGGCGTTTTGTTCCGTTTCCTCCGCCAACGCCATCGCGCCCTGAGCCGAGATCGGGGCGAGCGGGAATGGCAGCTTCTCGATGTCCGATGTCATGCGGAAGAAGAAATACCCGAGGCAGTACCGCATGATGTAGCTGACCACCACGAGGAAGAAGATCAGACCGATGGGAATCAGCCAGTCCGCATGCAACAAGTTGCGCTCCACCACAGCCGCGCTTTCGGGACGAGGGGCGTACCATTTTGGAAAACTCGCGCTCATGCCCGCATCCCGCACGGCATCGCTACCCACCAAGTACGAGCGAAACACCAACTCGCCAAACGGCCCGCCCGGCAT
>CAZJCX010000073.1:2779-6622 GCA_964544425.1 uncultured Verrucomicrobiota bacterium
GTGCAAGAGGACAACCAACTCCTGCTTCGACATGGTTTTTAGCGCGCGCCGTGTGACCTCGCTGAACAGAATCACCGTCACCCACGCCGCCACCGGACCGAAGTTCCCGCCAATCATCAACCCGAGATAGATCGACCCCGGCAACATCACCAACCCGCAAAACAAAATCCCGACAAAAGCCTTCCACCCAAATCCATCGCGAAACTCCGTGGGCGGCTGGAGCAAGTCCCGGTACAACGCTAATTCGCGGTCTTCAGTGGTTTTAGACATGTGACAGAGAATCCGCAGCGATCACACGCGCCTCCAACAATTGCCGGGCTTCCCGGTACAATTCTTCCCGGTCTTCGGGGCTGACGGCGCGCCAGTGTAGGAAATGACGCCGGACTTGCGACACAAAACCGTGATTCAACCGCAACCACGCCTCGCGCGTGCCACTCAGTCGCTCCAACGTGATGCGGGCGATGTATTCCCTGGTTTCGGGGTCCGTCTGCAAGTCAATCACCAGCTCTTGCGAAACGCCGAGATCGTACGGTTTCAACCAAATCGTCGTGCGGACTTCCGGAATACAGCCGTCGGGCTGCAACGGGTCGGGCCGGTCGCTGATGCCGAGTGTCGGCGGGCCGGCAAAGAACGCCGCCGAACTGCCCTCCCCGTGATCGAGGAAGTACCGATGGAAGAACGCGAGGATCGCAACCCGGTCGCGCTGATGGAACGTGAACGGCAGCGTGAACCGGAGGTGCTCGCCCTCCGGTTCCGGCAGTTTCCAACCCGCCTCCTCCGCCGGAGCGGCGATTTCGAGGGCGGAGCGCGCTGGGAAATACGTCGAGGCCAGCGTGGCCAGAATGATCGTGATGGAGACATACACCGTGATCTTCGAGGTGAAATTCATCGGGAGTCCGCCGGTCAGGTCGAGGGCTGTGAGCAGCGTGCCCGTGCCCTGCGCGATAACGTAGCCGAGAACGGTGCCGACAACGGAGTACACAAGCGCTTCGGCCATGAACATGAAGAAGATGTACCGCGGCGCGATGCCGACGGCATTGTACACGAAGATCTCATCACGCCGCTCGTACACCGAACCGCGAATTGTGTTGAGCACCGTGATGGACGCGATGAACAGCGGGATCAGCAAATCGAGCAACCCGGCGAACGAGGTTTCACGCAACCGCTTGCCCAAGTACGCCACCCCGTCGAGACCGTAGTAAGCGGGCTTGCCGGTTTGCTCGAGGTACCGGCTGATCTCCGCCTTGGCATCCCGATAGTTCAGGTCCGGCATGGCCACCGCCACCGAGACCAGCCGGTTGAATCCGTTCGGCACGGTCAGTCCCAAATCCGCTGTGGTTGCCAAAACGACATTGGCCGGACTCATCAGCGGATCGTTGTCCTCCGCAATGGTCTCCCAGATGCGGCCGCCGCCGACATTGCGCACGGAGGTCATCGCCGTCACATCGAATGGCAATACCGACCGTCCATCCAAATCCCGCAGGGTCCCCAGCCGGTCAGAGTCGAAGATGCCGGTGACGAGGAAGTCCTTCCCGTTGATCGTCACGGCGGGCGGCGCGTGGTTGACCTGCGCCACGGTCAACCCCAGTTTGCGCGCCATCGCCTCCGGGAGCATGACGGTCTGCACTGCGCCCGCCACGGCGGGCCGGAACCAGCCGTTGGTGGTCACCACTGGCATGTGCGGCGCCAGCGGCTCGACGTCCGAGAATTGCAGGATGGACGTGAAATCCACCTTGCGCAATTCGCCGTCCGCGCCACGATGCGAAATCGTCAGCATCGGATTGACCAGCTCGCGAGTCCATGTTTCATAGCCGACGTACATACGGCGCGGGGCGACGTCGTACCGGCTGCCGTATTTGACGGACAACGCAAAAGCTTCCGCAGGGGAAATCGGCCAGAACTGCTCGGGCTTGACCAAGATTCCTTGGTACGGCGCCTTGCCGGTGGCGGTGGCACTGTCCACGATGTCGCTTTGGAGCGTGCTGAAACAGAGCATGGCAAAGGTGATCAACACCAGCGTTGCGCACGTCAGCCCGGTGCGCACCTTGCGTCGGTGCATGTTGTTCAACCCCAGCGCGAACGCGGTACCCACCACGCCCATGGTGTTGACCTCGGCCGCGGAAACCTGCGCTCGTTTGCGACGCAGCCCCTCGAGATTTTCCTGAAAACGACCGGACAACAACAGCACGACGCCCATCGAAATCAAAAAGATGACAAAGCCCAACAGGATCATCAGCGACGACCGGATCATGCCGAAGGCCGGATGCAATAATTTGAGCAGCAGGAAGACCACGAGAAAGATCACCGCGTTGGCGGCCAGTTGTTTCCGAATGTCGGTGAACCCGCAGACGAGCTTCTCGAAGAAAAACACAAACGGCACCAGCAGGAACAGATACCACAGGATGCCATAGACCGCGTCGAAAATGGCGCCGCGAATGACCGGGTAATTCAAAATGGAATACGTCGCTGAATCGCGCGCCCGCAACGTGGCGTCCTGCACACCGCGGCTGGCCGCCGCGTCGTTGATCAGTTCGGCCGCTTTGGCGTGAAAATCCGTCGTCCGGGCGTCGGCCATCCGGTGTTGTTCCAGGGCCGCCAGTCGTTGCCCGTTCAAGGAGAGCATCGAACGCGCGGTGTGCTGCGGCACGTTCAACAAGAGCGGATGTTCACTCGCCAAGTAACCGGGCGCGGCAATTTCGCTCAAGCTGCGCGCGGTCTCACCGGGCCGGCTGTTGAGCATCACCGCGCGGGTGATCTGCACCAACTCATTTCCCGGCGCGCCGGCTTTCAATGTGACGATGAATCGCGCATCGGGCGGGATGAACGTCGTGACGGGTCCGACCGTCTGACACTTGTTGAACGACGTTAAGGCCGTCAGCGAGTCCGCTCGCACTAATTCCAAACCGGCGTACGGCTTCAACGTCTGCGGGTTGATCACATCCAGAATCGTCACCGGCGCGGCGCGGAACACAACCAGATGCACCGGGGTCTGCAGGCCAGCCCACGTCGGCACGTTCTGCGAGCGATAAATGGACTGCGCCGCCCCCTCATCGCTGGCGTACGCAATCACTCCATCAGCCCCGAGGCCGATCGCGTTCGGGGAATAGGGACCGGGTATGGCAAAATCAGTCGGCGCATCCTGCAACTCATATCGCCCATACGGATTCGTTCGCAAAAACTGGTGGAGAAACCAACCCGGATATTGGAATCCCGGCCCTTTCCCGCCGACAATCGCGCCCGCCAGCGGATAGCTCGGCACCACCGATTCGCCAACGCCCGCAACATACACATCCCCCCAAAACCGATGCGTCATCACTTGGCGCGGTTCGGCAAAGCGACCGTTGCCGAACGCCACGGACAACACCGCTTCGCCCAACCATTCCAATCCGGCGGCCAGCGACGCCGCGTTCCACATGAACGGCTGAACCACGGGACTGCAAAACGCGTCATACGTCTCTTTGCGTTCGGGATGGATCACCGCCGCGGCGGGATAGGAAAACCGGTTCCAGTACCGCACCGCCAACGGCATGGCCGCCACGGCGCTGCCCACGGCCGACGGGTGGTTTTGCGTGTACGAAACATACCGGACCTGTGCCTGGCGTTGCGCGGCGGTCGAAAATAAATTGTTGAAGTGCGGGCCGTCCCCCTTGTGATCAACCTGATTGCCGAGGAAGAACGTCACCGCCTCGGCTTCCGACACCGGCCGACTGACGGGCGCCAATTCGGGCGCGATGACCACCACCTGCGAATACCGCGCAAACAAGTCGTGGACTGCCAGATCCTGCGCGTGACGCTGCGCTTCCCGCTCGTGAAACTCCGCCAACTCCGCCAACCGCGTCGCCA
>CAZJCX010000073.1:6663-8909 GCA_964544425.1 uncultured Verrucomicrobiota bacterium
CGTTCGCGACTCCACCAGCCGGTCCAACGTGTAACCCGCCGCGGAAAACGTGCTGTCATATTCGCGTTTCGCCGCCAGATAATCCCGGTAGGCGGGACTCGACAAATCGCGGGGATCACCGGCCAGGAACCGCAACCGCGCCTGCAGCATCCGCTCCGAATCCTCCACCACGAGCGTGTTCAAGACATACCGGACTTGTCCGTCGAAAAACCGGCGCGCGGCCGGCCGCAACGATTCCAACCCCGCCCGTGTGACTCCCGCGGCGGCGCCAAATTGCGGCTGGCTGAAGAGCGCCAACGCGTCGGCGACCGCCCGTTGCTCGGCTGCGTTCTCCGCCTGCCGGGCCGTCATCCTCACCCGAGCCGCCGCGCGGTTCAACCGCGGTCCCAGCGCCGCCAACAAGCGCGACTCGGCTTCACCGCCCATCACGCGCGAACCAGTGGCGACAAAAATCACATCGCGCCGCAAATCCGCCCGGTACGCCTGCAACCCCTCGAGGAGTTGCAGCAGTTCCGCCAGACCGTACGCCGCCAACACGCCCGGTGCCCGATCCGGCAGCAGCGAGAACGCATCGTAGCCAGCCGTGATGACCAACGCCTCGTGCGTGGGCCGCCCGGATTTCAACACGCCGATCACCGTACGCGTTGGCACCGCCCGGTACTCGGTCTGCACCGTCAGCGTCACGGGGCGACCGAGGTGCCGGTAAATTTCCGGCGTCGCAAACAACCGGACGTAATTGATCGGGTCGTGCGCCACCATCCCCGCGTTGATCGCCAACCACTGTTGCGGCGGCAATCGGGCGGGATCACCGCGCGGCGCCACGATCAACGCCCGCACTCCCAGTTGCGCGTACCGATCCCAATTCAAACCGTACGAGAGCGGCGGATTGTCGGCATCCACCACACCGATGCAATCGTCGAAGCGCGCACGGTCCCGCAGCACTTCGTCCGTGAGCAACAGCAACGTCCCTGTCATCCCGGCCGCCGGCGTCACCATTGGCTGCATGTGATTGGGAAAAAACGGATAGATCTCCACGCCCTGCAACGGCTGGCCATCCGCCCCTGTCATGTCCCGGCGCACGGTGTGCGGCGCCAGCGACTCAAATGATTGTTCCTCCACTTCCAACCCCGCCGCTTCAAATTGCTGGCGCACGTAATCAGCGGCCCGTTGGAAGCCCGGTTGCCCCGGAAACCGCGAACCAAAGTCGGCGATGGTCTTCACGCGGTCGGCGACGCGTGCCGCCGCCAACGACGGCGCCATCGCCGCGCGGTCATACCCCTCAAACGGCGTCTCCTGTAGCGGGCGGGATTTCGGCGCAAAGACGCGCAGGAAGCCGGCCATACAGGCCAATGTCAACCCCGCCGCCACAACGGCCACCACGATGCGCCCTGGCAGCTTCATGGGATGTCTCCGTACAACAGCTCAATGTCTTGCCCCGAGAGGTACGACGCATAGACGCCCCAAATCAGATAGGACAGGCACCCCGCGAGAAAGACACCGATGAAGAACGGCACCAACTTGTTTTTCACCGTCGCCGCTCCGCCAAACTTAAGCACCAGACTGCGGATAATCCACGCCACCAAACAACTGCCCCAGATGTAATGATCCATCAGCCGGGACGGCCCCATGATGAAGCCAAACGGATGAAACCAAAATCCGGCAAACGCCTGCCGCAACACCGTCACCACCGCCGTGCCGCTCGCTGCGTACGCATACGCCCACCGCTCCGGCGTCATGAACCCGGTCACCGCCGACGCTCCCGCTTCCTGACCAAGCATCTCGCTGGTCGCCTTGCCCAACGCCGCGTTGTACGGATTGAAATACCATTCCTTCGAATCAAACGACCACTGGTAGCGGACCGTGTCCCCGCCCAACGAATACGCATTCGAGAGGAACACCCAACCACCCCACACGAATCCCCCGGCGACGCCCAGCACCGCGGTGTAAAACAAATGTCGGGGTTGAATCCGAAACCGCTTCCCCAGCTCCGCGAATTCCAACTGCGCGCCGGGAATCAGGAAAAACACCGTCTCCGTCAGCATAAAACTCGCGATCAGAAACACCACCACGCCTTCCGACCCAAACACGGCCAGCCCGCCGAACAACGTGATGAACAACCACGTGTTGTACGGCGAGTAGTAGCCGAATGGCGCGCCGCATTCCGCCCGAAACTTCGCCGACACAAACCCGGTCAGCACCATGAACCCAAAGTACAACGTCACGCCCACGACCGAAATTCCCAGCCA
>CAZJCX010000073.1:8919-9443 GCA_964544425.1 uncultured Verrucomicrobiota bacterium
CCCCACGCGAGCGCACCGAGAAACGCCAGTGCCAACAACCCGAACGCGACCCGGTAACTGAACATCTCGCCGACCGATTCCGCCCGGTCGCCCCGGATGGCGGCCCGCAGCACACGCCCGAGATACTTGCGCGCAAACCAGATAATCAGGAGTCCGTAGGTGATGTACGACGCCATGGATTGCTGCGCGCCGAACGGGTATTCCACCGACGCATCCCACCCGACCACATACCCCAGCCACATCAAACTCCGGTACAGCCAGTAGCCCACCACCAGACTCAACAGGACGTTCAACTCCATGAACATCGCCAACGCCAAAAAGATCGCGTAAATCTTGAACGACGTCTGCCACATCGCGCCCCATTCCCCTCCGCTGAAGTACGGCTCCAACGGCACGTTCACGTTCAAGTCCGGCACTTTAGGATTGTAGAAATGCCAGCCGCGCATCAAACACCACGCGAGCGCGATCGCAAACCCCAGCCACATCAGCCGGTTGCTCCAGATCCTCGCCAACGGCCGATCCTC
>CAZJCX010000073.1:9462-12471 GCA_964544425.1 uncultured Verrucomicrobiota bacterium
GATCCTCCGGCTCCCCCTCGCCGAGCCACGCCGACGGAATCTTCGTCACCGGAAACGGGAACCGCTCATTCTCCGCCCATTGCCGTCGCATGATCACGCTCACCGCCAGCGTCGCCAACAGAATCAACCCGAAAAACGCCGCCCAGGTCGCCAACGGCGTCAGCCACTGCTTCCACGGAATGTACCCGCCCACGATGAACTTCACCCCCGCCAGACTCCACATGTTGTCCGGCTGCACAATCAACCCCGCCCGTTCCGCCACCGGCAACGCGTCGTACTCCGACTGCCGCACCACTTGCCGGCCGGTGTGCGCCGCCTCGAGCGCAGCCACGCTGAACAACTTCGGGTCCCACAACTCCAGTCGCCCCGGCCCGCTAAGTCCAAATTCCAAATAGATCGCCTCCCGCCAGCGCGGCGAAAACTTCACCCCGTACGACCCGACCCTCAAAAAGCCGGTCTTGTGCGCGAACGTCACCTTGGCCGGTTGAGATTCCCGGAAAACTTCCTCGTACCGGGGATCGTCGTCGTAATAAATCCGGCAATAATACGCGCTCTCCGCCCCCAACTCCACCGGCCGCACTAAGACGCTCACCAAATGCGGCTCATTCGGCAACAAACCCTCCGGCAAACGAAACCGCGCCGTGCCGCCCTCCCGCAACACCAACAAGTCCGCCCGCCGACCGGCCTCATATTCGACCTCATCGAACGCGTGCGCCCCGGCCAGCACCACTTGCTCACCGTGAAACCCGCCCGTCAGTAAATTCGGCCCGTGCGGCCAAAGATTGTCGTGGAACGAATCCATCTTGGCGAAGTCGTTCGCCCGCGGAATCGTTCCCGAAATCGCCACGATCCGGTGCCAAAAACCCTGGGTCATCAACGGCACGCCGAACAACATCGCGAAAAATACGCACAACAATTCCGCGCGCGTGAGAATGTGTTGTTTGAACAGGGCGTACCCCAGCCCGGTCACAACGAGCAACACCAGCATCACCGTAGCCGCGGGGACCGCGAGCGTGTGTTCGGGCGAATGCGTCTGGTTCAACAACACCTGCGACCATTGCGTCAGCATCGCCGCGAGCAGCAATGCCAATCCGATGACCACCAACGACGCAATCGTAATTCCCGGTCGGTATTCTTTCATCCGCACACAAAACAGTTGGTGAGCCGGGTGGGATTCGAACCCACGACCCACGGCTTAAAAGGCCGTTGCTCTACCAACTGAGCTACCGGCTCACCGAAAACGCGCGCGACTGTGCCACACCCGTCGCACCCGCGCCAACTAAAAACTGCCCCGCCGTTCAGCGGCTGGGAAACTTCCATGGATTGGGTGGCGCAAAGACATCGCGCAGCTCGGGCTGGCCGTGCAACGGCTCAAAATCAGCGTCACCTCGCGCTCGCTCCCGCAGCGTGCTGGACCGACCCGCCGCCAGCGCGTCCTGCAACGCTCGCACCGCCAGCACGTAATCGCCGCTCTGGGTGAGCGCTACCGCCAGCAGATATAAAGTCTCCGCGTCGTCAGGCCGGTATTGGAGGGACATCTTCAACTTTTCGATCGCCAACCGGAAGTCCGTCCGCATCTTGGACAGCTTACCGGCCTCGATCAACGTCCGGCCCCACTGTGTGTAGGTTGCGGCCGACGTAGCGATGGTTTGCGCCGATTTTTCGTATTTTTCCAGAGCCGTCCGCAGGATCTCGCGCCTGGCGACCGAGTTCGTCGTCAACCGCGCCACCTCCGTCAACGCCCCGCCCCAACTCACGTACACCGGTCAGCGCTGAATCGCCCGTGCGCCGTCGCCTTTTCAAAGTGTTGCGCCGCTTCCGCATGCAACCGGCGCCGACTCTCCTCGTTTTCGGCAAACGTACTCAATTTTTCCGTCAGCAAAGCTCCCCACCGACTGTAGATCTGCCAATCCGTCGGCGCCGCCTTCGCCGCCGCTTCGTACTGTCGCGCCGCGCCCACGTAGCAATCCAACCGGGTCTGCGGTTCCACTGGCAAATCGCCAATGAGTGTCAGCGTCTCGCCCCAAAAGAGGTGGGGCAACTTCGACCGGTCGTTGAGTTCCGCGGCGCGCCGGAACCGATCAGCCGCTTCCTGAAAGCGCTGCAATCGAATTACCGGCGCCGTGCTTTCCTTGCCCAACTGCAGCAGCGCAATCCCCCAGTTCACCTGCGCCTCAAAAAAAAGCGGCGCCGCCTGTGTGGCCCGCTCGAACGCATCCGCCGCCCCCAGATATTTTCGTTCCTGCAACAGCCGCGCGCCCAACTCAAACTGCGTCCGCGCCGCTTCATCCGCCGACGGCGCATTCGTCTCCGCGCGCGCCGCCCACGTCGTCACCACCCACCCCATGATCAGCCATCGGTTCATCGTCAATTTAGACACCCGGTGCCGCTATCCCGTCAACTTTCGCGGCGCGGCCCGGCGCACCCGCATCACCCACCGCTTCAACCCCGCCCGTGTCCGCCCAAACTCCGGCCACCGATCCACGGCGGCGGTCGTTAGTTTCACCAATCCTTCCAAGTCAGCCACGCTCACAAACTCCGCCCGCGGACGCTGACTAGGCCCGATGTTGTGATAATTCCCCAACGGCAAACACACACCGCCGACCCGGTACCCCCACGCCGCCAACGCCGTCGCTTCGCACGTCCCGCCATCCATCAACGCCCGTTGTGCCGCGACTCCCGCCGTTTTGGCTGCTTCCATCAAAAATAAAACCCCGTCCGCATCAAACGTCCACATCCGATCCCCGACGCGCACCACCGGCCCCTGACCGATCCGCGCCCAGGGCCGTTCCCGGCTCATCTCCACCGACACGACGAAGGCCCCGGTCGGAATCAACCCGGACCGCGCCACCTCAATCGCCCCGTGAAAACCAACTTCTTCCGCCCGTGTGAACACGCACCACACCGGCCGCCGCGCCTCGCGCAACGTCGCCAACAACACCACCGTCCCCAACACATCATCAATCGCCGGCGCGTGCAGCTTCCCGGCCCGCAACCGCACCGGCGGCA
>CAZJCX010000073.1:12518-15168 GCA_964544425.1 uncultured Verrucomicrobiota bacterium
CAACTCCACGACCCGCACATGCGGTCGTTCCCGGACGACTCGCGTAATCCGCGCCGTCGTCAACCCCACGCGCACGCGCGACCCCACGAACATCTCCCGCGGCGCGCTGCCCAAAAATTCCAACTGCCGCTCGCCCGCCACTTCAAATGCCGGGTGATCCATGTGCGCCACCAACACCAACGGTGTCCGCCCCGCCGGACGGGAACGGACGATCACATTCCCCGCTCGGTCGCGCACGGGCCGCAAGCCCAGCGCCCGACACTCCTGTTCCACCGCCGCGCGCACCCCGTGCTCGTGATACGGCGCCGTGGGAACCGAAAGGATCCGCCGTGCCAATGCCAAAAGCTCCGTTCGTTTCATCGCCCCGAACTATACCGAATCACACACCCAAGCGCCACGCGCCAGTTACCGGCACTTCCCGCTTGCCCTTCCGTGCCGCTCCGCCTACACCTCCCGACATGATTCTCGATACCCTCGACCAATGGCCGCGTTACGCAACCTGCTCCCCCCGGTTCAGCGCGGCATTTCAATTCCTCGAGAAACTCCCCGCCGATTTGCCAGACGGACGCCACCATATAAATGACGACGACATCTACGCGCTCGCCCAGACCTACCAGACCAAACCGCGTTCCCCGGCCATCTTCGAGGCACACCGCACCTACATTGACATCCAGATCCTCCAAACCGGCAAGGAAACCATCCTCTGGGCGCCACTCCCAGCCTGCACCACCGTCACCCAACCGTACCTCCCCGAAAAAGACGCCGCCCTCTTCGCCGCCCCGCCGCATCACACCGCCCTCCATCTCTACCCCGGTCACTTCGCCATCTTCTTCCCCACCGACGCCCACGCCCCGTGCCTCGAACTCGACGCGCCTACGCAAGTCCGCAAAATCGTCATCAAAGTCCGCGCCTGATACTTGCGCCACTGCCACAAACCTCTACAATGCCCGCGCCATGACCGCCCGCAAAACCAAGCCTGACGACTATTACTACCTCGACGCCCTCAACAACGGCCACGGGCCGGTCACCGCCGATTTCATCCGCAAACTGATCCACAAAACCAACGTCATGGTCTGGCGGGCAGGCCTGCCGGACTGGATCCTCGCCAGCCATCTCCCGGAATTTCGCCGCGTCCACGCCGTCGCCGCCGATCCGTCGCTGACGGAAATGCTGAACCTCTGCCACGGCATCCTCGCCGACGGCACCGTAACCAACACCGAAGCCGGTCAACTTCGCGACTGGCTCCACGCCCATCCCCACGTCGCCACCGTCTGGCCCGGCAACGTCTTGACTCGTCGGCTCGCCGAAATTTTTCACGATGGCGAAGTCACCGCCGCCGAACGCGCCGACCTTAAACTCCTCCTCGACCACGTCACCGCCGACCGGCCCGAACCGCAAGCTGTTGTCGCCGCCGACCCCGACTCACCGTTCGACAAACCGCCTCCGCACATCGGCTTCCATGGTCGGTCATTCTGTTTTGCCGGTCAGTTCGTCTTTGGCACACTCGAACGCTGCCACCACGCCGTCACCGTTCGCCACGGCACGTTTCACTTTGAACCCGTCTGGGACACCCACTACCTCATCGTCGGCGCTCTCGATCCCGGTCAGCCCCTGATCACCAAAACCCGCAAACTAAAGAAACTCGGCAGCCACTGCAAAATCGTAGCCGAAGAACACTGGACGAAATACGTCCGGCAGTCCCCCCTCACCCTCTGACCCGCTGCTTAGAACAACTCGCTAAGTTGACGACTCGCGGTGCGACGGGCGGCGGAGTAACCTGCAACTGCGCTTCGCAATGCCCGGGATGATTCGCGTACAGCCAGATCGCATCCGCGGACCGCCACATCTGCTGTTGTTGGGAGCGCCATTCCGCGCGCGATTGGCCCGGTGATGTGTGGCTGCGGATGTGATCTCCCAGTTCGTGAAGATCGCCTGCGGCTGGACCCGGTCGTACCCAATCCCCACCGCCCGCCGTACGCGCTTCCACCCGCGCGGCCATCTCGACGGTGATGTCCAGCCACGGCGTCGCATTGAATCCCACCCAGTAATTCGCCGAGTTAATCCCCGGCCTGTAGGTGTACTGGGTTGTGCCCGGTCCGGGGCCGGCGGGCGCGGCGTTGGTGTAGTGCCCTCACAACGAGATGCTCCAACAGTCTTTTTTTCTCGCCGTCAACAGTTCTTTCGCTACAAATCACGGCGATGAGCCTCGTCCCCCGCGTCCGCGACGTCTTCCAGCAACGATTCCACACCGCTCCGGCCTTTGTCGTCCGCGCGCCCGGTCGTGTCAACCTCATGGGGCGTCACATAGACCACCAGGGTGGTCGGCGAGCATACGGATTACAACGACGGGTTCGTGCTGCCGATGGCAATTGACCGCGCGACTTGGATTGCGCTGCGACCGCGTGCAGATGACCGGGTATCACTGTTCTCGCTCGAACACGGCGAGGAGATCGCATTCGAGATCACAAAACTCGCGAAGGCCCACAAACACTGGGGCGAATATCCCAAAGGCGTCGCGTGGGCGCTGCAACAAGCCGGCCACCCACTCCGCGGCTGGGAAGGCGTCGCCGCTTGCGATGTGCCGATGGGTGCCGGACTGTCCTCGTCGGCTTCGTTTGAATTGGCGGTGGCGCGGGCGTTCGCGTGTGTG
>CAZJCX010000074.1:0-7129 GCA_964544425.1 uncultured Verrucomicrobiota bacterium
GGAATCAACGTCGCCGTGAGCGGGGCGCGGCCCTCTTGCAAGGGCCAGGTCGTGGCGGCGCAGAAGAATTCATAGACGGGGGCGATGAACGGATCGTGGTAGAGCAACGCGCAGGCGGGGGTGATCGGCTCGAATGTCGCCACCCGCTGGCCACCGGCGAAGACGTGGCAGAGGGTCTGGCTGCCTTTGATCTCGTAGATGCCGCCGATCCAGATGGTGAGCGTGCCGCCGTTGTTTTTCCAGAGGCGCGCGCCACCGTCGGCGTAGCCGAAAGTGATGGAGCCATATTGTTTGAGTTGGTTTTCTTCGTCGTAGAGCAGCGCCGTGCCGTTGCGGTTGGTCATGTTGCCACAGGCGTCGTAGCTGTAACTGCGGCGGTTGGCGCTGGTGACGGCGTGCGGTTTGGACGAGCCGTAGGTGTAGGTGCCTACACCCATCTCGCCGTTGACGGTGGTGTTGCCGATGGCGTTGTAGGTGAAGCTATAGGTCGTGCTGTTCCATGTGTAGCCGGTCAAGCGGTGGAGGTCGTCATAGCTGATGCTGGAAAGACTGCCGCCTTGGGAGCCGGTGTACTTGTTGTCTGTGATACTTTTGACGTTGGCGACTTTGTCGAAGGTGTAGTCAAGGTTTTGGAGAGTGTTGGTGCCCTTAAAGGTGAGCGCTTTTTGGATGCGCTTGGAATTGGCGAAGTAGCTGTTGGTGGTGACGACGCCGTTGCCGTTGGTGTAACTGCCGATCTGGCCGAGGGCGTTGAGCGCGCCGAGTTGCCAGAACACTTCGTTGCTGCCGGTGCCGCAGGTGCTCTCGACTTTCTTGAGATTGCCGCCGGTGTCGTAGGTGTATTGCAGCTTCGTCGCACCGCCGGGATATTTGACCGTCTTGGCCCGGTCGGCATCGTCGTAAGTGGACTCGACCACATACGTCTGGGAATTGACGCTGAGATAGCGTCCGGCTTTGACCACGCGACCCCGGAAGTCGTAGCTGTTCTTCTGCCAGCCTTGCCGGTCGCTGACCTTGTAGAGTTGCCCCTTGTAAACGGTGTAGTTGCCATCGTCACTGACATCGTAGGCATAGACCACGTTGGTGACAAAACTGCCGCCGGAGCTATAGATTTCCTTCTTAGTGAGCCGGCCAAGCTCGTCGTTGTAGATGAATTTGAGTTTCTGGCTCTTGGCGTCCGTTTGCTCGGTCATTCGCCCGGCGGCGTCGTACACGTAGCTCCACGTGCCCATGTCGGGATCGGTCATGGCGGTCTTGCGGCCCAGCGAGTCGTAGGTCATCCACGTCTTATTGCCGGCGCTGTCGGTGACGTTGGTGAGGTTGCCGAGTTTGTCGTAGGCAAAGCTGGTGTTGATGCTCCCGTGCTCGGTGATCTGCGTCACGCGCCCGTAAGCGTCGTGGAAGGACTTCCGGGTTTTGCCTTCGGAATCGGTGGCGAAAGTCGCCCACGGATTTGTTCCATCCTTGTACGCCACTTGTGTCCAGCCCACCGGCGACCCGGTGTCACTACCCACCGTCCCATCCGCAAACGCCGGTGAAACATTGCTGACAACCCGGCCAATGGCATCAAAAGCATTCAACGCCCCCAATGGGTTGGCCGGAGGCGCAGTGAAACTCGTCCCCGAACTGAAATACGGCAGCGTCACAAACTCGACTTGGCCGCGCTCGTTGTAGAACGTGTCGGCGACGCGGAATTGGCCGGTTTCCGCCTCCGCGCGGGATTGGACGGCGCGGCCTATCCCGTCAAAATACCCATAGCTCTCCAACCCATTCGTCAGGTCAACGGCGTCGAAGACACGCTGGCGAACGTAATTCTGGCTGAGACCGCCGGCGACTCCGCCGAGATTGTAATCCACCTTGGTCCGCCAGACGAATTGCGGTGCACCGGTGGCATTCGTGGAGACGTAGGTTTCCTTGAGCCGGTAGAACACGTCGAAGTAGTTCGACGAAACCTGTCCTTTCACGTCGGTGGCGGTGATGGCCGCGCCGGACCGGACATCAAACGTCGCAGTGTTGGTGAACGTGCCGGTGATGGTGGTGACCGGGAACGTCTGGTACGTGCTCTCGTACAACGTGCGGGTGACGATGCCGACCGGGTTGGTCACGCTGTTGGCGTTGCCGTAGGTGTCGTAGCCGATGGAATTGGTGATGTATGTATTGCCGGGATTCAACCAGGAGAGCGTGCGCGTCAGATTACCGGCCGTGTTGTAGCTGAAGGTCGTCTCGCGCAGCTTTGTCGCACCGCCGGCATCGCTCGTGATCTTGGTCGTGGCCGGTTTGATCGCCCCGTTACCAAGCGTGGAATACGTCAGCCACGTATAGATCGAATCGCTGCCGATGTCCGTGAAGCTGTGAGTGCTCGCGGTGACGGTGCCGACTTCCCCAAGGTTGGTCTCATTCGTCAGGTTGAGGCTGGCGAACTCGTAGCTGAACTGTTTCGCTGTCGCCCGATACGTGCTGAGTCCTTCATATTCCAGCGCGATCGTCTGCGCGATATAAGGGAAATACCAGCCGTTGGTGTGCAATGTCTGCTGCATGACCTTGTTCAGCGTGATGCTGTTCGTCAGTCCATCGCTGCCGATGAGCACGGTCCGGTACGGCACGCCGCGCTTGGCCACTGCGCCGATGTCGTCGTGCTCGCCGTTGGGCACGTCGTTGGTGCCGCCGCCTTGGTGGAAATGTGTGACGCTCTTTGCGCCGAGTGGGTCCGTGACCGTAACGCGGTTGAAGCCGTTGAACTCGCGGAGTTGGAAATCAAACATCCCACCGGCGTAGGCGTAGGTGTTCGTGTCGGCGCTGCCGAACCCATCCTTGACGATGGTGTGCTTGACCGTCCAGACCGGGAACGGCAACAGGCTTTTCGCCCCGGCGCTCCACGGATCGCCGGACCAGGGCCGGTCGCGGTTGTCATAGCCGGTGGAAGGCGCATACACGACTTCGACCCGCCCACTCAGACTGTTGTCAATGGCCGCCAGCAGATCGGGGAACGGCCCCTTGTTCAACTGGACGGCGAAGTAATTGTAAGGGGAGGTCAGCTTGCGCATGACGCGATCGGGCAGCGCGTCGCCGTTGATGTCCACCAAATCCACTTGGGTGTAGCCAGTGCTGACGTAGTTGATGGTGTTCCATGCTGCCAATGTGTTGCCCTGGCTGTAGATGCCTCCCCAATTGACCGCGCTGGTGAACCCGTTGCCGGTATTGAATTGGACAACCCAATGATCATCATACGGTCCGTACACGGCACGCATCACCCGGTCCGGCAACCCATCGCCGTTGATGTCCACCAAAGTCACGGTTGTATCACCGGAATTGGTTCCGACCGGGCAGTTCCATTGAGAACCGGTCTGGCCTTGGCTATCCAGCGGCCCCCAAGACTCCCACGGCTCGAACCCGGCGCCATTGTTGAACTGCACCGCAAATTGATCATACGGAGTCGCGTACTCGCGGGCGACGCGATCCGGCAACCCATCGCCGTTGATATCGTACAGCCCCACCAACGTATCGCCGGCCGAAACGCCGTACACGGCGCTCCAAAGTGTGGAATTGGTTTGGTGGTGCACATTGACCGGCCCCCAGTCCACCAAGGGGCCAAATCCGCTGCCAGAGTTGAACTGCACTTTGAAAACGGTGTAAGGCGCGGTCAGCTTGCGCGAGACCCGGTCCAACCACCCATCGCCATTCAAGTCGCAGACGTCCACGTACACGGTCGCCGCCCACCGGATTGTGTTCCAGTCTTGTGCCGCGCTGACGTTGGTGATCGGACCCCATTGAAACCAGTCGGAGAACCGGAAACCGAGATTTGTCTGCACTCCCCAATACACGTACGGGCTGTTGATCTTGCGCAGCACCCGATCGAGCAGGCCGTCACCGTTGAGATCCAACAGATCCACCCACGTCTCGCCGCCATCCCCGGACCGGACGTAATTCCACTCCAGCGCGGTCTGGTTTTGGTTGGTCAGGTTCAGCCACTGATAGAAACCGTTGGTTGGCTCGAAACCACGCCCCGTGTTCCGCTGGACCGCAAAATACTCCTGATAAGGTGCGTCATGCTTTCGCATCACCCGGTCCGGCAACCCATCCGCATCCATGTCCAAGAACTCCACAAAAAAGTCCGCTCCGCCAATCCCCGCGCGGATGCTGTTCCAAGATGCGCTCGTGTCGCCCTGACTGAACACCCCCGGCCAGTTCGTCGGGGTCGCTTGGGTGCTGTCGAACTCGAACGGCTTCACCTGATAGGTGAATTTCAATGGTGGGAGATTCGTCGTCCAATCCGAGCCAAACTGCTTGATCTCCGAGAGCAACGACCGGTACGTCGAGGGCGAGTTGGTATAGACCAGCGAGTACTTCCGCACCTGCGTCGTCCCGATCTTGATCTCGATATTCTGCAACCGTTTCAGCGACGTCACCCGATAGCCGCTCGTGAACACGATGTTCGTGTCGGGTCGGGCCTCCGTGTTGAACGTCACCGTATGCGCGGGGGTGATCCCGGCGGTGTGACCGTTGTACGCAATCTGGCTCAGATACAGTTGATTGCTGACTGTCGCGTACGAGAACGTCGTCTTGTTTCCATTCGCATCCTGAATCTCATTGATCGCCCAACGGAACGTCTTCAACCCGGCTGTCGCCGGCGACCACGTCGGATGCTGCATCTTGCTGTCGGCCGTGTTCCCGAACCAAAACTTGTTCCCGTTCTTGTCCGTCACCAGCCAATACGGCCCGTACGGATAATACTCGAACGTCAAGAACGACCCATTGTCCGTCTCCATCCGGTACTCGGCAGGGTTTGTACCGGTGATGTACGACAACCGCCCGCTGGCGCCCGCCATCGAAAAGATGAACCCCTTCGTATCGTCGTACTCGTTCAAGGGCGAAGTCGCGCCCCACTTGTGAGGCACCCCATACCGGGTCTCCCGTTGAATGAATCCCATGTCCAGTGACCAACCCACCCCGCACCACCCGTTCCCGCCCGACGAGTTGTACCCCAGCGCAATCCCCGGCTGAGAGTTCTGCCGCCCCGGCGGAACAATGATCGGCACCCGGTACGAAAACCGCCCCGTGAACAGATCCATCTGGAAATTCAACAAATCACCCAACGGCTGCGTCGGCGACGCTCCGCTGCTCGGCAACATCTCCGTGGGCACCGAACTGGTCGCCGCAGCCTGCTGCTCCGCGTCCGAATTTGGCTCTTGGATTGTGTCCGCCGCCGGCTCTTGAACCACAACAACACCAGCCTCAGCGTTTCCGTTTCCATCTGGAGAGGGCTCGTCCCCCTCAGCCGTGCCTGAGAAGACGCACAGGCGGAGCAGCACCAGCATCATCGTTGCCGAGCCGAGCCTAACTCCAAATGCTCTGATCCTGTTCATCGCACAAATCCCACGTCCAGACCAATCTCACACCACTGCCAGCGCCAACTGGCGTGTTGTTTCTTTGCTCCGCCGCGCCAGCGCGCGGCGCACCAGGTGACTGCACAACCGGTCAAAGCTCATCCCGTCCGCGAGCGCCGCTTTCGGCACCAGACTCGTCTCGGTGAAACCGGGCACCGTGTTCACTTCCAACACGAACAACTCCCCGGCCGCGTTCAGCATGATGTCCACCCGCGACAAATCCCGGCACCCCAAACATTCGTGCGCCCGCACCGCCACCGCCTGCATCCGCTCCCGCAGCGCGTCATCCACCGGGGCCGGCACCAGATAATCCGTCTCGCCCTTCGTGTACTTCGCTTCGTAATCAAAAAATGTCCGCTTCGAGCGCACCTCGATCACCGGCAACGCCCGCTCCTCGAGCACCGCCACCGTGAACTCCCGGCCCGCGATCCGTTCCTCCACCAACAACCGGTCGTCGTGCTCCCCGGCCACCAGACACGCGTGCTGCAAGTCCTCCGGCTTCTCCACCAACTCAATCCCCACGCTCGACCCCTGCCGGGCCGGCTTGATCACCAACGGCCACCGCAACGCCCGCAATGGCACGAACTGCCGGTCCGTCCGTTCCACCACCGCCCACCGCGGCGTCGAAATCCCGGCCGCCACGAACGCCTCCTTCGCCGCAATCTTGTCGAACGCCCGCGCGCTCGCCGCCGGGTCGCTGAACGTGTACGGCAACCCAAGTTCCTCCAACAACCGCTGCGCCGTCCCGTCCTCCCCAAACGTCCCGTGCAACGCCACGAACACCACATCCACATCCGCCGGCAGTTTCAGCACCGTCCCGCGCACATCCACGCGCGCGACCGCCGCGCCCGTCCGTTCCAACGCCGCCGCCACCGCCGCCCCGGAACGCAACGACACCTCGCGCTCCGCCGAAGGCCCGCCCATCAACACCGCGATTTTCAGCTGATCATTCATGTTCTCTATGACGAACGCGTCATTCCTCCTTGTCTTTGCCCAAAATGAGAACCTCCGGCTCCAACTCGATTCCGCGCTCCTTCTTCGCGCGTTCCCGAATCATCCCGATCAACCCCAACACGTCGGCGGCCGATGCGCCGCCTTCGGTGACGATGAAATTGCCGTGCAACTCCGACACGCTCGCGCCACCGACGCGCGTGCCTTTCAACCCCAACTCATCAATCAGCTTCCCGGCGGGCACCGTGTCCGGGTTCTTGAAGATGCAGCCCGCGCTCGGCTTGGCCGGCTGGCTCGACCAGCGTTTCTTCTCAAACATCCGCAGCAACGAATCAATTTTCGACCGCTCCGTTTTCTCTCCGCGAAACGTCGCTTCCAACGCGATATGATTCTGGAACACCGGACAGCACCGGTAGCTGACCGGCAACACCCGCGCCTCCGCGTCGTAAATCTCCCCGGTCAAACTCACGTACCGCACCCGGTCGAGCACCTCGAACGTCTGCCGCCCCATCGCCCCGGCATTCATCCGCAACGCCCCGCCGACTGAGCCGGGGATCCCTTCGAAAAACTCCAAGCCGCCGAGCGCCTCCCGTTTCGCGAGATTGACCACCGTCTTCAGCCGCGCGCCCGCCCGCGCCACCACCCGGTCGGCCTCCGCCCGCACGCCGGTAAACTCGTCGCCATCCAAATGCACCACCACGCCTTCGATCCCGCCGTCGCGCACGAGCAGGTTCGTCCCGCGCCCGACCATCGTGCCCGGGCTCCCGGGGGCGTGGCCGGAAGGCCGCAGCGGC
>CAZJCX010000074.1:7139-11834 GCA_964544425.1 uncultured Verrucomicrobiota bacterium
AGTAATGCAACAGCCGCGCCAGGTCCGTCTCGTCGTGCGGCTCGATCCAAAACTGCGCCGGGCCGCCCACCCGCAACGACGTATGTTTGGCCATGGGCTCGTCCCGCCGCACTTTCGTTTTGGCCGACAAAAATGATTTCAGGTCCGATTCCATGTTCATGGCCTGCCTCCCCGGCAGCAACAAGTTCGGCCCGCGCGCCGCCAACTTCGCCGCCACCGATTCCGCGACGTGATAGATGTTCCCCGCGCCCATCGTCAGGATCAAATCACCGGGCTGCCCGGCTTGCGCGAGCGTCGCCGCCAGTTTTTCAAAGTCTGCTTCGTGCGCCACCCCGGCCCGCTCCGCCAAGGCCTGCCCCGTCACACCGGGGATCGGCTTCTCGCTCGCCGCGTAAATGTCCGTCACCCACACTTCGTCCGCCCCGCGAAACGCCGTCGCAAACTCCGCCAGCAACGCCTGCGTCCGCGTGTAGCGGTGCGGCTGAAACGCGAGCAAGATCCGCCGAAACCCCAGCGACCGCGCCGCCTGCAACGTCGCGCGAATCTCGGTCGGGTGATGCGCATAATCGTCCGCCACCACGATCTCGTTGCCCTCGTACTTCCGTTCAAATCGCCGCTTCGCCCCGGTGAACTCCGCCAGCGCGCCGCTGATCTTCTCCGGGGCCACGCCCAACTCATCCGCCACGGCGAACACGGCCAGCGCGTTGACCACGTTCTGCTCGCCGGGAATGCTCAATTCCACCCGCGCCAGTTCCTGCCCCCGGCACACCACGGTGAACGCACTCCCGCGCGTCGTCGGCCGGATGTCCACCGCCCGGTAATCCGCGGCGGGCGACAACCCAAACGACATCGTGGCCCGCGACCGGCTCGCCAGCGGGATGCAGTTCGCACAGTCGGCGCAATAAAACACCATCCGCAACGTGCTGCGAAATAATGTGTCGAACGTGCCGAGCAGGTTCGCCATCGTCCCGTGATAATCGAGATGCTCCGGCTCGATGTTCAGGCAAATCGAATACTCCGGCGTGAACCCGTTCAACGTCCCGTCGCTCTCGCACGCTTCCGCCACGAAATACTTTCCGCCCCCGTGCTGCGCGTTCGCGCCGAGCACCGGCACGTGCGCGCCCACGCAAAACGTCGGCGCGCTGTCGCTGCGACCGAGCACGTGCGCCAGCATCGCCGTCGTCGTCGTCTTCCCGTGCGTCCCGGCCACCGCGATGTTGTTCTGATGATTCATCAACGCCGCCAGCAACGTCCCCCGCCGCACCGCCGGAATCCCGGCCTCCGCCGCCGCCCGCAACTCGGCGTTCTGGCCGTTCACGGCGGACGTATAGACCACCAGTTCCGTTTCCGCTTTCAGATGCCGGTGATGATGGCCCATCTCGATTCGCACGCCCATTTGGCGCAGCTTGCTCGTCTCGCCGTTCGGCGCCAGATCGCACCCGCTTACGTAATGTCCCTGCTCGGCGAGCAACTTCGCCAGGCCGCTCATCCCCGCGCCGCCGACCCCCACAAAGTGCACCACGCGCGGCTGGGCGCTCAAAAACTCCATCACCTGTTGTCGCGACAACGACTGGTTTTTTTCCATGAGTCTTCGTCCTCCGGCTATTTCCCACACTGCTCGACCAAATTGGCCAGCTTCTCCGCCGCGTCCGGCTGCGCCAGCGACCGCGCCGCGCGCGCCATCTCCATCCGCGCCGCCGCATCACCCAGCAAATTGTCCACAACCTCCGCCAGTCGTTCCCCGCGCGCCGCGTGCAACCCCGTCGTCAACGCCCGCTCCTCCACAATCCGCGCCGCGCCAATCCGCGCCCACGCCTGCGCGTTGTGCCACTGGTGATTACCGGCCGCGTGCGGATACGGCACCAAAATCGCCGGCACTCCAAACGCCGCCAACTCCGTCAACGTCGCCGCGCCCGCGCGCGCCAACACCACGTCCGCCGCGCTGTACACCCATTCCATCTCGTGACAAAAACCCAGCACCCGCGCTGGCATCCCGTTCCGCTCGTACGCCTCGCGCACGAACGCTTCGTCCGCCGCCCCGCTCAAATGCACAAACTGCGCGCGCTCCCGCCATTCCTCCAACCACGGCAACGCGCACGCGATCGCCTCGTTCAACGCATGCGCCCCCTGACTGCCGCCCATCACCGCCACGGTCAACTTGCCGGGCGTCAACCCCAGCCGCGCCGCGGCGTCCGGCATCCGCTCCCCCCGGCTCAATCGCGACCGCACCGGCGTGCCGGTCACCGTCACCGGTTTGCGCCGGAAAAACTTCGCGCAGTCCGCCAACCCCACCGCCACGTGGTCCGCCCACCGGCCCGTCCAGCGATTCGCCTTGCCGGGCACCGCGTTCGATTCGTGAATCACCGCCCGCGTCCGCCCAAACCAGCGCGTCGCCAGCACCGCCGGGGCGGACGTGTACCCGCCCATCCCCAGCACCACGTCGGGCTGAAACGTTGCGTACTCCGCCGCGCATTCACGCACCGCCCGCGCGAGCTGGCCGCAAAATGGGATCAACCGGGACAATCCGCCGAACCCAACGCCCTTGATCGAGCGCACTCCAAGTCGGGAAGAGCAGCTCGTCGCTGCCAATCCCGTCAAGGCTGTCTGCTCGACCGCCTTCGCCGAGACCAATAGCCGGACTTCGTGGTCGCGGGCCAACAACCGCTCCGCCACCGCCACTCCGGGAAACAAATGTCCCCCGGTTCCCCCACATGCGATTACGATTTTCATTCATTTCGTGTCCTCCCTGTCAGCGCTCCTGTAGCGGCAGTCCATGACCGCCGCCGACCGGCTTCACCGGCGGCGCTCAACTCAGCGCGGCGCGTTTCGCAAAGAACTCGTGCTCCTCCTTCGGCGCTTCCGCCGCCCCGTGCCGGTAAATGCTCAGCAGCAACCCGACACACGTCATGCTCATCAACAGATTCGACCCGCCAAAACTGATGAACGGCAGCGGCAACCCTTTCGTCGGCAGCCACGCCGTCACCACCGCGATATTGATCAACGCCTGCAACCCCAGCAAACACGTCACCCCCAAGCCGAGATACTGGCCGAACAAGTCCGGCGCTTTCAGGCTCACCGCCACGCCGCAGCCGAACAAAATCGCAAAGCAAACCACGATCGCCAGCGACCCGGCCAAACCGAGTTCCTCGCCGATGATCGGGAAAATGAAATCCGTATGCGCCTCCGGCAGGTAAAACATCTTCTGCCGCGAGTTGCCGAGGCCCAACCCACTGGTCCCCCCGGATCCAAACGCCAGAATCGCCTGCCACACCTGATACCCCGCTCCCTCGCGGTACTTCTCCAAATCCAAAAATGCGAACATCCGCTGCGCCCGCACCGGACTGTGCATGATCAACGTCCCAAACGCCGCCGCGCCCGCCAGCACCGTCGGCACCAGAAACCGCAACCGCACCCCGGCCACGAACATCACCGCCAACGCCACCGCTCCCAGCAACGCCGTCGTCCCAAAATCCGGTTCCGCCAGGATCAGCAACAACATCGCCCCCACCACTCCCATCGGCACGAGATACCCGCGCGTCCACTTGTGCAGCCGGCGTTGCTCCCGCGCCAGCCAGAACGCGAGCCAGATCACCAACGCGATCTTCGCGAATTCCGACGGCTGAAACCGCATCCCCGGCAACGCCAGCCACCGCCGGGCGCCGCCGACTTTCACCCCGATTCCCGGAATCAACACCGCCGCCAACATTACCGCGGCCACGGCCAACAACACCCACGCGGCCGGACGCAACTTCGGATACGGCACCCGCGCCGCCGCCACACACGCCACCCCGCTGATCAGCGTCCACACCAACTGCCGCTTCAGCAGAAAATGCGCGTCGCCATACCGGTCGCGCGCGTACGCCGCGCTGGTGCTGAACAGCATCACGATCCCCAACGTCAACAGCACCAGCGTCACCACCAGCAGCGTAATGGCCGTCTTGTTCATCCATTCCTTGGTCGGCGTGGCGTGTTGGGGACGCGCCTGGTGGCGCGTCCCCCCACGACCCAACCAACCGTGTTCAGGCGAGCATCATCAGTTCAGATTCGTCGCGGAGACGATCGGGGCGGCGGACGTCGTCCGATTCGCCGCCGGCTGGACTGCGGCCGCGACGGGGATGATCAACGTCTGGCCGTAATGAATCTGGCCGGGGTTTGTGATCCCGTTCGCCTTCATCAACTCGTCCACCCGCACGCCGTAGCGGCGCGCGATGATGGCCGGGGACTCGTTCATGTCCACGACGTGAATCGTCTGATTATTCTCGGTGTACGTGCCCGGTTCGCGATATGTCGCGCTCGGCGACCACGGCACGATGCCGGCGCTGGCCGTGGCGGATGCCGCCGCGGGGGCGGCCGCGACGCTGGCGGACTTGCCGGGCAGGGTGAGTTTCTGGCCGACCTTCAGCGAATCGCTGCTGAGGCTGTTGGCTTGTTTCAAGGCGGCGACGGTGGTGCCGTTCTTGTTGGCGATCTTCCAGAGCGAATCACCGGCGACGACCGAGTAGGTCGCGCCCGCGTCGCTGGTCGCGGCGACCGGCTGCGTCGGGCTGCTGCTGGCGATCTCCGCCGGCGCGGCGGCTTTGGCCGGAATGGTCAGCTTCTGGCCGACTTTGAGGACGCTGGATTTCGTGAGGTTGTTGGCCTTCAACAAATCCGCGACGGTGGTGTTCTGGTTTTTCGCGATCTTCCAGAGCGAGT
>CAZJCX010000074.1:11870-15159 GCA_964544425.1 uncultured Verrucomicrobiota bacterium
CGGGATTTCCGGCACGGCCGCGGCGGGCGGCAACGCGGTCGTCAGCACCGGCGTGGGCGCCGGCACGGCCGGCGTGAGGCCCGCCATCTCGGCGGGCATGGTGGGGGTCAGTTGCTCCGGCGGGAGCTGGCCCGGGAGCGATTCGTTTTCCGCCAGGCTGGGTGTCTGGACTTTGGTGCGGCTGCAGCCTTCGAAGACAAAGATGCCTCCGATGACCAGCACGTGGAGTGCGACGACGATCATGATGACTTTCGATACTTTCATTGGTTCCTCTCTTGGACGGTTGGTTGGTTGTTACGGACTTGTGCGTGGGCCGCGAACACGGCCCGTTTGAATTCATCGCCCCGGTGTTCGTAATTCCGGAACATGTCGAAGCTGGCGCAGGCCGGGGACAACAACACCGTCTCCCCGGCCGCCGCCTGCCGCGCCGCGATCGCGACCGCCTCGTCCAGCGTGTCCGCCTGGACACACGGCACGACGGAGTGCCACGCGCGCGCGAGCCGCTCGCGGGCTTCGCCGATGAGCACGGCCAGCTTCACTTTTTGCGCGAGCGCGTCGCGGGCGACCGTGTAATCCAGTCCCTTGTCGCGCCCCCCGGCAATCAGGATCACCGGGGGCGGCAACGCGCGCAGCGCTTTGACCACCGCGTCGGCGTTGGTGGCCTTCGAATCGTTGATGTACGTCACCCCGTCGAACTCCGCCACGATCTCACAGCGGTGGGGTTGTGGGCAGTACGCCATGATCGCCTCGCGCATCGCCCGGACCGGCAAGCCGAACGCCATTCCGGCGGCCAGTACGGCCATGATGTTCTCGGCGTTGTGCGCGCCCCGCAAATGGGTCTCCGTCAATTTCAACAAAATGCCGCGGCACTCCGGCAGGTTGCACCAGATCGTGTCGCCATCGGCCCAGTCCAGCCACAGATCGGCCTCGTGGTTGTACGCGCTGAACGTGATCAGGCGCGACCGGATCGGAAAGCCCTGTTGCCGCAACAGCGCCAGCGCCTCGGCGCCAATCACCGCCGTGTCGTCGGGCGTTTGGTTCAGGAAAATCCGCGCCTTCGCCGCCGCGTATTCTTCCATGCTCCGGTAGCGGTCGAGATGGTCGGGCATGATATTCAACAACACCGCCACGCTCGGTCGGAACTGCTCGATCTTTTCGAGTTGGAACGAGCTGACCTCCAACGTCACCGCGTCCAGCCCGGCGCTGGCTTCCACTGCTTCCGAAAACGCCGTGCCGATGTTCCCCGCCGCCGCCGTGCGTTTCCCGCAGCCGGTCAACACCTCAGCCATCAACTCGGTGGTGGTCGTCTTCCCGTTCGTGCCGGTAATCGCGATGATCGGACAAATGCAATGCCGGTAGGCCAGCTCCAATTCGCTCAACAACGGCGTCCGCCGTCCCAACGCCCGCACCACCGGCCGCTCCGGCGCAATCCCCGGACTCAACACCGCCAAATCAAACCGCGCCGCCAGATCAAATTGATTCCCCAACTCCACCCGCACGCCCAACTGCCGCAGCCGGTGGGCGCGTTCGATCAACTCGCCGCCGTCGTTCTCGTCGCGCACCACCACCCGCGCGCCGTCCCGCTGCAGCAAGGTCGCCGCGGCCATCCCGCTCCGCCCCAAGCCGAGCACGACCACGTCTTTGTCTCTCAGTTCCATCATCTGCATATCTATTTCTCCGGCTCCGCTGTGGCCGCGCTTCCCAAACGCGGCTACCACCGCGGCCACAACTTCACTACCGCAACTTCAACGTCGCCAATCCCAACAGCGCAAAGATCACGCTCATCACCCAAAACCGCTGGGTCACTTTCGTCTCCGCCCAGCCGCCCAACTCAAAATGATGATGAATCGGCGTCATCCGAAAAATCCGTTTGCCGCGCAGCTTGAAACTCGCGACCTGCAGGATCACGCTGACCGCTTCCATCACGAAAATCCCGCCGACGATCACCAGCACGAGTTCCTGTTTGATCATCACCGCAATCGCCCCGATCAACCCGCCCAACGCCAGCGACCCGGTATCCCCCATGAACACCTGCGCCGGGTGACAGTTGAACCAGAGGAACCCGAGGCTCGCCCCGATCAACGCCGCGCACACCACCGTCAACTCGTTCGCCCCCGGCACGAACGGCACGCCGAGATAGCCGGCCGTCTTGAAATTCCCGGCCACGAAACACATCACCGTGTACGCCAGCGCCACCGTCAGCGTGCAGCCGGTCGCCAGGCCGTCCAGCCCGTCCGTCAAGTTCACCGCGTTCGACGCGCCGACCACCACGAGCACGATGAACGGCAACGCCCACCACCCCATGTCGGTGATCACCGGCTCTTTCACGAACGGCACCAGCAACTGCCGGGTGATCGGCCCCAGTTGCGGGTCAAGCAGCAACGTCGCGCCCACGAACACTCCCAATCCAATTTGAAAAAACAGTTTGGTCGAAGCCCGCATCCCCGCCGACTTCTGTTCCCGGACTTTGGCGAGATCATCGAGAAACCCCACCCCGCCGAGCCACACCAACGTCAACACCGTCAACATCACCAGCGGATTCGAGGGCCGCGCCCACAACAACGTCGCGTCCACCACCGCCAAAATGATCAACAACCCGCCCATCGTCGGACAGGCTTTCTTCCCATGCACCTTCGCCAACTCGCGCAAATCGCTCTCGTCCCGGATCGGCTGCTGGAACTTCATCTCCGTCAGCTTCCGAATCAGCCACGGGCCGGCCAGGATGCAGATGAGCAGAGCGGTAAGTGCAGCACCCACGGCGCGAAACGTCGTGTACTGAAACACTCGCAACGGAGAAAACAACTCCGTGTACTCGCTCAGATAATAAAACACCCCACTACCTCCTTGTTACCAGCAACGCCCGCCACCACCCCTGTAGCCGCAGGCTTCAGCCTGCGCTTTTCCCGGCGCCCCCTCAAGGGTGCGGCTACATTTCTTCGTTTTTCTGCTTAGCTTCCACCACTCTTTCCAACCCCACATTCCGACTTCCCTTCAACAGAACAAAATCGCCTTCCTTGAAGACTGCTGACCGCTGTTTCTTCGTACACTTGATTCATGTCACTCATCTCAAATGCTAATTACTAAGACCTGACCCCGCGAAGCTTCCTGCCGGCGGTGGTCGTGGCATTGGTGAGCCGGTCCCGGTTGTCGTAACGCAGGGCGAGGTTGACGCCTTTCGCGAATGCCGTTGAGTTCGTTGCCCAAGCGTTGGTGAGGTTGGAATTCGCGTCGTAGCGCAGGATCGTCCGCTGGCCTGTGCTGGCATAGACGATGTTGGTGAGCCGGTTGA
>CAZJCX010000075.1:0-842 GCA_964544425.1 uncultured Verrucomicrobiota bacterium
CATCGCATTTCGCGAGAACGACTGCAATCCGGGCGGCAAGTCCTTCTTCTTCCAAAAATACACCACCGACGGTTATTTCGCCTGGAACTCGCCGCAGATTGATGAGACCGCCAGCGTTCCGTGGGGCATCTGGTATCACTACCTCAGCACAGGTGACCTCGGTTTCCTCACCAACTACGCCGGTCTCGTCCGCGAAACGGCCTACGCCAGCTATTACGACAGTTGCGTGGACGGGCGCTCCAACTACAACGACACGTTCAAGCTGATGGACGGCAATAACATTTGGGAAGATTCCTTCGGCCTCTTCCTCTACTCCAACGGCACCGTCGTGCGCGGTTTGCGGGATGCCGTCCACATCGCCAACAAAGTGCCCGGACTTTTCGCGCCCGGCGACGCTCCTCAATGGGCGCTGGTGGCGGATGAAACGCGCGATACCGGCATTGTCGGCCGTATCAACGCCCGCGTCGAACCGGCCGACATCAGCCATCTCGGTCTATCGTATCCGCTCGAAGTGTTCGCCCCGACCAACAACGTCATGCTCGCCATCGTCGAATGGATCCACGGCAACGGCGCGCCCGCCGGTGGATTCAACGACAATCTCATCGAAACGGGTGGCGGCAACGCTGGGTACCTTCGCCGCTACAATCACAACATCAACGGCGCGATTGACAATTACTGGAACGGCGGCCCGTGGCACCTCTCCACCTCGTGGTACGGCATGTATCACGCCCAATGGCAAAACTACGCAGCCGGTAAAGTGCTGGTGGACGTGAATCTCGACATGCTCGACAAAGTCATTGCCCGGCTCGGCCCCGTCGGTCTTGGCGCCGAACAGATCGCCC
>CAZJCX010000075.1:852-1481 GCA_964544425.1 uncultured Verrucomicrobiota bacterium
GGCTTCTGGCATCAAGCCGCCTGGCCGAACGTCTGGGAATCGCACTCGACGTTCCTCGATCACATGATGATCTTCCTCGACTACAAACCGACCGGCACCAACGCAAACTCCTGCTCGCTGTCCCCCAAGTTGCCGAGCGGCTGGAGCACGATGACCTTCAACAACCTCAACTCGCAAGGCCAACGGTTCAACATCACGATCAGCGAAACGAATCACACCACCCGCGCCGACGCCGCCAAACTCACCACCGGCTCACTCGGCTATGAAATCTGGCTCCGCCTGCCGGCCAGCGAAACACCCGCGCTCGTCCTGACCAACGGACTGCGCGTCACCGGTTACACCTACGACGCCACCGCCCGCCGCGTCCGCGTCGCCGGTAACTTTCGTGAAACGCCCGGAGCCGACGCGATCGTCGTCACCTACGGCCTGTCCGACGTGGACGCCGACGGGTTGACGGATGCCGACGAGATCAACATTCACAACACCGACCCGCTCGATAGCGACACGGATCACGACGGAATGCCGGACGGCTTCGAGGTTGCGTATGGTCTCAACGCCACCGGGGACGACGCGGCTGCCGACCTCGACGGCGACGGTCAATCGAATGTGGCGGAATTCAAGGCCGGGAC
>CAZJCX010000075.1:1519-8909 GCA_964544425.1 uncultured Verrucomicrobiota bacterium
CATCAACATCGAACGTCTGCCCAATGGCAACGTCCGCGTCACCTGGCAGAGCGTGGTCGGCAAGAAATACCGGGTCAAGTACACGGACAACCTGAATGTGCCGTACGAAAACCTCTCGCCAGAGATTGAGGCGAGCGGCGCCAGCACGTTCTATCCTGATTCCGCGCCACCGGCCAACCGGTTCTACAAGGTCTATCTCGTTACACCCTGAAAAACCATTCGTCCCCGCGCCGCCTTCGTGGTAAATCATCCGCGCACCATGAAGGTTTTGCGCCCTGACGAATTGGATTTCACTGGCGGAAGCCTGTTCGATCCGGCCATCGAGCAGCGCGTTCGCGACGTCATCACAGCCGTTCGCCAGCGCGGCGACGCCGCACTGGTGGAACTGACTGAAAAATTCGACCGGGTTCGGCTGCGCAGCCTGCGCGTGCGCGGATCGGGTCGCTGTGCGGCCGAATTGCGCCGCGCCATCGCCGAGACGCACCGGAATGTCGCCACATTCGCGCGCCGCTCACTTCGGCAAGAGTGGCAAATGCGCAACGCGCAAGGCGGCCTCGTCGGCGAAAAATTTGATCCCATCGAACGCGTCGGCATCTACGTGCCGGGCGGCACCGCGCCGCTCGTCTCCACCGTGATCATGACCGTCACGCTTGCCAAAGTTGCCGAGTGCCGAGACATCGTGGTCTGCACACCGCCTCCGATCAAGCCGGCGTTGTTGTACGCGGCGCGTGTGGCGGGAGCGACGGAGGTGTATCAAGTCGGGGGTGCCCAAGCCATCGCGGCGATGGCCCTGGGAACCAGGACAATCAAACGTGTCGCAAAGATTTTCGGCCCCGGTAACGCTTATGTTACAGCGGCCAAACGACTGCTCTTCGGCGAAGTCGGGATTGATATGCTATCCGGGCCGAGTGAACTCCTCGTGATTACCGACGACAGCGCCGATCCCCGGCACGTCGCAGCGGATCTTCTGGCGCAAGCCGAACACGGCAGCGGCCATGAACGTGTCTGGCTCGTCACCACGTCCCGGCGTGTCCTGCGGGAAACGCAGGCAGAATGGGATCGCCAGCTACCGGCCGCAAGCCGTCGCGCGTACCTCGCGAAGATCGAGCCGGTCGCGGTACTGGCCAAAGACCTCCGGCAAGCCGTTGCCATCGCCAATCGTTTCGCGCCTGAACACTGCGAGGTCATCACGAAAAACAACCGCGCCGTGCTGCGGGAACTCAAAACTGCCGGAGCGGCGTTCGTCGGCCCGTGGACGCCCACTGTTGTCGGCGACTACGTGGCTGGTCCGAGTCACGCGCTGCCGACCGGCGGCGCGGGCGCGTGGTTCGCCGGGCTGACGGTGGATCAATTCCAGCGCCGCACGAGCGTGATCGAATTGTCACGATCCGCGCTGCTGAAATCACTGCCGACGTTGCAGTCCTTCGGCGCAGTGGAAGGTTTGGATGCGCACGTGAAATCGGCGGAGATCCGGTTCCCATGAGTTACGTCCGCCGCCAGATTGAGCAGATGCATGGGTACGTGCCCGGTGAGCAGCCGCAAGTGCCCGGCCTCATCAAGCTCAACACCAACGAGAATCCCTACCCGCCGTCACCCGGGGTCATCGAAGTATTGCGCGGCGCGCTGAACGGCCGGCTGCGTTTGTATCCCGACCCGACGGCGGCCAGCCTGCGTGAAAAGTTGGCGACCCGGTACAGTGTAGCGGCTGCGAGCATCATCGTCGGCAACGGTTGTGATGACATTTTGAATCTGTGTGTTCGCGCATTTTGTGGGGAAGGGGAGAAGCTGGCGTATTTTTCGCCGAGCTACTCGCTTTATCCGGTGCTGGCGGACATCCAGGGCAGCGACCGGGTCCCGTTGCCGATGACGGAAGATTTCCAGATCGAAGCCCATCCGGTGTTTCTCCAGAAACTGATTGGGGTGAAGCTGCTGTTCATCACGCAACCCAACGCGCCGAGTGGCGTCTGGCTGCCGCGGGTGGAATTGCAGCGAGTCATTGAGGAAACCACCGGCGTCGTGGTGATTGACGAGGCGTATGTGGATTTTGCGGCTGACAACTGCCTCGATTTCGCCCGGGAATATCCCCATGTGATTGTCGCCCGGTCGTTTTCCAAATCCTTCGCGCTGGCCGGGCTGCGCGTCGGCTGGGCCACGGGTGCGCCGGAGTTGATCGCCGCGCTCAACAAGGTCAAAGACAGTTACAACGTTAACCGCCTCAGCCAACTCGCGGCCGCCGCCGCGCTGGATGACCGGACCTATTTCGACGACGTGATCCGCCAAGTCAAAGCCACCCGCGAGCGGATCAGTCACCACCTCCACGCGCTCGGATTTTTCGTCCACCAATCGCAAACCAACTTCATCTTCGCCAAACCACCGGCGCCGCTGGCCGCCCGGCAATGGTTCGAGCGGTTGCGCGCGCACAACATTCTTATCCGTTGGTGGGACGCCGATCGCATCCGCGATTTCGCCCGCGTCAGCATCGGAACCGATGACGAGATGGAAAAATTCCTGGAGGCCACCCGTGAAACGCTCCGCTAAAGTCCGCCGCCACACTGCCGAGACCCAGATCACCCTCGCCCTGACCATTGACGGCACGGGTCGGTCGCGGATCGCGACCGGCGTGCCGTTCTTCGACCACATGCTGACGTTGCTCGCGAAGCACTCGCTGTGTGACCTGACAGTCAAAGCCACCGGCGATCTACACGTGGACGCGCACCACCTTGTTGAGGATGTCGGGATTGCGCTCGGACAGGCTTTCCGGCAGGCGCTCGGCGACAAGAAGGGAATCCGCCGGTACGGCTGGTCGTTGGTGCCGATGGACGAGACGCTGGCCCAATGCCGGGTGGCGCTCGACTTCAGCAACCGGCCGTATTTTGTTTTCACCTGCAAAGCGTGGAAAGACATTACCAATGTCACGCTTGGCAAGTACCGGGTGGGATTGACCAAGGAATTCCTGCAAGGCTTCGCCAACGAAGCACGCTGCAACCTGCACGTGGACGTCCTGCGCGGCGAGGAACCGCATCACGTTGTTGAATCCATCTTCAAATCGCTGGCCAAGGGCCTCGATCTGGCCTGCCAGCGCGACCCGCGCGTGAAGGGCCTGCCGAGCACCAAAGGGAAATTGTAGCGGCGGCTTTAGCCTGCGCGGCGCAGCCTGAAGGCTGCGGCTACTGAAACTTGCCGGGGCGACTTGTGCTGCGGCCCCAAGCGCGGGGGAGGGCGAGCGGGTCGTGCGGCGCGGGCGGATTGAGCGGCGCCCATTCTTCTTCGTATTGCAGCTCGTACACTTCTTCGGGGACGGCCTCCATTTTCAGTTCCATCTCGCGTTGCGGGATGAAGGGGCACTTGGCTTTGTTGGTGACGAGGTGCGCGGCTTCTTTTTCGAGGAGCAACCGGGTGCCGGTCTTGACGCTGCCTTTGCCGTACCGGGTTTCGAGCGCTTCGAGGGCGTGGTGCAGTTGGCGGCGTTGGAATTCGGTATCGTCCCCGAAGAGCGTCGGTTGGAGATCGAGTGGTTCGAGGTTCCAGAAATTGATGCAAACCTGCCGGATGGGCTGCGTCTGTCCGGCGGTCAACTGGCGAAAGGCCGTGCTGACGTGCGGGTTGATCGTGCGCGGCTCGAACAGCGCGCCCGGTAGCTTCACGTTGCCGCCGTGGCCGGTCATGTCCTTGAACCGGACGTACACGCCCAGTTCGTTCGCCTTGAGATTTTCGCGGACGAACGTGGTGATGACCCGCTCGGTCTGGTCGAGCAGGAAGAGCAGGGCGGTTTCGTAGTCTGGTTCGTCCCGCGGCAAGGTGGTGGAACTGCCGATGCATGACCGGGGGCGGTTCGCCAGCGTGAGCGTTTCGCGGAATTCCCCCTTCGCCAGCAACCAGAGCGACAAGCCGAGAAAGCCGTACCGCTTCTCGATCACCCCGAGCGGCAACGCCGCAATGTCGCCCAGCGTCCAGACGCCGAGGGCGTGCAACGAGCGCATCCGCCGCTTGGCGATGCCGGGCAGGTCTTCGACCGGGATGTTGTGGAGAAAGGCGCGCTCTTGATCCGCCGGTACCTCACGGAAACCGTCCGGCTTGGATTTTTCGGTGGCCAGCTTGGCAAGCCACCGGGATGAACCCAGCCCAGCCGAAACCGGGATGGCGATCTCCTCGCGAATCTCGCGCTTCATACGCGCGACCAACTCGGCCGCATCCCGGCAACGAAAGACCTGCGGCGAATCGGTGAAATCGAGAAACCCCTCGTCAATCGAAGTCGGCACCAGCAACGGCGTGTAGTGGCGGATGCGTTTGAACAATTCAACCGACAACCGCCGATATTCATCGTAGTGCGGTTTGACGAGGACGCCGTGCGGGCAGCGGCGCTTGGCCTCGAAACACGCCATGCCGGTGGTGATGCCGTATTTCTTAGCGATGTAATTGGCCGCGATGACAATCCCATCGCCCCGCCGTCCGCCCCCAACAAAGACCGGCTTGCCGCGCAGCTTGCGATCCAACGCCACCTCGCACGAGGCGAAAAACGAATCGCCATCGACGTGAAGAATGCGTTGGTGCCGGGGAATCATCGCGCCGCAGGGTGGCGCGAGTGGAAGGGGAAGTCAACGGGCGAGTGTGTGATCGGAGCAAGTCTGAGCCGGAGCGATGCCGTTGGGCTTGCCGGTGGTAGGGCGCGACCGCCGGGCGCGCCGAGTCGTGGTTGACTCGCGGCGCGCCCGGCGGTCGCGCCCTACCGCGGACCGCGCGGTTGTTTCGATCGAGCACGGGGAGCCCGTCGGTGACGAGCGTGGTGAGTGAGTCACCGGGTTTGACGCCGGTGACGGATTTGACGAGGCGGCCATCGGCGAGGCGGGTGATGCTGTAGCCCCGTGCCAGGGTGGATTTCGGGCTGAGCAAATCCAGTTTGGCGTGCGCGGTGCCGAGTCGGTGGGTGGCAAACTGGAATTGCTGGGCGAAGGCGGCGGTGAAGCGGCGTTGGTTGCCGGTCAGTTGATCCCGCCAGCGGGCGAGCCGGGACTGCGGACTGAGCAGGTGGAACTTGCCCGCCAGTAATTCCAGCGACGCCAGCCGGTCGCCGACGTTGGAATCGGCGGCGAGCCGGAGCCGGTGGGCGAGGTCGTCCACTTGTTGTTGATATTGCCGGATCACCTCGGCGGGTTGCCGGAAGACGTAGCTGGACGAAAGCGCGGTGAGACGTTGCCGTGTTTCCGCGACCCGCAACCGGAGATCTTTGTCGAGCCGCCGCCGGTAATCTTCCAGTTGCGCCTCAATCTCCTGCTTGGCCGTGGCGACCAGCTCGGCGGCGGCGCTGGGCGTGGGGGTGCGGAGGTCGGCAACGAAATCGCTGATGGTGAAATCAATTTCGTGGCCGATTGCGCTGATGGTGGGAATGCGCGACCGGGCCAGCGCGCGGGCGACGATTTCCTCGTTGAACGCCCACAAATCCTCCAGCGATCCACCGCCCCGGGTGACGATGATGACGTCCACCGGTCGGGGCTGACCGCCGGCAGTCGGCGCGCCCGGCGGTCGCGCCCGACCAAAGGTCAGTTCGTTGAAGTCATCAATCGCACCGGCAATCTCGGCGGCGGCACCGGCGCCTTGGACGCGGACGGGGTGGATGATGATGTGGACGTTGGGATAGCGGCGGCCGATGATGTTGAGGAAATCGCGGATGGCGGCGCCGGTAGGGGAGGTGACAAGACCGATGCGTTGGGGGAGGACGGGGATATTTTTTTTGCGGGCGGGGTCGAACAAGCCTTCGGCTTGCAGTTTGGCTTTCAGTTCCGCGAACGCGCGCTGGAGGTCGCCGAGTCCTTTGGGTTGGAGTTTGCGGACGATGATTTGGTACTGCCCGCTCTTTTCGTAAACACTGATGTCGCCGAACGCCACGACGGCGAGGCCGTCTTTCGGCTGGAAGGTGAGGTGTTGGGCGGGGCCGCGGAAGAGGACGGCGTTGATCTGCGCCCCGGCATCCTTGAGCGTGAAATAGTAATGACCGGAACCGGGTTGGCGGAGGTTGGAGATTTCCCCTTCGATCCAGGCGCCGGGGAAGCGTTCTTCGAGCAGTCCTTTGATGCGGCGCGTCAGTTCGGTGACGGTCAGGACGGTTGCGGGCGGGACGCTACGGCTCATAATCTTCGTTGGGCCATTCCGGTTTCATCACGGGCCGGTAGCCTTGCGGCGCGGGAATGGGGAAGGTGATGATTTCGTACACCCCGACAAATTCGCGCGCGATCCAGCGGGCGAATCCTTTCGGCACGCCGTACGTGATCCCGGCGCTGCCTCCATGGTCGGAAACGGCTTTGGTGTATTGGTTCGGCACTTCGATGAAGCCGAACAGCACATTCGCAAAACCCCGGCCCAACTTGCGCAAGGCATTGTGGTTTTGCGGCGGGTCATCGGTCCCGGCAAAAGCCGGCGTGGCGAGGACAAACACGAGCAACATCACGAGAAGTTTCATGGGCGCACTATAGCCAGACCTTGCCGAGGTGGGAAGCGTTGAGTAATGTCTTGCGACGTGAATCTGAAAGGCAAAAACATCCTCGTGACCGGCGCGGCCAAACGCGTCGCCCGAGAAATCGCGCTCGCGCTGGCCGACCGGGGCGCGAACATCGTCGTCCACTACCACCGGTCTGCCGCCGATGCGCAGCGGGTTGTCCGGGAAATCAAAGCGCGGGGGGTGGATGCCATCGCCGTCAAAGCCGACCAATCCAGCGCGCGGCAAGTCCGGCAGGCCGTGGTGCGGGCGCTTCGGCGCTTCGGCACATTGCATTGTTTGATCAACAGCGCAGCGGTGTATGAGAAGACGCCGTTTGCCAAGCTCACCGAGCGCGACTGGGATTTTCATCTCGACGCCAATCTCAAGGGGCCGTTCCTCTTCGCGCTGGAAGTCGGCCGGCACATGCAGCGGAAGAAGGTGCGCGGTAAAATCATCAACTTCGCCGATTGGGCCGCCTACCGGCCGTATCGTGACTATCTGCCGTATTGTATCTCCAAGGCCGGTATCATCTGCCTCACGCAAGCGCTCGCCAAAGAGTTGGCACCGCTGGTCAACGTCAACGCCATCGGCCCCGGGCCGGTATTGTTGCCCCCCGATTTTTCCGCGGCCGACCGGCGCGCCGTCATCAAGTCCACGGTTCTGAAACGCCTCGGCAGTCCGCAGGACATCGTCAACGCCGTGCTGTACCTACTCGAAGGCGGCGACTTTGTCACCGGCCACACGTTGATTGTGGATGGAGGGCGGCTCATTCGGGGGAGCGGGATGTGAACAACAACCCCTTCGCCCTGCTTTCGTCTGATGGTTTAGCGCCTGGGCCGGAATTGCCGGAGCGCACGGTGAAACTCGGGCGGGTCGTTTTGCGACGCGAGACAGCGCACCGGGGCGGAAAGAGTGTGA
>CAZJCX010000075.1:8921-14826 GCA_964544425.1 uncultured Verrucomicrobiota bacterium
GTTGTTGACCAGATTCCGACCAACGTGCCGGTCGCGCGCATTGAGGAGCTAGCCCGCCAGCTTCGCAAAGCTTGTGGCTGTGGTGGAACGGTGAAGAATCGTTCGATCGAAATTCAAGGCGACCAACCAGCTCGTATCCGGTCGATCCTCGAAGCTGAAGGATTCCAAGTTGCAGGAGAACGTTAGCCATGTACAAAGTCACCAAACACATTGATTTCTGTTACGGCCATCGCCTCATGCATTACGAGGGCAAATGCCGGCACCTCCACGGACACAACGCGCGCGTGGAACTGGATATCCAGTCTGACCAGCTCGACGAGCGGGGGATGGTGTATGACTTCGCGGATATCAAGGAAGTCATCAAACAGTGGATTGATGACACGCTTGACCACAACATGCTCCTACATCGCGCTGACCCCGTCATTCCGTTGCTGAAACAGAACAATGAGCGGTTCTTTCTGATGGATTGCAACCCGACCGCCGAGAGCATCGCCAAGTTGATCTACGAACACGCCCACACCAAAGGCCTGCCGGTCGTCGAAGTCCGCCTCTGGGAAACCCCGACCTCATTCGCGACGTACCGGGGGTGAGCGTCCGTGGTTCACGTCACGTATCGAGTGGCACCGGCAGCGGGCATCAATTGGGTTTTTCGAGCGCGGCTTGGAAGGCGTTCACGCCGTCGGCCTTGCCGATGACGACGAGCCGGTCGTCGGCCTGTAGAGTGGTGGCGGGTCCGGGCAGTTCCGCTGAGTCCTTACCGGTCTGCAGATCGCGATGTGTCACTTGCAGGACGTGGACGCCGTAATTGGAGCGCGGCGTGAGCGTGCCGAGCGTCGTTCCCGCCAGCGCCGCCGGCACGACCAGTGTCCGCACTTGGAACCCCTCCGGCAGCGGGACGTACACGTTGTGCAGGCCGTCGTCGTCCGTGACGGTGAAGCGGCTCATCAACTGTGTCTTGTTGAGGATCTCCTGACTGTAGATCCCGATCAGGTCGCGTTTCGAAATCCAGCCGACGAGTTTGCGACTCGTCGGATCGGCCAGCACCGGCAAACGCTCCGAATTTTGCCGCCAGAATTTTTCCATGGTATCGGCAAGTTTTTGCGCCGGTGTGACAAACTCAAACTTGTCATCGAGCAAATCGTGCGCGATGACGCTGTTGAGGTTCTCGCCCTGGTGCAGCATCAACCGAATCGTGGGCAGCGGGACTGCCCCGAGAAAGCGGCCGGATTCGTCGGCGACGTAGAGGTTGTTGTACCGGGTCTGCAAACACCGCTCCACGAGCCGGGGAAATGGCTCCGTTGGCGGGATGTGCTCGACGTCCTCGTGGATCAGATCGCTGACCCGGAGGTTTTGCATCACCGTCCCTTCCACACCGGTGGGGAGTTTGACGCCGCGCCGTCGCAGGGTCTCGATGTGGGTGGATTGCACGCGGAAGAGCCGGACCGTGACATTACTGACGATGCAGGCGAACATCAGCGGCAGGACGATCATATAGGAGTTGGTCTGCTCGTAAATCATCATGATCGCCGTCAACGGGGCCTGTGTCGTGCCGGCCACAATCGCGCCCATCCCGACCAGCGCGTACGCGCCGTGACCGGCGGTTGTCTCCGGGAAAAAATGATGCATGCCAAACCCGAACGCCCCTCCCAGCAAACCACCGATCATCAGCGAGGGCATGAATAACCCGCCGGCGCCACCGGACCCAAACGTCAACGCCGTGGCCACGAGTTTGACAGCGGGCAGAATCAGCAGCAGTTCCCATGGCAGTTCCTCGTGGAGCGCCATGTTCGTTGCCTCGTAACCGTTGCCAAACACGTGTGGGTAAAAAATCCCAATCGCGCCAACGAGCGCGAAGCCGACGAGCGGTTGCAGCCAGCGCGGCAGGCGTGATTTCTCAAACAAATCCTCCGCCCAAAACAATGATTTGATGAACAGAATCGAGACCACTCCCGCCACGATGCCGAGACCGAGGTACCCGAACAGTTCCCAACCGGAGACGAGCTCGTATTGCGGCACGACGAAGCGGGGCAGGTCGCCCATCGCGCTGCGGAAGACGAGCGTGGAGATGACAGACGCGACCACGACGGGACCGAAAACTTCAAGCGCGAAGTTGCCCATCAAGATTTCGAGCGCAAACAGCGACCCGCCGATGGGCGCGTTGTACACGGCGGCGATGGCCGAGGCGGCCGACGCGCACAGCAAAATGCGAATTTGCTGAGTGGAAAGCTTGGCCCACCGGCCAACGAACGACCCGATGGCGCCGCCGAGTTGAGTCATCGGCCCTTCGCGACCGAGCGAACCGCCGCAGGCCAGTGTGATGATACCGGCAAACACCCGCGGCACGGTGCCGCGCAGTGAGATATGCCCGCCGCGCATCGCCACCGCCTGCACCATACCCGCCGTACCGGCCCCGCGCGTCTCCACTTTGAACGCCTTGCCAATCAACCCCACAATCAACCCGCCCGCCGTGGGAATCAGCAGGCAGAGATACCACGGGGCGTACGAGGCGGCGTCAAGCAGATGCTGGGTGTCCCACCAAAACACGCGGCTCTGAAAAAATGCGATCAGGTGCGCGATGAGTACCGCCGCGACGCCGGTCAGCAGCCCGACACAGGGGATGAGTAGCAGAAACTTGTTTTCCGAGGGCGAGCGCTTCAGCAACTGCGCCGACGCAACACGTTTCACGGCATCCAGCAAGGAGCGCATGGGGAGTTGATAACAAACTGGCCGGCGGTGTGCACGCATATCCCGCGCCTGTCCGCGGGTGCGTCGAACGGGGAACTGCCGCCCCGACGACAGCCTCTACAGTAAACGGGTGGCGGTTTGGCCGCACCCACGGTGGTGCGAGCATCCCGGCGAGCGAATGGTGACCTCGCGTGGACGCGCGGTCTACCGGGCGTGCCTTGACTCTGCTGCCGGGCTTTGTTTCAATCACGGACAACATGGACGACAAGATTTCCATCGAGGAAAAGCAACCGAATGAGCCGCCCCAAAATGTGCGGCGCAAACTCACCGCTCCGGAAGCGCGCAAAACCTACGGCATTCGCAGCCTGGTGACGTTCGGCTTGTGGTGCTGGTTTGCCTATGATGCGTGGATCAATACCGATCCGGAAATGCAGAAGCACAAAGCCTTCAACACCGTTGGCGCGGTCATATTGGCGGCCTTGTTGATCTATTTTCTCGCCATGTTTATCAGCGCCGCGTTGACGGTGCGCCGTGAGCAACAATCGCAACCCCGTCAGCCCTGACGCGCCGACCGGGCTGGGCCGGGCGCTTTCCAACGCGGAGTTGGTGCGGCGGCTCTTGCGCTTGGCGTGGCGCTATCGGGCGGGCTGCCTCAAGGTTCTCGCGCTGCAGATCGTCCTGCTGGCCCTGGGGATGAGCGGGCTGGGGCTGACCGGATTAGGGATTGACTACATCCGCGCGCAACTGGACCCGAACGCTCCCCCGGTGCCGTGGCCTTGGGGGTGGGTGCCCGCGCCTCATTGGTCGCGCGGACAAGTGATCGCGGCGATTGCGGGGGCCGTGTTCGGTCTGGCGCTGGTCCGGGCGGTGCTCAATTACCTTCACGCCATCATCGTCGCAAACGTCGTCGAGCGCGGCATGGTTGTGGACACGCGCACGGCGGTGTACGACAAACTCCAGCGATTGAGCTTTCGATTCTTCGATGCCAACGCCACCGGCTCGATCATCAACCGCGTCACCAGCGACGCCCGGGCGCTCGTGCAATTCATCAATGGCGTGGTGGTGCAGAGTATCATCATGCTGCTCTCGCTGGCCGGGTACCTGGTTTTCATGATCAACCTCCATCCCGGTCTGACGCTCGCCTGTCTGGCAACGACCCCGGTGTTGGCGTTGGCTGCGACGGTGTTTTCGCGGATTGTGCGACCCGCCTACCGACGCAACCGCGAGTTGATGGACGACCTGATTTTGCGGCTGGCCGAAAGCGTGCAGGGCATGCCGGTGATCAAGGGTTTTGCGCGGGAACCGGAAACGATCCGGCAATTTCAATCCGCCAACGACGCCGTCTCCCGCCAGCAGCGGCAGATTTTCTGGCGCGTCAGCGTGTTCACGCCGGGGATTGGCCTGCTCACTCAAATCAACCTGTTCATCCTGTTGGCGTATGGCGGAAGCCTGGTCATTTGGGGCGAATTGCCGCTGGGTGCCGGGCTGATTGTGTTCGCGGGCCTGCTCCAACAATTTTCCAACCAGGTGGCCGGCATTGGCGACATCGCCAACACCGCCCAAGCCAGCCTGACCGGGGCGCAACGTGTTTTCGAGGTGCTCGACGCCCCCGTGGAAATCACAGATGCGCCCGACGCCGTGCCGCTGACCCGCGCGCGTGGCGCGGTGCGGTTTGAGAGCGTGGATTTCGAGTACCAACCCGACGAGCCGACGCTCCACGACGTCAGTTTCGCGGTGAAGCCCGGTCAATGCGTGGCGATTCTCGGGCCGACCGGCGCGGGGAAGAGCGCCTTGATGAGTTTGATCCCGCGGTTCTACGATCCGACTGGTGGTCGGGTTTTGCTGGATGAGGTGGACGTGCGCCAGATCAAACTGGACGACCTCCGCCGCAACATTGGCATTGTGTTCCAGGAAAGTTTTCTCTTCAGCAACACCGTCGCGGCCAACATCGCGTTCGGACATCCGGAGGCGAGCCGCGCCCAGATTGAGAACGCCGCCCGGATCGCGGCGGCGCATGATTTCATTGCCGGGCTGCCAGCAGGCTATGACACGTTGCTGGGGGAAGGGGCGAAGAACTTGTCGGGCGGGCAACGCCAGCGTCTGGCGATTGCGCGGGCGTTGTTGCTCGAGCCGCCAGTCCTGTTGCTCGATGATCCGACGGCGGCGATTGACGCGGAGACGGAGCACGAAATTTTGCAGGCGATGGCACAGGCGATGGCCGGTCGGACCACATTCGTCGTGGCCAATCGGCTCAGTACGCTGCGGCGCGCGGACTTGATTCTGGTGCTCGACAACGGCCGGGTGGTGCAGCGCGGCACACACGCCGAGTTGAACGCCCAGCCCGGTCACTATCAGCGCCTCGTGAAGTTGCAGGTGGTGGGCACGTGAGCAAGTTCAGCGACGCCATCACGCGCGTCACGCGCCCGGTCGAGGAGGACGAGCCAACGCAGCGACCGCTCTCGTTTGCCTTGTTTGCGCGGATTTTCAAGTACGCCCGGCCCTATCGAGCGCGACGAAACTGGCTGATCGCGCTGACGTTATTGAGGTCGGCGCAGTTGCCGGCCTTGGGGTGGGCGATGGGCGCGGTGATCAACGGGCCGGTGACGCGCGGCGACGTGCCGGGGACGCTGTGGGGCGCCGCCGGATTTCTGGCGTTGGCGGCGGTTACGCAGGTGACGTTCCATTTCCGGTACCGGCTGGCGTTGGAGTTCGGCGAGGCCGTGGTGCACGACCTGCGCCAGGAAATTTTCGAACACCTCATGCGCCTGCCGATGAGCTTCTACAACCGCACCAAAGTGGGGCGAATCATCAGCCGCATCACCTCGGATGTGGATGCGATGCGCGCCGGCGTGCAGGACGCGCTGTTCGTCGGGATCGTGGGACTGGGGCAAATTGTGGTCGCGGGTCTGTTCATGTGGTGGTACGACGTGGTGTTGTTCGCCGTGGTCTTGAGTCTCGCGCCGATCCTCTGGCTGTTGAACCAGCATTTTCGCCAACGGTTCAGCCGCGTGACGCGCAATTTGCAGGAAAGCTGGAGCCGTGTCACCTCGACCATGGCCGAGTCCGTGAGCGGAATTCGGGTGACGCAGGGTTTTGTGCGACAAGATGTGAACGCCGGCATCTTTCGGCGGCTGATGACGGATCACTCGCGACACAATTTTGAAATGGCGCGCACGGGCGGGCTGTTGGCGCCGCTGTTGGAATTGAACAGCCAGTTCTT
>CAZJCX010000075.1:14842-15157 GCA_964544425.1 uncultured Verrucomicrobiota bacterium
CGTTGCTGCTGCTGGTGGGCGGTTACCGGGTGTTGCAGCCGGAGATCCAGATGCCGATCGGCGACCTGATCCAGTTCTTCTTTCTCGCCAACATCTTTTTCCAACCCATTCAACATCTGGGCAACATCTACAACAACTCGCTCGTTGCCATGGCGGGCGCGGAACGGGTCTTCCGATTGCTCGACACGCCGCCGGAATGGAGCGACGCGCCCGACGCCCGTCCCTTGCCGTCAGCGCGTGGGCGGGTGGAGTTTCGCGACGTCCATTTCGCCTACGAACCCGTCTCAGTCGACGAGCTCCGCGCGAGCTGGCGGC
>CAZJCX010000076.1:0-5726 GCA_964544425.1 uncultured Verrucomicrobiota bacterium
ACGGATTTTCCGTCACGGCCACCTCGCGCACCGGCGCGTCGTTGCGCAACACGCCGGTAATGTCGCGACCGTCCACCGTCTCCAGCGCCGGCAACCCGCACAACGCCGGCAACGTCGCGGCCAGATCCACGTTCTCCACCAGCCGGTCGCTCACGCGCGGCGCGATGCCCGGTACGCGCCAGATCATCGGAATCCGACAGACCGCATCGGAACAAATGCCGGGCGCTTTTTCCGGCAAGCCATGCGTGCCGTGATACCCGCCGTGGTCGCTGTGATAAACGACAATCGTGTTGCCCGCCTTGCCGGTGCGTTCCAGATAATCGAGTAAGAGTCCGACCGCGTGATCCACCTGCGTCACGCACGCCAAGTAACCGCGCCACACGCGCCGCGACCAGTTCGCGAAATCTTTCGGCTCAATCAGTCCCACGTTCTGGTGATACCACTCGTACATCGCCCGGAAATGCGGCGGCCGATGCGCGGGGTCGAGGTTCAACGTGGCCGGCACGGCGAGGTCGGCGGGGTACATTTCCCAGAACTGCCGGTCGGGCGTGAACGCCTGATGCGGCCGCGGCAGCGACACCTGCACCGCAAACGGCCGGTCGCCGCATTCATCCATGAACCGGATCGCCTCCGCGACGCACCAGCCTTCGACGCAATGCTCGAATGGCAACAGCGACGGTCGCGCATCGTGATGATGACTACCGGGAAACTCCGGCAGGACGATGCTGTCCTCCTTCTCGCGCAGCCCGAGTTTTTCTAGATACGCGTAGAACGCCGATTTCTCCGAGGTCGGCCCGTATTCGTAACATTCCCGGTAAAGATCGCAGTGCTCGAACACCCAATCGCGCGGCAGATTCGGCATGTGCAGTTTCCCGATGCCCGCCGTCCGGTAGCCATGCGCGCGGAAATGCTGGAGAAAACTCGGCAGGTTGTCCGGTCGCGGCCCGCTCAGTCCGTAGTAACCGTGATTGTGGCAATACTGTCCGCTCAACACGCTCACCCGGCTCGGCGTGCAGATCGGGTTCTGCGTGTACGCTCCGGTCAAGCGCGCGCCTTTCCGCGCGAGCCGGTCGAGATTCGGCGTAATCGCCTGCGGATGTCCCGCCGCGCCGAGACAGTTCGCCGCATGCTGGTCGGAGATGATTTCGAGAATGTTCATGTTTTCAAAAAATCTCGATACCACAATGCGCTGGTTTTGGGAATCCGCGCCTGCGTCGTGAAGTCGGTGTGGTAGAGACCGAGGCGCGGGCCGAAACCGGCGGTCCACTCCCAGTTGTCCATTAACGACCAGACGATGTAACCGCGTACGTCGTGACCGGCGCGCAACGCCTCGCCCACGGCGGCGATGTGAGTTTGTAGAAACTCGACTCGCGCCGGGTCTTCGAGGCCGGTCGCGGGCGCATACGAACCGTTCTCGGTGATGATGACCGGGAACTTGCCGTACCGGCGTTGCAACGTCGCCATGATTTCCATCAAGCCTAGCGGATACACTTCGTGCCGGCTGGCCGCGACACCGCCTTTCGCCGCGAGGACGAAATTTTCGCCGCCGGCGCTGGCGAAGTTCTTGGCGTAATAATTTAGCCCGAAAAAATCCGTCGGCGTGGCGATCACCGCGAGATCGTCAGGCGCGACGCGCGGGGCGAGCGCGCCGAGTTGCTCCCACATCGGTTGCGGATACCGGCCGAGATACAGCGGGTCGAGCAACCACCAGTTGTTCTGTGTCTCGGCGGCTTGCGCGGCGGCCACGTCGAGCGGGTCGGCGGTGGCCGGCGACCAGACATCCACGCTCATCGCCAGCCCGATTTGGCCGGGCCGACCGCTGGCGCGGAAACGCCGCACGGCCTCGCCGTGGGCGATGAGCTGGTGGTGAATCGCCTGATACGCCGCCGCCCAATCGCCTTTGCGGCCCGGCGCAGTCGTGCCAGTGCCGTAGCCCTGATAGTTGAAACAGTTCGGTTCGTTGATTGTCAGCCAGTACGGCACGCGGTCGCCGAACGCGTCGAACACGAGGCCCGCGTAATCGGCGAACCGGCCGATCATGTCGCGGTTGAGCCAGCCGCCGGTCTCTTCGAGCGCCTGCGGATGTTCGGCGTGGCTGACGGTGACCAGCGGTGTGATGCCGCGCGCCAGCAACTCATCCAGCCACCGCGCATAGAAATCCAACCCGCGCTGGTTTGGCTTCCCGCGCCCGGTCGGCTGCACGCGCGACCACATGATGCCGAACCGGTAGGCATTCACGCCGAGTTCGTCGAGCAACCGGAGATCCTCGCGCCAGCGCCGGTAGGAATCCGTCGCCACCGCCGGCGTCGAACCATCGAGGACGCGACCGGGCACACGGGCGTAAGCGTCCCACTGGCTCTCGCCCCGGTCGGTGATCCCTTCGACCTGCACCGGCGCAGTCGCCACGCCCCATTGAAAGTGTTTTGGAAAATCCGCGCGACGCATAAAATCTACAATTCCTTCGGATTGTTTTGCCGGGGGTGGATTGCTACGCTCCGCGCGAAATGCCGACACCACTTCCGCGCATCGCGCGGTTTGAAAGCATGGCCTACGGCCTGTTCATCACCTATGGCCTGTACTCGTTGCTCGAACGCGATGCGTGGTTGCAGTTCATCGAGAAAACGCCGGTGGCCGAATACGAAAAACTCGCGGCGCGGTTCACGGCGGAGCAATTCGACGCGCGGGAAATTGTGCGGATGACGAAAGCGGCGGGGATGCGCTACATCACGTTTACGACGCGTCATCACGAGGGGTTCTCGCTGTTCGACACGCGCGGGTTGTCGCCGTTCGACACGATGCAGACGGCGGCGAAGCGCGACCTCGTGGCGGAACTCGTCACGGCGTGCCGGGCGGAAGGTATCGCGCCGTTCCTGTATCACACCACGCTCGACTGGCGTTGGAACTCCGCGGAGTGCGACGCGGCCAAGTTCAACGAGTACCTCGATTACCTCCACGACTCGGTCGAATTGCTCTGCACCCGGTACGGCGCGATCGGCGGATTGTGGTTCGACGGCAACTGGTCGCGCCCCAAAGCCGATTGGAAGGAAGACCGGCTCTACGCGATGATCCGCCGCCATCAGCCGGACGCGCTCATCATCAACAATACCGGCATGTTCGAGCCGGGCGTCGTCGGCCACCCGGAGATTGACGCGGTGACGTTTGAACATTGCGCCGCCGCGCCGGTCCGAACCAACGGCAAGCATGTCGCCGGCGAAACCTGTCAACCCATGAACAATCACTGGGGCGTCGCCCGGCACGACTTCAATTACATCGGCCCGGCCCAAATCATTCAGAACCTCGCCCACAGCCGCAAGGTCGGCGCGAACTTTCTGCTCAACGTCGGCCCGACCGGCGCGGGCGCGATCCCAGCTTACGAGCGCGCCGCGCTCGATCGCGTCGGTGAATGGGTCGCGTTGGCCGCCCCGGCCATTTACGATGGCCGTCCGACCGGCTACGAATGCGAAGGCCGGGATTTCATCCTCAACGCCAACGGCATGCTCTACTATTTCGCGCACGACCTCGCGATTGCCGGCGCGGAGAACACGACCATCGCCGGCGGTCGCACCGGCCCGCGTGTGATCAATGGCGTGCCGAGCATACTGCGTTCCGCGCGCTGGCTCGACAATGGCGAAGTTCTCACCGTGACCGCCGGCAACACCATCCACCTGACCGGCCATCCCTACGGCACAAACTACGTCGTGCGCGTGGCAGAACTGGTTATTTGAGCAAGCAGTCATCACGCACCGCGCCTTCCTGATCGCGTAACGGCTTCTCCCCGGCATTGTGCAGCAACGTCGGCATGATGTCGCACATCAACACATCGCGCACCCGGCCCGCCGCGCGAATGCCGTGGCCGGCGGCGCAGATGATACCGGCTTCGCTGCCGCGCCCGAAATGCGTCGTCGGCCGGCAACTGCCGTGGTCGCCGAGATACGGCCCATGAATCGGCGTCAATACCGCGTCGCCGGTCGCATCGGTCGAGCGGAACAGCGTGTAGCCGGGCGCGGTGAAATACCGGATGTCGGCTTCGAGCGGCCCGCCCAAACCGTAGCGCGCGCCGTCCGTTTGCGGATCGAACACTTCGGTCATCACCGGCGTGCCGGTCTCGGGGTCTTTCCAATCGCGCAAGCCGGCCATGATCTCCGCCTTGAGCCGGTCGGCTTCCGCGCCGGGCGCGACGATGCCTTGCGGATCGCGACCGCGCAGATTCAATTTCAACAACAGAAACGCCGCGACATACGCGCGCGTCCGACCCCAATCCACCCGGCCATCGGGCGCAAACTGGATGTAGCCGTACTGCGCGAGCCAGCGATTCACCCACACGGCTTTCCGGCTCGCCATCAAACCGTGATCGCTCATCACCACCAGCGTCGTTTCGTCGCGCAAGCCGTCGAGCACGATGCCGACCATTTCATCCGCGACGCGGAGCAACCGTTCGTGCATCCGCTCGTAGCGTGCCCGCTCGGTCGGGTTGAAGCCGAGCGCGACCGGATCAATCTTCCGCATGAAAAAATGGTAGAACTTGTCGAACGCGTGCCACTTTGTCAGCACCGCCTTGTAACCGTGCTCGTTCACGAGCTTCACCGCCGCCCGCGCCTGCCACACGCCTTGCAACCGGAATTCCTCGAGCCAGCCGTCTTCGTCCACCCACTCCATCAACAACCGCGAAATCGGCAGGTTGTCGGAATACGGGCCGAGTTCCGAATACAGTCGCGCCGCCAACGCATCGTCGCTCGCAAAATGATCACATGGATAAACCGGCGTGACGTAGAGCAATCCCGGCTGCGTGAGCCGCATCCGAAACTCACCGGTCGCCTTCCCGCCGCGCACCGGGGTGCGTTGCCATTTCTGGAACGCCGTGTCATCCCGCTCGAACTCCAACCGAATCCACGGCGTCCACTCCCGCAGCCCGACGGTGTATGACTTCCCGGCCACCGTGAACGTGTTGCCGTTCACCTTTACCGGATGCGACCCGCGATAGCCGGGAGTGATCGCTTGAATCACGAACTCATCGCCGCTCAATGGCTCATGCTCGCGCCAACCATACGGCCCGACCGGATTCAAGTTGCCCGACACCAACGCCCGCGACGGCGCGATGGTGTACGGCTTCGAGTATTCTTCCGGGTAACCGTTGTCGCCGATGGCCAGATGTCCCGGCACCGTCTGTGGCAACCCGCCCACAAACGACATCGTCGCCGTCTTGTGTCCGCGCGCCGCCAACGCGTCCCAGACAAACTCTGCGCGATGGTTCACTTCCTTGCTGAACACGTCGTAGGATTGGTCAAGCGGCGTGCCCGGCTGGTGCATCGTGAAATCCGAAATCCCGAACGTGCGCGGCAGACTGCCGGTCGCCAGCGCCGTCCAGTTCACCGAAGTCACCGCTGACGGTACCGGCACGCTCTCCGCCCAAACGCCGTGTTCGGCGAGCCGCTGAAAATTCGGCAGCAACCCGCCCCGGCGTTTCTGCTCGATGATGCCGGGACACGCGCCATCCAAGCCGAGAATGATGAATTGGTTCATTGGGCGAGCTCTTCCCGGATTCTGGCGGCAGCGGTGCGCGCAGCCATCACCACTGCGCCATGCGACCGCCGTCGGCGATGACGGTGATGCCGTTGAGAAAACTGGCGTCGTCCGACGTAAGGAACGCGGCGAGTTGGCCGATGTCGGCGGGGGTGCCGACGCGGCGCAGGGGCGTGGCGGCGGCTTCGGCGGCGAATTCGCCGGTG
>CAZJCX010000076.1:5746-6055 GCA_964544425.1 uncultured Verrucomicrobiota bacterium
GATGGCGTTGACGCGGACGCCTTGCGGACCGAACTCGGCGGCGAGCGAGGCGGTCATCTGGTTTAGACCGGCCTTGCTGGCGTCGTACGCGCTGCCGCCGGGACTCGCGCCGCCATAGATGCCGGAACACGACCCGATGTTCACAATCGCGCCGTGGCCGGTGCGTTTGAGATGGGGCAGGGCGTGTTTGGCGAGCAGCCACGGAGCGACGAGATTCACGTCGAGCACGCGGCGAAATTCGTCGAGGCTGAATTGTTCGACCGGCTTGAACGGGTAGATGCCGGCGTTGTTGACGAGGATGTCGAGACC
>CAZJCX010000076.1:6170-8855 GCA_964544425.1 uncultured Verrucomicrobiota bacterium
CGGTCTTGAGGTCGGTGACGGCGACGTGCGCGCCGGCTTCGGTCAGCGCCGCGGCGATACCGGCCCCGATGCCGCGCGCGCCGCCGGTGACGAGCGCGACGCGGCCGGTGAGTTTACGTCCGCCGATGGGCACGATGGGGCGGACGAAGCTGCCGCCGAGGAAATCCATGCTCTCGAACTTGAGCGTCTTCCACGAGTCCGGCTCGGCGATTTCGCCGAACGTGTCCCAGAGTTTTTTCAGTTCGGCGTCCTCGCGCTGGGCGCGGGCGACGAAAGATTCATGGCTGGGGTAATCGTGATAAACCTGCACCTCGGCGCACGTGCCATCGGCGGCCGGGCCGAGGGTGAGGTTGAGCAGGACTTCGGGGGCGCGCTCGCGTTCGACGACGAGCGTGCGTTTCATCAACGCGTCGTGTTCCGCGAGTTTGCCGGGTTTGACTTTCCAGAGGAAGATGATGCCGAACATGTTTCGTTAGTAGAAAGTTTTGTCGGGACCGGCTCCGGCGGCGAACAGGGCATCCACCCAACCGATGGTCCAATCGGTTCCCGACAGGTAGGCGGTATTGTTGATGGCGGAGTGGTTGTGGCGGTGGAACCATTCCACGCGCCCGTCGCCATAGAGCCGGTTCGTGCCGTCGAGCGGGGCCGCACCGGGGTAGCCTTTGCCGTTGGAATAGCTGGCGGGACGGGGCCCTTTGGTGTGGCCGAAGGTGAACCGCGGTTCCAACCAGCCCGCGTGCCAGAAGAAGATCGCATCCGACATCAGGAGTTGCTGGGCGGACAAATTGCGCCCGCTGAGTTCGAGCGGTTTGGAGCAGGAGTTGTCGTAGCTCGCGCCGCTGGGCCAGCCATCCGCGCTGCCGCGGCGATAGAACAATGAATAGGGAGCATGGAAGTAGCCATACGTCTGCCACGTGCTGCTCACGTCCGTGCCGAGGTAATTGGCCCAACTGGGGCAGACCCAGATGCCGCCGATTCGCCGGTTGGCGGAATCAATGCCCGGCAGGTAGCGTGACATCACGCCGGTCTGCCACGAGGCGTTATTGATAAGTGAGGAGTTCTCAGTTCCCACGACATTGGGCAGCAACCCGAAACTGTAATCGGTTTCGTAGGCGGTGTTGAGCAAGACGCCGTTGTGGTCGCCGGCGTAACTCATCCACGCCACGCCCCATTGGCGGAGGTTGGACATGCAGACGGCGCGGCGACCCCGTTCGCGGGCTTTTTGGAGGGCGGGCAACAGGATCGCGGCGAGCAGGATGATGATCGCAATCACCACCAACAGCTCGATCAAGGTGAATCCAGCCGTTTGCCGCCGCGGACGCATGAGTTACCGGAAGATCAGCCTGCGTTTCCGCCACAGCAGCGCGCCGCCGACGCCGAGCAAGAAGACCGTGCTTGGTTCGGGGACAACCTGCAGGATGTAGCCGGTGAAGACCGCTCCATCGCTGGTGATATTGGCAAATGAGCCGTGGAGGAACTCGATGTTGTCGCCGACGGCGACGGTCATGTTCGTCATGTACGCCCAGCCCGCGCCCGCGCTGCCGCCGGTGACGATGTTCGCGCCGGCGTCCAGACCACCCAGTGGGAGCAGTCCGGCCACACGCGCATACTGGACGCCATTCTTGAAAATCGCCAGGACAAAGCCATCGCCTGAATCGCCCAGCGAACCGTCGCCGAGGTATGTTTTGCGGACGGTGCCGGTGAGGGTGATTTCACCGGTGACTTCCGAGACCCAGCGCCGCGCGGAGAATTCGTAAGTGCCGGATTCCGAACTCGCGTTGTTGTCCGGGTGTGAGGTTTGAGCTGCCAACAGAAGGTAGGACGGGTTGATGGAACCGGAACCATCCCGCCGCCAGGTGCTGCTGTAGAAGTCTGTCATCGTGGTGAACGCGCCAAACGTGCCGCCCAACGTGCCGTCGGTGTTGGTCCGGTAGCCGTAATACCAGTTGTCCGTGCCTTGCGTGCCGGAAAACTCGGCGACCGAGTCGGCGATGGTGAGGTAGGATGCATGCGCCGATTGGATCAATGCACCGGCAAAGACGATTGCTGCGACGAAAGACTTTTTCATAATCACGCTCCCCGCCTTGCGGCGATTGGTTGAGATACCCGTCTCCACTGCAAGGAAAAATATCGCAGGGGCGGATCATCCGCAATCCTTCAGGCTTGTAGAATTGACCGGAAAACTTGCAGATTTCGCCTCGCTGCTTTCCCCAGCGCGCCGATTCCGCTATTAAGGAGGGCGTGCCGCAACCGCCGCTCATCCCGCGTCTCCAATTCGCCCTGACGGGCGCGCACCCGCTCGTCGGGTGGCACGCGCGACTCCAGCCCGATCGGCCGCGGGTCGCGGAATGGGACATGCATTACGATTTGGAGATGATTCTCGTGCTCGATGGCCAAGTCCGCATCCACGATCGCGCCGGCTCACTCGATCTGAAAGCCGGCCAAGTCTGGTTCGGCGGCGTGTGGGAGCCGCATGGTTGGACGCGCACCCACCGGGCGGAAGTGGTCCTGTTCATCCTCTGGCCGCCGGCGCTGGCGACCACGCGATTTGAGGAGGCGCCCCAGATCAACTGGCTGTCCGCGTTCACCGCCCCGCCGCGGCACCGGCCGCAAACCCCGCCCGCGCAACGCCCGGCCATGATCGCCCTCGGCCGGCGCTTGGCGGAGATGCTGGAGCGCGGGGAA
>CAZJCX010000076.1:8902-11138 GCA_964544425.1 uncultured Verrucomicrobiota bacterium
GCGGCGCTTTACGAGACGTGGACGCCGCCCCAGCCCGCACCGTTGCCGGTAACCGATGGTTTCGAGCGGCTCAATCAAGCCGTCCAACTCGTGTTCCGTTCGCCGCGACTGGTGACGGTGGAGGAAGCCGCGCACGTTTGCGGCATGAGCCGCAACCGGTTCACCGCGCAATTCCAGCAGTTGTTCGGCATCAGCTTCGCGAAATACGCCCTGCGCTACCGGCTCAGTGGCGCGGCCGGCGATCTCGTCCGTACCGATCTGCCGCTCAAAGCCATCGCCCGCAAATGGGGTTTCACCGACGAAAGCCACCTCGACCACCGCTTCCGGGAAGTCTATGGCATCACGCCCTCGCAACACCGCCGGCAGCGGAGCGCGGACGCCTGAGCCGCGCCGACTGTGACCGCGCTTACCAAGCGCGACAACAGATTAGGACGGGAAAATCGTTTGCGCTTGAAAACCCGGCACTCACCCGGCAGTTTAGCGGTCATGACGACTTCAGCACTCTCAGTCCCGATCCCGTCGTTGCCGTCGTTGGCGGCGGAGATCAAGCGGCTGCCGGCGACGGCGAATCACTCGCAACATCTGTACGACCGGCTGCGCGCGGCGTTGACGGCGGCGCAGGGGGCGCAGGCGCAGCCGTTCTACTCGGTGCGGGCGCTGGCGACGGCGTGCGGGCTGCATCCTTCGACGGTGACGGATCTGTACGGACGATTGGAGGCGGATGGGTTGTTGGTGCGAGTCCGCGGGTCGCGCACGATGGTCGCTCCCCGGCGGCGGCATAGCGCGGGCCATCAAGTGATCGCCGTGCCGTTGTGGATTCCGGGGTTTATCCATATCCCGGACTGGCGGCTGTTCTTTCTCGTGTTGCAGGATGAATTCAGTCGGCACGGGGCGGTGGCGGATTTTATTTTCTACCGGCAGGGTGAAGAGGTGGACGCCGGTTTTGTGCGGCGGATCAAAGCCCATCGGCCGGACTTGGTGTTCTGGCACGAGCCGCATCCGCTGGCCGACAAGCAGGCGTTGCTGCGGCTGGCGGACGCGGGGTTGCCGGTGATCGCGACGCGCGACAGGCCGCTGTTGCCGGCGCTGCCGGGGTACTGGATTGACCGCGAACCCGCGCTGGAAAAAGGTCTGCGGGATTGGCTGGCGGCGGGCATCCGGCGCGTGGCGCTGCCGACTTCCAGCGCAACGCGGCCGGACAGTCAGGTGACCGACGCGCTGCGGCAGTTTCCGTTCACAGTGACCATGCCGGTCTGGCGCGGGCAGGTCGCCGCAGACTACCTGGAGACGTTGATCGTGGAACGGGGCGGCGTGATCTGGAGCGACATGCTGCTGTTCAACGGACTGCGGCAAGCAGTCCCCGCTGCGATGGAGCGATTGTGCCGGCAGATGCGGGTGTGGTTGACGCGCAGCCGGCAGTTGCCGGAATCAACGCCGCCAGATATCCGGGTGGACGTGCTGGAATTCGACAGCCGGGGTGTGGCGCGCCGCGTGGCGCGGGACATCGCCAGCGGCGCAGTGCTCAAAGCCAGCGGCCCGTCGGTCATCGAATACACGTGGCGCGCGCGGGTCGGCATCGCCGACCTGCTGACCGCCCGCGACCTGATTTGATGCTGGATGATGGCTAGGGCGCGGCCAGCGACTGGATCTCCTGGGCGCTGAGGGCGGAGTTGTAGAGGCGGAGGTCATCGAGCTTGCCGTTCCAGTTGCGGGCGGAACTGTCCGGCAGTTTGAACTGCCCGGCCAGCAGACTGCCGGTCTCGGACTCGGCGGTGATCGTGGCGGTGTTTTCGAGGACGCCATTGACGTAGAGCTTGCGCGTGCCGCCGCTGACGGTGAGGGCGACGTGATACCATTGGCCGGTCGCCAGCGAGGTGGTGGAGGCGGACTCGACTTGGCCGAGGTAGCTGCAGAGCTTGCCGTCGGCGTTGCGGCGGTAGAGCCAGGCGCGCCCGTTGGCACCGGTCTGGGCGAGGATGGCCTCGTAATCGCCGGCGACGCCGGAGAGCCAGACCCAGCCGGTGGCGCTGAAGGCGGTGGTGGCCGGGTTGAGGACGAACGGGAGGGCGAGGTGGTTGTTGTTGCCGTCGAAGGCGAACGCGCCGTTGATCTTGCCGGCGGTGGTGGGCGTCGCGCCGTTGATGGTGCCGGTGAAACCGTTGCCGGTGGCATCCGCCAGTGTGCTACCGCTGGTCTCGTCCAGTTTCCACCACGCGCGCGGCGCGGAGCCGGAGCC
>CAZJCX010000076.1:11152-15038 GCA_964544425.1 uncultured Verrucomicrobiota bacterium
ACCTCCGCGTCGGAGAGCGCCTTGTTGTAGAGCCGGACTTCGTCAATCGCGCCGTTCCAATAACCGTAGTTGGCATCGGGGGCTTTGTATCGGCCGAGCATGAAACCGCTGATGGATTGTCCCAACGAACTGAATGTTGCGCTGGTGTCGCGTTGGCCGTCCACGTAGAGCACCAGCGTGGAGCCGTTCCAGGAGACCGCGACATGGTGCCAGTTGCCGGCGGTGAGGGTGCGAGCGGACGTGGTTTGCGCGCCGCCCAGCCACGAGATCAATTTGCCGGAGGCCGTGTCGCGCGCCAGCCAGGTGACGCCATAATAACCGCGTTGGGCGAGGATGCCCTGCGACAGCCCGGCGCCGCTGGTGAGTTTCACCCACGCGGCGGCGGTGAAGTTGGTCGCGAGCGGGTTGATGCGTGTGTACGGCAGGTCCACCCACGCCGTGGTGCCGTTCAACTGCACAGCGCCGCCGGTCTGGCCGGCGGTTGTCCAGGTCGCGCCGCCAAACAGAGTGCCGACCGCCTCACTGCCGGCCCCGTCCCACGCGGCGGAGCCGGTTGTTTCGTCGAGTTTCCAATGGGCCGCCAGACCCGGCGCGGGCTCGGCGGGGATCAGGTAGGTGAAGTTGGTCGCCACACCGGCGCCTTGGATAATGGACGAATCTTGCGTGTCGTTTGACCCGAAGGTGTTGCTGTCGGCGGGCGGGGCGGCGGTTTGTTCGTAGAAATTCTGGCCGCAGCGTTGAAAGACATTCCACTGGATGGTGAAGTTACTGGCGCCGTTGTCGAGGTACACCGCCGCAAACGGAAACCCACCGGCCAAACCCCACGCATACATGTCATGGATGTAATTGCCATAGATCCACGACCCGGGCTGGTTGGACAGTACGTAAATGGCGCCGCCGTCATCGTGCCGTTGCATGGCGTGATGCAGCCGATTGTACGAGATGGAGTTGCTGCTCAATGCGGTGAGGGCGGTGGTCCAACCCCAGCCTACCTGGACACCGATGTACGGCAGGTCGTAGATGGTGTTGTGTCGCGTGATGAGCGCGTTGACAAAGCCTCCGTACACTCCCACACACCCCGAGTAATCAAGGCCGACGCGTGTGATGACGTTGTTCTCGATCGTGTTCTGGGAACACACTTCCAGCGCGTTGGTCGGGCCGGTATTGTTGTACGGCACGTCCACCATCACGCCGTTGCCGGCGATGTTGTGAAACCGGTTCCCGTTGACGACGCTGTTGCGGACGCCCCGGTAGAGCACCAGTCCGGAGCCGCCCAGCAACTCGAAGTAGCTGCCCTCAATGCGGACGCCGGTGCAGTTTTCCAGATGAACCGCGCCGGGCACGTGGCCGGCCGTCGTGGGATAACCGGTCGTCACGGAGCGCTTGGTGATGCCGGATTGGAGGCCGACGTAGCCCTCGGTGCTTGGCTCCAGCCACGTCGTGTAGAGGTACGTCAAGCCGATGAAGTGCAGGTCGCGCACCGGGTTCGTCAACGTGCCCGTCACCTTGATCAACGTCTGCACCTTGGGGATTACGACGCTGGCGGCGGCGAGGTCTTCACCGGGGCGGGGCCGGTAAAACAACTCCCCGCTGGAGGTTTGCAGGTACCACTCCCCGGGCGCGTCGAGAAACTCGCTGGCATTTTCGAAATAGAACGCCTGCCCGGCGTCCTTCTGCGGGTAGAGCGAAACCATCGAGCGCGCGCTCTCGGGACTTTGAAACGTCAGATATCCCGTCGTGCCGTTGTCCGTTACACTGGCGAGGCGCAGGTTGTCCTGGTCCCAGTGGCGATACACCACGAATTCAACCTGGCTGAGATTCTGCCAGTTCGCGACGATGCCGGTCGGCACGGACACCTGGCCGCTGTCGGGGAGCCAGTCAATCAGGTTCAGGTACGAACCGTCGTTGGGATACCGGGCCCGGACGGCGCGCTTCTCATTCACGTAGAGCTGGCGAAAATTCACCGCGCCCACCTGCGCCTTGTACAAACCGCCACCGACCGCCTGCCAGTTGGTCACCGCTTGGCCGCCGCTGAGTTCCGGCAACTCGTTCGGATACGCCTGGTAGATCACGCGATAGCCGTTGGTGCCCGAATCCCGGTGATCGAACGCGACCGTGTTGGTGAGAGCATACGTGCCGCCACGCAGATAGACCGTGATGTCCGCTGTCATCGAGGCGTTGATCGCGCGCACCGCGTCCCGCGCCTTCTCCAGCGTTTTGAACGGCTGCGCCAGCGTCCCCGGCTGCGCGTCACTGCCGGTCGGCGAAACGTAAAAGGACGTCTGCGCTGTTGCCCCGCTGGCGGCCAGCACGGCGGCGCACCCCGCGAGACAAAGTTCCCGCCACTTGGCCCAACGGCTGGCTTGGATCGTGTTCGGCATCATCTGCTCCTCCTCGTTTGGTTTGCTGGTGAGATGACCAACGCGCGCCCCCGCCCCGTGCGGAAGCGCATTGATCACGTGAAGGAAAATCGCGACGGCGGGAGGCCGCCGCGAGCATTGGCAGAAGGAAGGAAGAGACACACCCAAGCGCAAGTCGGGGAAACAAACGCAACCCGTCGGCCCCGCTGGAAGCTGTGCGTCCCGGAGACTGAGGGTGCAGCCTCACGTTGGCAGCAGCCTACCCACACGCGGTTGGCTTGCCAATACCGGCAGTCAACCGGCAGTAAACCGGCAGTCAACCGGCGGTGTGACTGTCCCGCCCCGGTCGCGGGGGGACGTTCGGCCGGCGGGGAACTCCCCGCTTGTCCTGCCGGTGCGCGGGTGTTAGGGTGCGCGCGCGATGGGGAGGGCATCATGGCGACGACGATTCGGACGTTGATCATTGACGACAGCGAAGCGGATGTGGATTTTCTGCAGACGATCCTGCGCAAGGCCGCGCAGGAACAGGCGTTTCAGGTGACCTGGGAGTCGGATCAGGAGCGGGCGTTGGGGCGGTTGCGGGACGAGGAGTTTGATCTTGTGCTGCTCGATTATCAAATGCCGGTGGTCACCGGTCTCGACTTGCTGCCCAAACTCCGCCGCGTCAACGATCGCATCCCGGTCATCATGCTCACCGGCCAGGGCAACGAAGCCGTCGCCGTCCAGGCCATCAAACGCGGCGCGCACGATTACCTTCGCAAAGATGACCTGACCGTGCCGGCCTTGTTCTGCACCGTGATGGCCGCGCTGGAACGCAAGCGGCTCGAAGACGAACTGGACCGCGAACGCGCCGCCCGCGAGCGCGATCTCCGGCTCGCCCGCGAATTGCAGCAGGCGTTCCTGCCGGACAGTCTCCCGCACTTCTCCCCGCAACAGCGCCCCGACGCGATGGGATTGAAATTGTATCACCGCTACACACCGACGCTCGCGGTGGGCGGCGACTTTTTCGATGTCGTACCGATCAGCGACCGCAGCGCGGGCGTGTTCATCTCCGACGTGGCCGGCCACGGGTTGCAGGCCGCGCTGGTGACCGCGGTGTTGCGGACGTTGATCGAGGAACGCACGGGCGAGGCCGGTGACCCGCAACAATTTCTCCAACAAATCAACGCCGGTCTCCACCGCATCCTCCGCCAGACTACCGCCCCGATTTTCGCGTCGGCGTTCTATCTCAAAGTGGACCTCGACGCCAAGCTGGCCACCTTCTGCAATGCCGGTCACCCGCCGCAACTGCACCTCCGCCGTCATGCCGGTGAAGTCAATCTGCTCTTCGACCAGAGCCGCCTCGGCCCGCAACTCGGCGTGAACGAGGATGCCATTTTTGCCCCGCGCACAACCCCGGTGGATGCCGCCGACCTGTTTCTGCTGTTCACCGACGGATTGGTCAACCTCCTCAACACCGACGGCGAGCCGTTCGGCGTGGCCGGCATCCAAGCCGCCGCCAAAGAAGCGCTCCGCGCCATCCAACC
>CAZJCX010000077.1:0-5345 GCA_964544425.1 uncultured Verrucomicrobiota bacterium
GCTGCCGCCGCCGATCACGCCGAGGTCGTAGGTCACAGCGGCATGATGTCCTGCACGGTGGGCAGGACGGTGTATTCGAGAACTTCCAGATGCGGCGGGAGCGTGGCGAGATGGACGATCACGTTGCCCATTTCAATCGGTTGCATGCATTTCGCGCGCACGGCCGGGTCACCGGCAGGATGGCCGGCGAGGTCGGGCGTGGTGCTGGTGAATTCAGTCGCGCCCCAGAACGGGACGATGGTGGTGACGCGGACGCCGTGCGGACGGAGTTCGGTGTAGAGACATTTGGCGAGTTGCGCGAGGCCGGCTTTGGCGGCGGAATAGACCGCCCAGCCCGGCCAGGCGTAGCGCTGGCAGCCGCTGGAGATGTTGACGATCAGGCCGGTGCCCTGCGCTTTCATTAACGCGGCGGCGCGTTTGCTGCCGAGGGCGGCGCCGGTCAGGTTGACGGCGAGGGAGGCGATGATGTCGGCGTCGGATTGGTCGGCGAGCGGTTTGATGCTGACAGCGAGGCCGGCGTTGTTGACGAGGATGTCGAGCCGGTCTTGGTCGCGTTGGATTTTGGCGAAAAGTTTATCCCAATCGGCCGGGGAAGTGACATCGGCGCGAACGGGGATGGCGCCGGTGGCTTTGGCGGTTTTGTCGAGGGCGGCTTGGTCGCGGCCGGTGATATAGACGGTCGCGCCCGCGTCGCGAAGGGCCGCGGTAATGCCGGCCCCGTAACCTTTTGCGCCGCCGGTGACGAGGGCGATTTGTTTGGTCAGATTGGCTTTTTCCATGGGCGATGAAATCCTCCTTGAATAATGTCCCGCTTTATGTTTAATGATTAGCGTTACATGAATCTGACACCCAAAGCAAGGCGCATTCAGGGTTTTACTTTGATCGAGCTATTGGTGGTGATTGCGATCATCGCTTTGCTGGCAGCGATCCTATTGCCGTCGCTCAAACAGGCAAGGGAAAAGGCGCGCCGGGTCGTTTGCGCGTCGAATCTCCGCCAACAGACCATCGCCATTGCCACGTATTCGGGCGACAACAATAGTCGCGTGTTGCGCGGGATGTTGCGGAGCGTGTGGGGCGCGGCGTACCCAAGCCATATCCGGACGCATACCCATCCCACCGTGCCGTACGATTACTCCGTCCCGAAGATCAATCCTTACCTCGGCGGTTACACGACCAACAGCACGGGGCGCGCAACTCCGAAAGCGGTCGCGTATTGTCCGTCGCACGACATCGCGCGCTTGCGCTATTTCAACGACACCCTCCTGAACAATCCCGGCACCGCGCCGTTCCTGGCGTTTTACGGCTACTCTTACTTTGGCGGGTTCGGCGACGGCGGCGATTGGGCCGCGCAATCGTCCAAACCGACCGAACTCACCGCGCACATGTTGGAAGGCAACCGGGTCATTTTCTCCGACACGATTTTCCGCTGGGCGGGCGGCAGCGGTTACATTGGCGGCTGGTACTACGGCCACGGCAACCGCCAGGCGTCGTTCTACGCCTACCATGCGTCGGCGGACGGCTATCAAGGTTTCTACGTGGACACGGCCGCCAGCAACCCCAACCTTGCGGGTGCGAATGTCGCCTACGGGGATGGGCGCGTGGTTTGGAAGATGCCGCGCGACTTTGACGGTCCGCTCAGCGCCACCACCGTCACTGCCGCCGGCTACATCGATTGCGCCTACCGCGAATTTTACTAACCGACAAAATGGATGGTAGGGATGGATCTCCGAGCCGTCCGCTCTTGGCAATCAATCACCGATAACGGACAGCTCGGAGAGCCGTCCCTACCTCGGCAAACACAAAGGAACAGATACCATGAAACAATTCGTGCTCACGGCGATTCTGGCATTGGCCTGCCAAACCGCCTTACTCGCCGCCAATCTCACCGACCTGACCCCAACCGCTGCCGAATTCGGCATGGTGCAGCCGGGCGAGGGGACAAGCGATCCGGGGACGGACGCGCCCGGCAAGTTCGTCATTCAAGGGTACTACGCCGGTGGCGGGAGTTGGCCGGACGCGCGCAAGATCGTCAAGGAAGTGCCGGCCGGTTTCGTCCAGCCGACCGACAAGCCGTACAGCAGCGGACAAGGCAACATCTTCCTCGCTGGTGGCGAGCCGTTAACTGGCGTCGGTCTCTGGGTCAAGACCTACAACGCCTACCACTGGCTCGAATACGATGTACCGGCGGGCGCGAAGAAACTGACCGGCAAAGTGTATTTCACCGACGATTCGTTCGGCTACACGCGCGGCTACCGCAAGGAGCAGAACCAGAACGGCTGGCTGATCGTCACGGTGGACGGCAAAGAAATCCTCAAGAAAGACTTTCTCCGCCACAAAGTTGGCGATGGTGCCGGCGCGAAGTTGATGGATCTGGCGCTTGACCTCCCGGCCGATGCGAAGAAGATCCGGTTCCGCCTCCAATCAACCCCGTGGGGCGACGGCAACAACAACGTCGAACTCGTGCTGCACGACGTAAAAATCGAATAGCGTCAGCGGGCGGACGGCTCGACGATGCAACCCTACTAGATGAAAAGGCAATCAAATCGCATCAGGGCAGGCGGCCCTGTCGAACGGCGAATGCATGCCTTCGAACTGGCGGATCCGTTCATCGAAGGAACTGCCACACCGACTACACGAACGACAGACTTGCGGAAACTGTCCCGGCATCAGATGGCGCGCTTCGCGCGTGGTCTGCTCGGCAGTGCCGCCTTTTGGGCCATTGTTTGCTCGTCACCATTGGCGGGATCTGAGGAGCCCCAAGCTCCGTTATCCTGCACTGTGCACCTGTCGGATGTGTCCGCAGGTAATTGTCCAGCGACGGCGATCATCGGCAAAGCAAAGGTTCTCGACGTAAATGGGGCGGTGATGATCGGGAAAGTGGTGACGGTGAAAGCGACCTTTAGTGATGGATCCATCGCTGTGGACACTTGCACGACAGCCGCTCCGAGTGGAATCTGCAACTGGTCCATAGCCACCGTCGGGAAGCCGAGTGGCGATGTATCGCTTTCTGGTACCGCGGACGACGGATGCTTGGACGCGGCGGCGGTGAGCTCCATCGCCGGAATTACATCCATCGTTGCTTTGAATCCGCCGGGACCGGTCACACGCACGACGATTGGCATTGGTGAACTGGTGACGTGTTTGTTTTCAACGGGAGAGGTGGTTGATTGGTCAGCGAACGGACAAGGCAGCGTTAACCCGCCAAGTGGAGTCCAAACGGTCTTGACCGCGTCCAAGACCCCTGGAGCTTGCACCGTCAAAGCGAAGAAGCAAAACGGATCGGAGTGTACCCTGACGTTTGATGTCATCGCACCGAATGCGATTCGTTATGGTGTCGATTTTGCCAACGCGGGAGGCTACCCGTTGATAGCAGGGCCGCCAGATAATCGCATTGGAAACGGAAGGACGTTTCTGGTCACAATTTTACCAACCACAGTCTCGTTTATGAATGTGGATTTTCGAGAGAGTGCTGCGGCGCAGAATTTCGTCTGGCCCAGACCGGGATCTGTCGGGCTGTTCCCCGCCGAGTTTGGAGAGTTTCATGTAAATGCGGCGAACGAACAGACTGATCGGGTTAGCATTGCAGATGCGCCAATCGAGAATCTCAACGATGGCACTGGCAATGTGGATTTTACTGCCACGCAGAAAATCCCACTCGACTACAAAAATGCAGCCGGCCAGTGGATCAACTTTGTTGCGGGTGACAACAACCGGCATTTGTTTATCTTTGCCCCATCCGGGACATGCAAAGTCAAATGCATCGGAGAAAACGAGAAAGAGTCGGTTCCGCGAGGTCCATGGCAATGAACATAAGCGAACGTCTCTACAATCGAGGTTCTGAAATGGGAGCCATTTCACTGTCGGTACTCTTCTGGGTTGTTATTCTGGCGCTTTGCCCCAGCCACATGGGTTTTGGGGAGGAAATTGCCCCGAGTCAAGCAATCGGGAGGCTGTTCGGGCGACGCAGTGCCGGTGAGATTGACGATGGCCAGATGGAGGCTGCGCTGCTCGACTTGCTGCCGCGTTATTCCCAACCGGCCGAGCGTGGGGAAATCTATGCGGCATTGGCGGGTACGGCGGCCAGCGGCATCAATTCCAACGAAACAAAGCGGGCGGCGCGCGTGATTGATTACTGCAAGCAGGCCGTATCTTTGCCAATTGACCCAGTAACCGAAAGCAGAGTTTATCAGACGTGGGTTTCGACGTTGCGCGCCTCGGCGTGGCCCGGTCAGCCAGATACACGAACGCGCCGCGAGATGATGGGAATCCTGCTGAGAGCGATTCGCAGAGCGAGCTCGCAACTTACTCACGAAAAACGTCAGGTTCTCCCCATGGGCGCGCCGATGGGGTCGGGAGGTTATGCGGCCGACGATCCGCGACGTAAGCTGGAAGAAGCTGAACGTGTGCGACTCAACAAAGAGCGCGCGACAGCCGTTCTTCAAGACAACCTGCTGATGCAACGATGGCTGCTCACCTCAACTTTGGCCCAAATGTGCCCAACTGACCCCAAGAGCCGCAAAGAGTTCGAAGCAATGGTGGTAAAACAACTGGGCGACACATCTGAGGCGCGGGATGTAATGGAAGCGACGAAAGCGCCGCAGGAGTGGCTGAAAAAGAAGCTCACGGAGGACTAGCAGACGCGCTGTGCGGTTTTCATGCACAACTGGGCTTTTGGGGGTGCTCGGCAGCGCCGGCATTTACGCAACTGAACCGGCGCCGATCTCCGTGCCATTTTCCATCGAGCAGCCCGGCTATGTGACGCTGGTGATCGAGGATGAAACCGGCAACCGCGTGCGGAATCTGCTGAGCGAGACCTCTTTTCCCGCGGGGACAAATGTGGTCACGTGGGATGGGTTGGATGAGGGCAACTCGATTCATCGCCAGATCAGCAACCGCGCCGACTATTTTGAGGTGCGCGGCAACTTGGTCGCTCCCGGTTCGTATCGGGTGCGCGGGTTGGTTCGTCAGCCGGTGAACACGCGGTATGAGTTCACGCCCTACATCGCCGCGACAACGCCGTGGAAGACGGCGGCTGGTCGCGGCGGCTGGATGTCTGACCACTCGCCACCCTATGCTGCGCTCTACCTACCGGGCGAGCCGCCGCAGGTGTTGTTGACGGCATCGGTTTCCGAGGCGGGCGAAGGGTTTGTCTGGGTGGACTTGGAGGGCAACCGGCGGCGCGGCCGGCGCACATTTGGCGCGGGTGGCGGTTGGGGCGCGGCGCGACAACTGGCACGCGACGATGGCTACCAGCCCGTCAACGGCGATCGGGTTTATGGCGCGTTCGATTGGGTGGATTACATCGAGTTGTGGACGATTGAACCAAGTCGGCTGGTGGTGCGGAG
>CAZJCX010000077.1:5355-14804 GCA_964544425.1 uncultured Verrucomicrobiota bacterium
AAATTCGACGACAAAGAGCACCGGGTGGTCAGTGGATTGGCGGTGCGAAACGGCCTCATCGTTGTGGCGCTGCAGAACCGCAATGAACTGTGGTTCGTGCAGGCCGCTGCCAGCAATGTTGTCCAGACAGTCGCGCTCGCCACCCCCCGAGGTGTGGCGTTCGATCAAACCGGTAATCTCTTGGCGCTGACGGGTCGAACGCTCGTCCGCTTTCCGAAAGGGGCCCTGCCGGTTGGCATGCAACCGGACACGCGCCGCTTGGTCCCGCCGCCGCAGCCTTTGGGCAGCGTGACGTTTGATGATCCGCAACTCATCACCACGGATTCCGCCGGCAACATCTACGTCAGCGATTGGGGCGCGAGCCATCAGATCAAAGTGTTGGACGGCTCCGGTCGGTTGATCCGGACGATTGGCGAGCGCGGCGGGCCGGTCGTCGGCCCGTACAACCCGCGCCGGATGCAGTTCCCCTACGGTCTGACCATTACACCGGACGGGCATCTATGGGTGGCGGAGCGGAGTTATTCGCCGAAGCGCGTGAGCATCTGGACAACCGCCGGTGACTTTGTCAAGGCGCTTTACGGGCCGTCCCGATACGGCGGCGGCGGCATGCTGGATCCGGCTGATAAAACTCGCTTCTACCATCACGGTAATGGCGGCGGAATGGAGTTCCAATTGGATTGGGACAAGGGCACAAGTGAACTCGTGAGTATTTTCTACTTGGCTGCGTCGGCCTCCGTCCGTTTACCGGGCTTACCACAGTGGCCGGTGCGGCTTGGCGGGTCGCGGTATTTCTCGAATGTGTTTTCCGTTCACCCGACCAACGGGGAAGAAGTCGCCAGTCTTTGGCACCTGCGCGATGGACGGGCGATCCCCGTCGCGGCCCTCGGACGCGCCGGTAGCTGGGGAAAACTCAGAGAGCAACCGTACCGCAGCCGGTGGCCCAAAGGCATCAATCCCGATGATGTGTCGCAAGCCGACACCCTCACGTTCGCTTGGTCGGACGACAATGACGACGGCCAAGTACAACCGCGCGAAGTGAGTTTTCTGTCTATTCCTTGCGGCAACGTCACACTCAACCCGGATCTTTCGGTCGTGACCTCAACCGCGATCCGACACACGCCGCAACGATTCACCAAAGCCGGCGCACCGGTCTATGACCTGACGAAAGGCGTCCGGCTCGTGGAGGGCGCGCGAACCGCCATCACCAGCGGCGGCGGTCAGGTATTGGAGGCGCGTGACGGCTGGACGGTGCTGACGTGGCCGCCGGCGCCGTTGCCGAATGGCAGCTTGATGACCGGCGCGAAAGACGGCGTGGTGCGCTGGACGTATCCGTGCGAGTTGCTGGGGTTGCACAATTCGATGATTTCCCGCCCGCCATCGCGCCCCGGAGAAATGATCGGTGCCACCCGCTTGCTGGGGCCCACGATCCGTCCGCGCGGCACGACGGAAGAACTCTGGGCCATCAATGGGAATTACGGCAACATCTACCTGCTCACCACCGACGGCTTGTTCGTGGCGACGCTGTTCAAGGATGCGCGCCAAGGCAAACCGTGGCCCAACCGTGCCGAACGGGGCATGATCCTCAACGACGTCAGTCTCGGCACCGAGTGCTTCAATCCCACCCTCACCCAGACCACCGACGGCGACATCTATCTCCAAGCCGGTCATCCATTCTCCGCGCTCTGGCGTGTCGAAGGCCTGGACACCATTCAGCGGCTGCCGCCGTGGACAATCACGGTCACCACCAATCAACTGGCTCAAGCTGCGGAATCAATCATTGCGCGCGAAGCAGACCGGCAAACCGCCCGTGGTCGGGAAACCCGCGCCGTACCGGTCTTGAAAGCTGCCCCGCTAGTGGATGGCAAGATCAAAGACGGTGAATGGCCGAAGGCCAGTTGGGCGGATTTGCCGTGGGGCATTCGCAATGCGCTGGCGGTTGCCGACGACAAACTCTGCATCGCCTTCACCACGTCGGCTCCCAACGCCTTTGCGAACAGCGCCGCCAAGTGGCAGGAACTGTTCATCGGCGGTGGCGGCGTGGACGTGATGCTCACCACCAACCTCAACGCCAGCGCGCAAGCCGATGGCTGCGTCCGCGTGGTGGCCGCGCTCCACAACGGCCAGCCCCGGGCAGTCCTCTACCGCCCGGTCTCCAGGAGCAAAGCCCGCCCCTACACCTTCCACAGTCGACTGGAGGCCGCTGCGCCGCCGGCCTCCGGTGGAGCGAGCCTCCCAGCGAGCAAGAGTCCCCCTACCGCCTCCTCCCTCACTTTCGATCAAGTCGAAGACGTGACCAATTTTGTCTCGGTGAAATTCCAAAGCGACGCCTGCGAACTAGTCATTCCTTTTTCCCTGCTTGGCTTGCGTCCCCGGCAGACCACTGCCCTCTTGGGCGACATCGGCCTGTTGCGCGGTGGCGGGAAGCACACCGTCGAGGCCGTGTACTGGCACAACAAGGCAAATTTGGTCGTGAACGAAATCGGCCTGCAAGCGCGGCTGTTTCCGCGCTTGTGGGGGTATTGGAAAGTCCATCAATGAGTTCCACAGAACGAGTACACGCAAGGAGTATCAAACAAACGAAATAGAAAGGAATTGCTATGAATTATGAATCAGCAGCGTCTTATTGCAGAGGATTGTTTGTGTTAATGGGGATATGCGTTTGCCTGCCGATAGCGAGAGGCGAACCCGGAACACCTCCTTCCCCTTATCCAGCCTGTGATGAATACCATGATGGCTGTGGTTTGGAGGCTTTCCCGAATTGTATTCAGTGTCAGAACGCATTTGGAATCTGGCTCTGTGGTGGTGGGCAAGGAGCCGGGCTTTGTGTGAATGCTCCCCAATATGCACGGATCGGCTACATGGACTGTGGTACGGCAGACCAATCTGCAGATCCTTGCCCAAAAATAGATGTAGTGTGTCGAAGGGTACGAGTCTGCACCAAGACGATTGACATTGACGCCCCGCATGGATTCACCTGCGCATTTGGTCCGTGGACTGATCACGACTTTGCAACTGGCTGCTTTGGTGTCTGATTAGGTGAACACGATGAACACTCGTATTGTGCCAGCGGTTCTGATGGTTGTAGCAATCGGTAACAATCTACTCGCAGTCGAGCCGGCGGAGCAGACTCGAATTGAGCCGATAATTGATATGGTTCGTTCCAACGAAGCAGGGGTACTCCACTGCGTGGTTGAGGGTGCTTACGAGCGTCAGGAATTCTCTCCTGCCGGGGTTAAAATGGGAAGCGTGACCTATTCCCCGATTCGGTTCTCCCGGTCGGGCGACCTTATCAAGGTGGAGCGGGCCGCGCGCTCGGAGGTTGTGCAAGGCATGGACAGCGAAATGGCCGAGTACCATGAAACGCTCTTTTACTCTCCGGATTCGACCACTTACGTCTATGCAAATGACACTCTGGCGCGGCGGGAGCCACCGGAAGAGCCGTTTCCGTTTCCGCTCGGCTACGGATACGGGCTGCGCTACCGGCCAGAGAAGAAGGCCCGGATCACCAGCGTCACGCCCGCGTGGGAACGACATGCCCACAGTGGTGCGCTCACCGCGCGAGTGGATCCCGACAACCCCGACCTGATCCTGCTGGACACATTTTTGGAGCCGACCAGAATTCGCCAGTGGATCGATCCGAAACGCGGCGGGCTGATCGTGAAATCCATTGGGGAAACAATCCTTCCCAAGCCGTGGAATCGAACGCTGCCGCTGGAGGAAATTTCTGTCGTTCCGAAACAGTACGGCAACGTCTGGTATGTCGAGTCGGCCACCAGAAAGATGTATCGGGAGCACGGTGACAACCCAGCCAGCATGAAGACATACCTGATGAGCGTCGAGACATGGACAGTCACGCACTTTGAGTTTCGAGCGCGTATTGAAGAAGGCAATCTGAGTTTTGACCTGAAGAAGTTTCCCAACCTGAAATTGGTTTTTGACCGGCTCAAACAGGAGAAGCTGGACCTGAAAACAGGGAAACGAAGTGCCTGGCGCACTGGTTCTACATCGGATGAAGACGGCAAATGAAACGAATAAACACCACGGTGAGACACCAAACCGGCAAGGTACGCCCAAGAACTCTGTCTCCACTTTGAACTGACCGGCTGGGGCGACGGCAACAACAACGTCGAGCTGGTGTTGCACGACGCGAAGATCGAATAGCGACAGCCGGCGGACGGCTCGGAGAGCCGTCCCTACCGGTAGGGACGTTTCTCCGAAACGTCCGTCTCTGGATTCCAAGATGACCACCATCACCATTATCGGCGCCGGTAGCGTTAAATTCACTCTCACTCTGTGCAGCGACATCCTGCTCACGCCGGCCTTGCAGGATGTGGCGTTTCGGCTGATGGACATTGACCCGCTGCGGCTCGAACAGGCGCGGGCGCTTGTCCAGACGTTGATCGACCGGCGCAAACTCAAAGCCACCGTGACGGCCACGCTCGATGCCCGCGAAGCGGTCCGCGGCGCGCAGTATGTGATCACCACGATCCAGCAGGGCGGTCTCGACGCGTACCGGCTCGACATCGAGATTCCGCGCAAGTACGGCGTCGAGCAATGCGTCGGCGACACGCTCGGGCCGGGTGGCGTGTTCCGCGCGTTGCGGACGATTCCCGTGCTGGCCGAGCTGGGCAAGCACATGGCCGACGACGCATTGCTGCTGAACTACGTCAACCCGATGGCGATGAATTGCTGGGGCTGGCAGCGGCTGACGGGCCGGCCGTTCATCGGGTTGTGCCACAGCGTGCAGGGGACGAGCGAAGGCTTGGCGGCGTGGCTGGGCGTGCCGATCGGCGAGGTGCATTACCGGTGCGCGGGGATCAACCACCAGTCCTTCTTCCTCGAATTCAAACACGGGCACGAGGATTTGTACCCGGCCTTGTGGAAGCTGATCGAACGCCCGGAGATTTACGCGAAAGACCCGGTACGGATCGACCTGATGAAAATGTTCGGCTACTTCGTCACCGAATCCAGCGGCCACGGCAGCGAGTACGTCCCGTACTTCCGCAAATCGAAACGGATGGTCGAGGAAGAACTCGTCCCGAAATTCAAGGACGAGTGCAACCGGTGGTTCTACTTCGGCCAGACGGGCGGCTACTACCGGGAATGTTGCGAATGGCTGCCGCGCATCCAGCAGGACAACGCCGACATGGTGGCCGGCAAGACACCCCTGCCGGACAAACTCTCGCACGAGTACGCCGCGTTCATCATCAACGCCCTCGAGACGAATTCCCCGATTCGCGTCAACGGCAACGTCATCAACCGCGGCCTGATTGACAACCTCCCGCCCGGCTGCTGCGTTGAAGTGCCCTGCCTGATTGACGCCAACGGCGTGCAGCCGGTCGCCATGGGCGCGCTCCCGCCGCAATGCGTCGCGCTCAACCGCACCAACATCAACGTCCAGGAACTCGCCGTCGAAGCCGCCGTCACCGGCCGCCGCGACGCCGTCCACCAAGCCGTCGCGCTCGACCCGCTCACCGCCGCCGTCTGCACGCTGCCGCAGATTCACACGCTGGTGGACGAAATGATCGCCGCCCAACGCCAATGGTTGCCCTGGAAATGGTAACGCCTCCCGTCAACCCCAGCGGACGCTTCGGAGAAGCGTCCCTACCGTAAAACTCCCATGAACACCACCCTCCTCACCGGCGCGAGCGGCTATCTCGCGGGCGAATTGCTCCGTGTCTGGCCAGGCGACCGGCCGGTCATCCGACTCTCCCGGCAGCAGCCGATTGCCGACCAACTGGCCGGCCAGACCATCGAATGTTTGATCCATCTCGCGGCGGTCACGGGCGGCGCTTCGGAAGAAGACGCGCTCGCGGTCAATGTAGCCGGCACGCGACGGTTGATCCGGGAATTGCTCGACCGTGGTTGTCGGAAGTTTGTGCTCGCCAGTTCCATTGCGGCGACCGGCTGTCTCGATGCGCGCTTCCGTCCCCGGCAACTGCCGATTCCCGACGATCATCCGTGTCTGGCGTACGACGCGTACGGGTTGTCGAAAGCGTTGATGGAGGAGACAGCCCGGTATTTTGCGCGGATCGAACCAGCCGCCGACATCACCTGCCTGCGGATCGGCGCGGTGCGCGAGCGGTGGGATTTGCACGCGATGCCGGCCGGCGCGCCGGCGGACGGCTTGTTCCTGATGGGCGCGCAGGTCAGCGTGCGCGACGTGGTGGCCGGGATGCTGGCTGTCGTCAACGCGCCGCCGCGACCGGGATTCCATCTGTACAATTTGGTCGGCCCGGACGCGAGTTGCGTCGAGCCCGTGCCGGCGTTGTTGCGGCGCGGCGGCCTGGGGTATGAATGGCCGGGCGGCGATCACGACCCGATTTTCGACATGCGCCGGTTCGCGGAGGAACTCGGTTTCCGACCGGCGGTTTCAACAAGGAAGGATTAAATGATGAAGATGCCCGCACTGGTCGTCACCGCGTTTGGCGGACCGACGGAAATCAGGGATTGGCCGCGGCCGGAGCCGACCGAGAACGAAGTGCTCGTCGAGGTGCATTACTCCGGCGTGAGCATTGGCACGGAAATGTGGATCGCGACCGGCAAACGCAAGGATTACGGCGAACCGCCGTTCATCAACGGCTACCAGGTGGCGGGACGCATCGTTGCGCTCGGCGCAATGGTGACCGGCTGGCAGGTGGGCGATTGGGCGGCGGTGTTCTGCATGAAGGGCGCGCATTGCCGGTACGTCGCGGAACATCATCTCGCGTGTCACCGGTTGCCCGCCGAAAGCGTGGCCCGCGCGGCGTCGTTGTTCGTCCAGCCCGCCGTGGCGGCCAACGCGCTCAATCATGCGAACGTCAACTGCGGCGACACCGTGTTGGTCACCGGTCAGGGGCTCATCGGCCAATGCCTCGCGATCCTCGCCCGGCTGCGCGGCGCGTATGTGATCGTGTCCGACGTGGCCGACGAACGGCTCGCCATCGCGCGCGAACACTGCGCCGATTGGGTGATTGACGCCCGGCAAGGCGCGGTGGCGAAACAGTTGAAGGAGCGATTCCCGAACGGCGTGGACGTGGTGATCGAGTCCACCGGCTTCCAGTCGCTCGTGGATGATGCGATGGAATGTTGCGCGGCGAACGGCCGGTTCGTGTTCAGTGGCTGGTATCCCGGCCAGGTCGCGTACAATTTCCAAACGGCGCACGGGAAACAACTGCGCATTGTTCATCCGTGCTTCATCGGCCCGGAAAGTTCGCGGGCGGGAATCATCCGCTTGCTGGCGACCGGTCAGTTGCCGCTGGACAAACTCATCTCGCACACCGTCCCGTGGCGGAAGAGCGCGGCGATTTACAACAAGCTGTTCACCGCCGACCGCAACCGTTACAACGCCATAGTGATTGACTGGCAAAACTGAAAGGAACGAATGAATTCACCCTATTTGACCACCGACCACGTTGCGCAATTCAACCGCGACGGGTTCGTCATCTTGGATAACGTGTTCACGCCGCGCGAAGTGGAACTGCTGCTCGCGGCGGTGGACATCAACGAAGGCGGCAGCCAGTTCAGCGACGCCAGTGGCCGCAAATCGCGCCTGAAATTCTGGGGCTATGGCGACGACACGATTTTCTGGGCGGCCAGCACCTGCCCGCGCGTCGTCAACAACGTCCGCATCCTGCTCGGCGAGGAAGTCGCGTTCTTCCACGGCAAAGTCACCCTCAAGGAAGCGCGCACGGGCGGCACGTGGGAATGGCATCAGGATTACGGCTACTGGTACGACCAAGGCTTCGTCTTCCCGCGCATGATCAGCGCGTTCGCCGCGTTGGATGAAAACCGGATCGAGAACGGCTGCCTGCAAGTGTTGCGCGGCTCGCATCTGATGGGCCGGCTTACCCACCAGCAGGTCGAAGCGCAGACGGGCGTTGACCCGAAACGACTGGCGCAAGTGGAAGGCATGTTCGAGCGCGTGCCGGTGCTGATGAAACCCGGCAGCGTCCTGTTCTTCCACTGCAACCTACTGCACAGTTCCAGCGCCAACACCTCCGACCGTCACCGCCGCAACTTCATCATGTGCTACGACGCGCTCGCCAACCTCAACGTCCACGGCAAGAAAGGCGGCCTCGCCCACGTCTGCCCCACCGGCCCCGAAGACGTCATCGAGCAGTACGCGGCGAAGAAGTCATGAGTGTTGCTTCACAGGGTAGGGCCGGCTCTGCCGCCTTCGCCAAGCCGGAACGATGCCGTCGGACCGCGTTTGGTAGGGCGCGATCGCCGGGCGCGCCGATTGCGAGTCGTTCCCAAACGGACGCTTCGGAGAAGCGTCCCGACCGGGGTATTTCCCTTGCGAGGATCCCTGCGATGAACCTCATCCCGCCAAGTTCCAGCGCCAACTCAGTACACTTCGTCGTGCGTGCCGACGGCTTCCAGCAGAATGGCCTCCGTGCCGGCGTGTTCGACAAACTAAAAAACGATCCGCAGATCGTAGCCGGCCGAGCAGGCCCACGAACCGGCCATTTGGCCCTTCAACTTGTGTGTGCGAAGACGGGGATGGTGCGCGTCTTCCGCCAACAACTCCAATGCCACGCGCAAATCAGCCGCCAACGCCGGATTCTTCCGGGTCAGCCGTTTGGCGGTGCGGAGAAACGGTTGGCTCGGCAGGAGGAGACGTTTCAAGCGCCGAGTCTCTTCAGAATGGCGGCGGGTGTGGCGGGCCGGCAGCGGCCGGCTTTGTATTCGGCCCGCGCTTCACGGACGGCTTGGGCAAGTTCGGCGCGGCGCTGGTCGGCGAGCCGGCGACGCAGAATGTCCACGAGCGTTTCCTGCTCTTCCACCGACAACGCGGTCGCGGATTCCAAAATGTTACCGAACGTTTTCACGGCGACAAACTACTCCCGTCGCGAGTTCGACTCAAGCCCGATGTCACCCCTGCCCGCATGAACCTCATCCCCCAAACCCCCAGCCTCAGCCCGAATTACTACTGCACCTGGCTCGCGCAGTGTCAGGATGTCCGACCCGGCGGGTATCCCGCCGGCATGGACAATCTCGATGCGGAGTTGATGTTCGACTGGCTCAGCCGGTTTTACCCGGAGATTCGCGCCGACTTGCGCGTGGTAATTGATTGCGGTTGGGACGTGCCAGTCGGCACAGAACCCGGTACGTCCCTGGCGAAATACGGTTCGCTCGTGCCGGCAGCGGATCGTTTCCCGGGTTACACGCTGGCAAAATTGCACGAACGCATCCGGTCGCTCGGCTGGCGCGGCACGGGCGTGTGGGTCGCCCCGCAATGCGTCGGCGACGATCTCACCCACAAACAACCGGCCGCCGAAACCTACTGGCGGGAACGGGCGCGGTGGTGTCGCGAGGCGGGGATTGATTATTGGAAAGTGGACTGGGGCGTGCGCGACGGCGATCTGGCGTTCCGCGCAACGCTCAAGGAAGTGGCCGGTGACATCCTCGTCGAACACGCCCGCATCTCGCTGCGGGTCACCCGCGACACCGGCCAAGGCGCCGGC